>JAEDFW010000183.1 GCA_016297855.1 Oscillospiraceae bacterium
ACGAACGCCTTGCCTGCACCGCGGCAGACAGACGCGACTGCGTGCGAGAACGCCAGCAGGAAGAAGAACAGCGCGATGGTGCGGCACTGGCGCGTGCCGAGTGCGATGACCTCGGGAGTATTGGAAAACAGGCCGATGAGCTGCGGAGCAAAGGCGTAGATGCCGAAGCCGATCAGCTCGGACAAGATCACACAGCAGCCGATACCAAAGCGCGAGCCCTTCTTCGCACGCGCGTATTCGCCGGCACCCAGATTCTGGCCGATGTAAGTGGTGATGGCCATGGTGTAGCTGTTGATGGGAAGAAACGCGAAGCCTTCAATCTTCGAGTATGAGCCGTAGGCAGCCATGGCGACCTTGCCGAAGGAGTTGATGTTCGTCTGCACAATGACGTTGGCCAGACCGATGACGGAGTTCTGAATGCCGGACGGCAGGCCGTAGCGGATGATCTGCACGAACATTTCTCCGTCAATACGCAGCTTTTTGAGCTGGATCTGGTAGATCGTACCCTTCTTGCACAGGTGGATCAGGCACAGAACGGCGCTGGCGGCCTGCGACACGGTGGTGGCCACGGCGGCCGACCAGACACCCCAGCGGAACACGCCGATGAACAGAAGATCCAGCGCGATGTTGACCAGCGACGAGAAAATCAGATAGTACAAAGGGCGCTTGCTGTCGCCAAGCGCGTTCATGATGCTCTTGCAGACGTTATACAGAATGACCGCGCCGACACCTAAAAAGTAGTACCGGAAATAGCTGATGGCTTCGGGCAAAACGTCCGGGTCCGTGCCCATCCAGCGCAGGAACGTCGGTGTAAACCACACACCGAACACGGTCAAAAAGACGCCCGCCACGATACCCAGCGCCAGGTTGGTGTGGATGGCGCGCGAAACACGCTCGTGGTCGCCGGCGCCAAAGTAGCGCGAAATGGTGACGCTTGCGCCCATCGCCGTGCCCATGAAGAAGCTGATGAGCAGAAAGATCAGCGTACCGGACGAACTGACGGCGGCCAAGGCCTCGTCACCTAAAAATCTGCCGACAATCAGCGAGTCGGCGGTGTTGTAGAGCTGCTGAAAGATTTGACTCAGTAAGGTCGGCAGGGCAAACGCGGTGATGAGCTTCCACGGCGTGCCGACAGTCATGTCCTTTGTGGTTGATGCTACCATTTATCATACCTCGCTGCGTGAAAAAGGGGCGCACAAGCTGTGCGCCTCTTTTGATTTTGACAGGGATTATTTTGCGTACTCGACGGCCTTGGTCTCGCGGATGACGTTGACCTTGATCTGGCCGGGGTACTCGAGCTCGGACTCGATCTTGCGGGCAAGGTCATGCGCAAGCAGGATCATGTTGTCCTCGGTGACCTCCTCCGGCTTGACCATGATGCGAACCTCGCGGCCTGCCTGAATGGCATAAGACTTTTCTACGCCCGGGAAGGAGCTGGTCAGCTCTTCGAGCTTTTCAAGTCTGCGGATATAGTTCTCGACGTTCTCGCGCCGTGCGCCGGGACGAGCGGCGGAGATGGCGTCAGCCGCCTGCACGAGGCATGCGATGACGGTCTGCGGCTCGACGTCGCCATGGTGCGCCTCGATGGCGTTGACAACGACGGGATTTTCCTTGTACTTCTTGGCAAGCTCCACGCCCAGCTGGACATGGCTGCCTTCCATTTCGTGATCGACGGATTTGCCAAGGTCGTGGAGTAAACCTGCGCGCTTGGCAAGCGTCACGTCAACGCCCAGCTCGCTGGCAAGCAGGCCCGAGATGTGCGCCACCTCAATGGAGTGGTTGAGTACGTTCTGGCCGTAGGACGTGCGGTATTTCTGCCGGCCGAGGAGCTTGATGAGCTCGGGATGCAGATTGTGCACGCCCGTTTCGAATGTGGCGCGTTCACCTTCGACCTTGATGGTGTGATCGACCTCACGGCGCGCTTTTTCCACCATGTCTTCAATACGGGTGGGATGGATACGGCCGTCGGCAATAAGTTTCTCCAGCGCCAGCCGCGCCACCTCACGGCGGACGGGATCAAACGAGGAGACGGTGATGGCCTCGGGCGTGTCGTCGATGATGAGATCGACGCCTGTGATGGTCTCGAGCGTGCGGATGTTGCGGCCCTCGCGGCCGATGATGCGGCCCTTCATTTC
>JAEDFW010000060.1 GCA_016297855.1 Oscillospiraceae bacterium
TCCTGCGCGCGGTATTCCTCGAGCTTTTCAACGAGGATCTTCATCTTGGACTTGAGAACGGCATTCTCTTTATACAGCGTGATATAATCTTCGGTCAGCGGCTCGAGAAACTCGTCAACCTGCTGCATATCATAGCCGCCGAAGACGGCCTTGGAAAAGGTTTGCTCCTGGATTTCCTGCGGTGTGAACATGGCGATTCCTCCTGCTCGGGCGAATTACAGATACAGGCCGTTGTTTTCCAGTTCGTCGATGAGATCGCCGACGATGTCAACGTTATACGGCGTGATGATATAGGTGCTGATGGCGATCTTCTTGATCTTGCCGTCAAGCGCGTAGGCGCAGCCGGAAAGAAAATCAACCAGCCGGCGTGCTACATCCTTATTCGTTGCTTCCAGATTCAGAACCACAGCATGCTTGCTGCGCAGATGGTCGGCGATATCCGACACGCTGTCAAAGCGGTCGGGCTTGACCAGAACGACCTGCATCTGCGCAGTTGTATGAATGTTGACGACTTTGCTGCCGCCCGGTGTACGGCGGGTGGACGCGGGAGTATCGTCATAAGAGGTGTCGAACGATTCTCTGGCCGGCGCGGCTGCAGCAGAGCTGCGCGAGGCACGGCTGGGCCTTACGTCGTCATCGAATTCGTCGAAATCGTCCTCGTCCTCGCTGTACGGCTTTGCCAGCTTCTTCAGATCATCCATAAATCCCATAACACTATATCCTCCGATATCTGTCTGTCAGACATTATAA
The DNA here is from genome assembly GCA_016297855.1 of Oscillospiraceae bacterium. Taxonomy (GTDB): domain Bacteria; phylum Bacillota; class Clostridia; order Oscillospirales; family Oscillospiraceae; genus CAG-170. The sequence goes on from JAEDFW010000060.1 coordinate 751, forward strand.
TTTCTTGGGCCAAAAATCGCGGTACCCACGCGGATCATGGTGCTGCCTTCCCGGATGGCGTCGGCGAAGTCATCGCTCATACCCATCGAAAGGCATTCCATAGACACATTATCGTATGTTTTTCTGCTTATGTCAACAAAAAGGTTGTGCATTTCGGCAAAATATCTGCAATTATCTCCCGGGTGGACACTCACAGGCGGAATCGCCATGAGTCCGAGCAGCCTGCATCCGGGAAATTCTGTCATGTTTGCCGCGGCCTGCTGCGCAGCCTCCGGCGTGAAGCCGGATTTGCTTTCTTCGGCTCCAATGTTCACTTCGAGCAGAATGTTTTGCACAACACCCTGTTTCCGCGCTTCTTTGTCGATGCATGCAAGCAGCTCGATCCTGTCGACTGACTGGATGAGATCGACCTTTCCCACGACCTGTTTGACCTTGTTTGTCTGCAAATGGCCGATGAAGTGTACGGGGCGGCCCTCATACGCGCCCTGCGGCAGCTTGGCGGTCAGCTCCTGCACGCGGTTTTCCCCGCAGCAGTCCACTCCAGCGGCTACAGCTGCCTTTACTGCCTCGGCGTCATTCATTTTTGTCGCCGCGCAGAGCATGATTTCTTCCGGCTTTCTTCCGGCCCGGATGGCCGCCTCGGCCATCTGTGCGCGGATGCGCGCGATATTCTGTGCAATCTGTTCTGTATACATTTCAGCCCACAACCTTTCCGTCATAGAGATCCTTTGCGTTTACGATCACTTCATCTCCCGGCCAGAGATTGGCCGTCGAGTTCTTGTCCAGTTCAACGACGTAGCTCTCGCCGTTGTCGTGCAAAATGGTGATCGATTTCCAGCGCGCCACGGCGCTTTCGAGCACATACACACCGGGCTGGCCGCTTTCATCCACACGCACGGCGTCCTTCGGCACGCGAAGCCCCGGGTAAGAGACAAAGATCACGTCGGCGGACTGCTCGCGCAGCAGCGTCACATTCTGCATGTACCGGTTGCACGAGAGAATCAGCATCCGATACCCGGCTTCATTATCGCCCACGCGCTCAACGCGCATGTCAATTTTCTCATAAAAATCCCGCGCAAACGTGACCTGCACGGTGTCGCCGGCTTTGACATCACGAGCCTCATCGGCGGGCACGGCTGTTACGTAATACCAGGTGTCGCCGTGGATGAGCTTGCCGATGGTGCCGTCTGCGATGGGCCGGGACTGCAGCGCCTGATAGTCCGGTACGCTGAGCGTATCAAGAATATCCGGCGTGAGCACGGACTCATACCCGTCGACCACGGCGGAAAAATAGCCTGCCTCACTGACGCGCACGGCTTTGGTGTCGTTTTCTGCCTGCGAAAGAAGGCTGTCCAGCTCCTGCTGCAAGGCGTCGATCTGCAGCTGTAGGGAATCGGCGTCGGTATCGTCGGAACTGCGGCGCAGGACCAAGCCCTTGAGTTCGGGCGCGAGATCTGAAACCGAGTTCATGTCGCGCCGGACGATATATCGGCTCATGGCCGCAAGCGAGGATTTGATCTCCGCGTCCAGCGCCGCCTGGTCGGCGGCGTTGGCGGAGTACTGATAGGCAAAATTCAGCTGCTGCAGCTGGGAACGCAGCTCGGCGATACGGCCCTGGCGCTGCTGCGCGCCGTCGGTGAGATAGCCTGTAGCGATGGACGCACCGGCGGAGACATGCTCACCCTCGGCGGCAGAGAGCACGGTGATATCGTAGCTTGTCTGCACGACGGACTCGTTGCGCACGACGAAGCCCGTCGTGTAGTAACCGGCGCCTGCCTCATACTCCACGGCCGTGACCGTGGTGAGCGGCTCGTACAGGGAGCTGACCACGCTGTAACCGAAGTAGACTGCGATCGCAGCCAGCAAGATCCATAAGATCAGATTGGTGTAATGTCTGCCCTGCTTCATATAGGCTCCTTCCAGACGCAGGAGCCAAAGCGGTTACTCCTGCGAAAGACGCACGGGCACCGACGGTGTCATGGTCGATACGGCGTGCTTGTAGATCATCTGCTGCTTGCCATCCGACTGCAGCAGGATGACAAACGCGTCAAAGCCGGTAATGACGCCGCGCATCTGAAAGCCGTTCATCAGAAAAACGGTCAGCGGCGTGTGCTCCTTCCGCGCCTGGTTCAAAAAGAGATCCTGATAGTTTTCTGTACGTTGCATGGGTATTGACTCCTTTTCTTTATAGTAATACCCATACTGTAGCATTATCCATGCGCGAAAAAAGGAATATCGTGGCATGCGGCGCGAAAAACGCCGTCAAAATCCTGTCCGGGCTGTTGCAAAAGCCAATGCATGTCCCGGTTGCGGCGGAACCACGTCAGCTGCCGTTTGGCGTAATTGCGCGAGCGCTGCTTGACAAGCGCGGTCGCTTCGTCGAAGGAGACTTCGCCGCGCAGTGCCGCCAGATACTCTTTATAGCCAATCGCCTGCATGGCAGTGCAGGATTCCGGTATGCCGCTTGCGGCGAGCATGCGGATCTCGTCCAGAAGCCCTGCTTCCAACATCAGATCAACGCGTCTATCGATGCGCGAGTATAACACGCTTCGCTCTGCAAAGTCAAGCCCCAGCCAGTACGGCGTGTAGCGCGGAGGCTGTTCTTTTGTCTGTTCGTTGTGCCAGGTGATGGTTTTTCCCGTCTCGTCATAGACTTCCAGCGCGCGGATGATGCGCTTTTCATCCGACGCATGCAGCCGCGCGGCAGAATCAGGGTCGACTTCACGCAGACGCTGGAGCAGCGGCTCGATGCCCTCCTCGGCGACGGTCTTTTCCAGCGCTGCCCGCTTGCCGGTGGAGGGATACGGCGCGAAGCTGCGGCCCGCGATGAGACTGTCCACATACAGCCCCGTACCGCCGCAGATCACGGCGGTTTTGCCGCGCGAGAGCACGTCCTGCAAAACTTTGTCCGCCATTTGTACATATTTTCCGACGGAAAAATCGTCATCCGGCTCCACAATGTCGATCATATGGTGTGGTATTCCACACATTTCCTCCACTGAGGGCTTTGCCGTACCGATGTCCATGCGGCGGTAGATCTGCATGGAGTCGCAGGAAATGACCTCACCGTCGAGCGATTGCGCCAGACGCACGGCAAAGGCCGTTTTGCCGGAGGCCGTAGGCCCCACGACGCAGATAATATTGTCCAAGGCCCAGCCTCCCTCCAAATGGCATATTACGTGCGCTTGAATTGCTTTTCTAATTGCTTTTTTGTGAGCGAGATACAGACCGGCCGTCCGTGCGGGCAGCAGCGGATATCGTCGCGGGTGAGCACCTCGCGCACAAGATGCTCCCGTTCGGCCGGCTCAGTGTGATAGCCTGCCTTGATTGCGGCTTTGCATGCGATGGTATGCAGCAGCTCGTCGCGCATCGAATCGGGGTCGACTGTCTGCCCGGCCAGCAGCTTCGCGCACAGCGCCTGCAGCGCCTGCTGCGCGCCGGGAAGATCCAGCTCCGCCGGAATCTGGCGGATGCGCAGCGTTCCGCCGCCAAACTCCTCCAGCTCAAAGCCGAGCTGCGCGAGAAGCGTCGGATGCTCCATTGCCGCCGCGGCCTCGGGCTGCGACAGCTCGGCAAGCGCAGGCGTCATGAGCAGCTGCATCATCACGCCCTGCTTCTGCGATTTTAATTTTTCAAAGAGAATCCGCTCATGCGCGGCGTGTTTGTCGATGAAGAACAGCGTATCAATCTGCTCGACAATGATGTAGGTGTCCATCGCCTCGCCGACGATGCGCCATTGCAGTTCAGGCAATGCGATTGACTGCTGCTCCGTTTCGGGCTTGCTCTGCGGCCTGAGAGTGGGCGTGAATGCAGGTTCAGATTTAGAAGGTTCTGCCTTCAGAGGCTCAGCACTTTGCACAGGTGCTTCGCGTGCAGGAAACACCACTGGCGAAGCGACGACGCGCTCAGGCGCGAAGGCCGGCTCATCGGCGAACACGCGTACCGGCTGCGCGGCGGGGCGGATGGGCTGCTTCGCCGTAGACTGCGGCGTATGGTTCTGCATGTCAAGTTCTTTTCGCAGCTGTGCAGCGGGCATGGTTTTAAAAAAGTCGGGTTTTGGCGCGACTGCGGTGTGCGTTTCGGGTATGACGGGCGCCAGCTGTGGCGCAATCGTGCTTTTTTGCTCGGGCAGCTTCATTTCCGGACGCTTGGAAGCTTTTCCAAGCGCGGACAGTACGCCGTAGTGCACCGCGTCAAAAACTGCGCGCTCGGAGAGAAATTTGACCTCGGTCTTGGCCGGGTGGACGTTTACGTCCACGGCCTGCACCGGCAGCTGCACCTCCAGCACGCACGCAGGAAAGCGCCCCGTCATGATCTGATTTTTATAGGCTTCTTCCAAAGCAGCGCCCAGCATTCGTGACTTCACAAACCGCCCGTTCACAAAGAACATCTCGTACGAACGGTTGCCTCGCGTAGCGTTTGGCGAACTGACGTAGCCGCGCACGCGGATATTTTCCCAGCGGCTTTCGACTGAAACCATGTTTTTTGCCAGCTCGCGGCCGAAGATGGCGTAGATCGCGCCCATGCGTTCGCCGTCTCCGGCGGTGTGCAGCTGCTCCTGACCGTCCTTGATGAAGCGGAAGGAGATTTCGGGGTGCGCGAGTGCCTGCTGCTGCACGGCTGCAAAGACGGCCGCGCCCTCGGCAGAGTCGGATTTCATGAATTTCATGCGTGCGGGCGTGTTGAAAAACAGTTCGCGCACGATAATGGTTGTACCTTCGGGGCAGCCTGCAGGCTGTTCGGACGTGATGCTGCCCGCATCAAGGTGCAGGCTCACACCCTCATCCGCACCAGCCGCGCGCGTCAGAAGATCGACGCGTGAAACGGACGAAATGGCGGCCAGCGCTTCGCCGCGGAATCCCAGCGTGCCGATGGCGGCAAGGTCGGAAGCGGTGCGCAGCTTGCTGGTGGCGTGGCGCAAAAACGCGCGTCGCGCGTCGTCGGGCAGCATGCCGCAGCCGTCGTCGGTGATGCGGATATAGCGCATCCCACCGTTTTCTATCTCTATCGTAACCGTTTTTGCGCCCGCGTCAATGGAATTTTCGACCAGTTCCTTGACGGCGGACGCGGGACGCTCGACCACTTCGCCGGCGGCGATGAGGTCAGCGACATGCGGATCGAGCTGAATGACTTTCGGCATAGAACGCTCCTTTTAGCCAAGGCTCAGAACGCCGAAGGAAATGGCGTTGATGAGCGCGTGCAGGGTGATGGATGCCCAGATCGTGCCGGATTTTTCATAGACCCAGGCCAGCGCGATGGACGCGGGGATATACGGCAGGCAGCTTAAAAGCACCGAACCAAGCGGATACGCGCCAAAATACTGCCAGCTGTGCATGAGCGTAAAAATAATGCAGGAGAGAATGTAGGCCATCAGGCGCGAGACGCCGTGGATCGAACCGAACACCAGCCCGCGCACAAGCGTCTCTTCGATGATGGGCGCTAAGATGATAGTGATGAACATCATCACATAGTAGCCTGCATCCACCAGTCCCGCTACGGTATCGTTATTGTAGAGCGTCAGCGTCCCGCCGAGCAGATTCACAATGAGATCGATGGCGTAGGTCGAGGCGTAGTAGAGCACGAACCCCAGAATGACGGCCTGCACGAACAGCCAGAAGCTGCCGCCGAAAAAGCGCTGGCGCAAAAACCGGCGAAAGATGATGAGCACTACCGTGAGGTTAATGACGAAGTAAACGATATTGAGCGTCAGTTCCGTCAGCGGGATGGAAAGCCAGCTGCACGCGTATTGGATTATCACGCTCAGCAGCACCAGATAGAACGGCAAATAACACCAGCCGGCGATTGTTTCTGCCTTTGTCAGGCCGCATTGCAGCGAATGGGAAGGTTTTCGGGCCATATCGGGCCTCCTTGCAAATTTACAGAAGCTGCTTTAATTTGTACAGTACGTTCATCGCCTCAATCGGCGTGAGCGTCTCGACAGTGATTTCCTCCAGTGCGCGGCGCAGCTCGTCCGTGTGCATGTCGAGCATCGAAAGCTGATCGTCCGCCGCAGCAGCGGGATTCGCGCGCACGGGTGCGGGCGCATCCGATTCCAGTTCTTTCAAAATCTGCCGGGCGCGGGCGATGAGCTTATCCGGCAGCCCTGCGAGCTTGGCAACTTCCACGCCGTAGCTGTCGTCAGCCGCACCGGGGACGATTTTACGCAGGAAAATCATGTCACCCTGCCGCTTTTTGACGGCGATGTTGAAGTTCTTGACACTCCCAAGCTCCTGCTCAATAACAGTCAGCTCGTGGTAGTGCGTGGCGAAGAGCGTCTTTGCACCCAGCTTTTTTGTGTCTGCCACATATTCGAGTACCGCCCGGGCGATGGCCATGCCGTCAAAGGTGGACGTGCCGCGGCCGATCTCGTCGAGGATGAGCAGCGAGTGCGGGGTGGCGTTTTTGAGGATATCGGCTACCTCGTTCATCTCGACCATGAACGTCGACTGGCCCGAGGCCAGATCGTCCGATGCGCCGATGCGGGTAAAGAGCCGGTCGACCACGCCGATGCGCGCGGATTTTGCCGGTACGAACGAGCCCATCTGCGCCATGAGCACGATCAGCGCCACCTGCCGCATGTACGTCGATTTGCCCGCCATGTTGGGGCCTGTGATGATGGCCACACGGCAGTCCGGTGTGCCCAACTGCGTGTCGTTGGGGACGAACAGCGAATCTTTCAGCACCTGCTCGACCACGGGATGCCGACCGCCGGTGATGGAGATCTCACCTGAGAGGTCGATGTCGGGCCGGCAGTAGTGGTTATGTACGGCCACGGCGGCATACGAGCAAAGTACGTCCAGCTGCGCGACGGCCTGTGCGGCGGCCTGCACTCGCGCGGCCTGCGCGGCAAGCTCGGTGCGCAGCTGCACAAACAGTTCGTACTCAAGACTTGCCAGCCGGTCCTTGGCAGTTAAAATGGTGTTTTCCAGTTCCTTCAGCTCTTCGGTGATGTAGCGCTCGCCGGTGGAGAGCGTCTGCTTGCGGATGTAGCTGCCTGGCACAAGCGAAAGCTGGCCCTTGGCGACTTCAATATAGTACCCAAACACGCGGTTATAGCCCACGCGCAGGTTGCGGATTCCAGTCTTTTCCTTTTCGCGCGCTTCAATGTCCAGAAGCGTCTGCTTGCCGCCGGACTGGATATCGCGCAGACGGTCGATCTCGTCGTTCGCGCCCGGACGGATCAGCCCGCCCTCACGCAGCGTAAAGGGAGGATCGTCTGCGATGGTGCCGAGAATTTTGGAGGAAAGATCCTCCAGCGTATCAAGATTGTCGTACAGCCCTTTGAGCATTGCCGATTCCATGCCGGAAAGTCTGGCTTTGATCTGCGGCAGCGCCTGCGCGCCCTGCGCCATGCTCATCAGGTCACGGCAGTTAGCCGTGCCGGTGGCGATGCGCGCCATGACGCGCTCAAAATCCGTGACGGTTTTTAAAGATAAGATAAGTTCCTCGCGGTCAACGGTCTTTTTTACCAATTCCTGCGTGGCAGAAAGCCTGCGCGTAATCTGCGCGGGGTTTAAAAGCGGCCGCTCCATCCACGCGCGAAGAAGCCGTCCGCCCATGGCGGTTTTGGTTTTGTCGAGCACCCACAGAAGGCTGCCGCGCTTATCCTTGCTGCGCAGCGTTTCGGTCAGTTCGAGATTGCGCCGGGCGGTGAGGTCGAGCGTCATGAACTTGCCGCTTAGATAAAATTCCAGCTCGCGGATGTGGCCGAGGTCACATTTCTGCGTCTCGCGCAGCGCGCGAAGAAGCGCGCCGACTGCGACCATCATGCAGCGGTCCTTCGTTACGGCGGCAGGAATCGACACCTCGTCGAACTGCGCGCGCACAGCGCTGGTGCAGAGGTCATAGTCAAACGTGTCCGCATGCGCCGCCGTCACGCAGCAGCGCAGCCGTTCACGCAGAAAACCCGTCACGGCCTCGCTTTTTTCCGCTGCGCCGCCGAGCAGTACCTCGGCCGGGCAGAAGCCGGACAGCTCATTGCAGACGGCCGGCTCGGCGTCCGCGCCCGCAATGCGCGTGGCGCTGAACGCGCCGGTGGACACGTCGCAGAAACACACGGCCCATACGCCGCTTTCAGCGTACAGGCAGGCGAAATAGTTGTTCTTTGATTCCTCCAGCATCGAACTCTGCGTTACGGTGCCGGGGGTCACAATGCGGATGATATCGCGCTTGACAAGCCCCTTGGCCAGCGCCGGGTCTTCCATCTGTTCACAAATGGCGACCTTGTAGCCGCGCGCGACAAGCCTGGCCACATAGCTCTCAGATGAGTGATACGGCACGCCGCACATGGGCGTTTTGTCGTCTGCGGCCTTGTCCTTGCTGCGGTCGCGCGTGGTGAGCGTGAGGTCCAGCTCCTTGGAAGCCAGCCGAGCGTCCTCGTCGAACATCTCATAGAAATCGCCCAGACGGAAAAAGAGGATGCAGTCGGGATTCTGCGCCTTGATCTGGCGGTATTGCTGCATCATGGGCGTAAGTTCTGCCATAAAAGCGCCTCCTGTGGGGAAATTTTGGTCCAATCAGACCAGCTCACCGGTAAGCGACCACGTTGTGCAGCCGGTGATGCGTACGCTTTGGAACGTGCCGATGAGATCGTCTGCGCCCGGCAGGCGCACCAGCCTGCCGCCTTCGGTGCGCGCGGTGAGCACATCGTCCTCACGTCCGTCAATGAGCACACGCATGGTCTTGCCGACGTATGCCTGATGGATCTCCAGCGAGATACGGTTCTGTGCGTCACACAGCCGGTCAAAGCGGCGGTTCTTTTCTTCCTTCGGCGTGGGATCTTCCATTTTGGCTGCCGGTGTGCCCGGACGCGGCGAGAAGATAAAGGTAAACAGCGCGTCATAGCGCACGTCTTCAATGAGCCGCAGGGTATCTTCAAATTCCTCCGCCGTCTCGCCCGGGAAGCCCACGATCACGTCACTGGTGAGCACCAGCTCGGGCATCGCCTCGCGCGCCTGACGCACCAGCTCGCGGTACTGCGCGCTGTCATAGTGGCGGTTCATCTGCTTTAAAACACGGTCATTGCCCGATTGGAAGGGCAGGTGCAGCTGTTTCGCGATCTTGTCATGGCTCGCCATGGTTTCAAAGAGCTTTTTGCCTGCGTCCTTGGGGTGGCTGGTCATAAAGCGCAGCCAAAAATCACCATCAAGCGCTGCAATCTGCGCCAGCAGATCAGAAAAATCCACGCCGGTATCCAAATCTTTTCCGTAGGAATTGACGTTCTGCCCCAGCAGCGTAATATCCTTGTAGCCTTCGGAGACGAGTCCGCGCACCTCGTCGAGAATGTCTTCCGGCTGCCTGGAACGCTCGCGCCCGCGCACATACGGCACGATGCAGTACGAGCAGAAATTGTTGCAGCCGTACATGATCGATACCCATGCCTTGAGCTTGGATGCGCGCACGACCGGCAGACCCTCCGCAATGTTGCCGGAGGAATCATCGGTGGCAAATACGCGCTTATTTGTTTTCAGTACATATTGCAGCAGCTCCGGAAAGCGCCAGAGCTGGTGGGGATTGAATACACCGTCGACGTGGCGGTAGCTCTCCTTGATCCGCTGCGCGACCTGACTTTGCCCCATCATGCAGCCGCACAGGAAAATTTTCTGCCCTGGATGGCGTCTCTTGGTGTGCACCAGCGCGCCGACATTGCCGTACACGCGCGTCTCGGCGTGCTCGCGGATGGCGCAGGTATTGATGACGATGCAGTCGGCACCCTCTTCGGTATCCACAATGGCGTAGCCGCACGAGGCAAGCATCCCGCGAATACGCTCGGAATCGGCCTCGTTCTGCTGACAGCCGTAGGTGTCGACGAATGCGCGCGGGGTGATGCCCTGCGCGAGCCAGTCATGTTTGATAGTATCGCAGATCTCCTGCTGGCGGCGCAGATCCTCCTGCGCGATGACGGTGGT
>JAEDFW010000002.1 GCA_016297855.1 Oscillospiraceae bacterium
TCGGTATTGCTTCCCCGGATAAGATCCGTGAGTGGTCTTATGGCGAGGTCAAGAAACCTGAAACGATCAACTACCGCACTTTGAAGCCCGAGCGCGACGGCCTGTTCTGCGAGCGCATTTTTGGCCCGACGAAAGACTGGGAGTGCCACTGCGGCAAATATAAGAAGATCCGCTACAAGGGTAAGATCTGCGACCGCTGCGGCGTCGAGGTCACCAAGGCGAAGGTCCGCCGCGAGCGCATGGGCCACATCGAACTGGCCGCGCCCTGCAGCCATATCTGGTATTTCAAGGGCATTCCCTCGCGCATGGGTTTGCTTCTGGACATCAGCCCGCGGATTCTGGAGAAGGTTCTGTATTTTGCCAGCTATATCGTCACCGATCCCGGCGACTGCCCGCTGGTCAAGAATCAGATCCTGTCTGAAAAAGAATACCGCGATATGCGCGAAAAGTACGAGGATGACTTCAAGGCCGGTATGGGCGCGGAAGCCATCAAGGAACTTCTTGGCCAGATCAATCTGGATGAGTTGTCTGAGCAGCTGCGCGCCGAGCTGAAGGACGCGTCGGGCCAGAAGAAGCTGCGCATCATCAAGCGGCTTGAGGCTGTTGAGGCGTTCCGCATCTCCGGCAATGACCCGCAGTGGATGATCATGGACGTGCTGCCTGTTATCCCTCCGGAGCTTCGCCCGATGGTGCAGCTCGACGGCGGTCGGTTCGCCACGTCCGACCTGAACGACCTCTACCGCCGCGTCATCAACCGCAATAACCGCCTGAAGAGACTGATCCAGCTCTCTGCACCGGATATCATCATCCGCAATGAGAAGCGCATGCTGCAGGAAGCGGTTGACGCGCTGATCGACAATGGCCGCCGAGGCCGTGCGGTCACGGGTGCCAACAACCGCGCGCTCAAGTCTCTGTCCGACATGCTCAAGGGCAAACAGGGCCGTTTCCGCCAGAACCTGCTCGGCAAGCGTGTTGACTATTCGGGCCGTTCGGTTATCGTTGTCGGGCCGGAGCTCAAACTCTATCAGTGCGGCGTGCCGAAGGAAATGGCCATTGAGCTGTTCCGCCCGTTCGTGATGAAAAAGCTCGTTGAGGACGGTCTGGCAAACAATATCAAGTCGGCCAAGAAAATGATCGACAAGGGCAAGGACGAGGTCTGGGATGCGCTGGAAGATATCATCAAGGATCGCCCAGTTATGCTCAACCGTGCGCCGACGCTGCACCGTCTGGGCATCCAGGCGTTTGAGCCTGTTCTGGTCGAGGGCCGCGCATTGAAGCTGCATCCGCTTTGCTGCACCGCGTTCAACGCCGACTTTGACGGCGACCAGATGGCCATCCATGTGCCGCTTTCCGCTGAGGCGCAGGCTGAGGCCAGAATGCTGATGCTTTCGGCGAACAACCTGCTGCGTCCGCAGGACGGCAAGCCCGTCACCGTGCCGACGCAGGATATGATCCTCGGCACCTACTATCTGACCTATCAGCGTTACGACATCGATGCGTTCGACACGCTGCATGAGATTTTCCCGCTGCTCGAGTGCGGCAAGCTTCTGCCTGAGAAGCCCATCTGGGTTAAGAATATCTGGGACGATCCCGAATCTGATGACTATCAGTTCTATCTCAGAACGCGCGGCGCGCTGCTGCAGAACGAGACGGACCGGCCTGAGACCATCTCCGGCAGCTTCCAGACGTTGGAGCAGGCGGTGGCCGCGTATGACGCAGGCGAGGTCGCGGCGGATGAAGTCATCTATATCTGGAACGTCTGGGACAAGGACGCCGATATCAAGGAAGAGAACCACATCTATGTGCGCACCGTGGGCGATTTTGCCAAGACCGCTCTGGAAGCCGGTTCTATCAAGCCGCGCGAGGTCTATAAGACCTATCACAGCGAAGACGAGGCTATGATGGCCTATTCCGAGGGCCTGATCGACATGCACGATCCCATCAAGGTCTGGAAAGAGCTTGAGATCGACGGCCATAAGGTGCACCGTATCATCGATGCCACCGTGGGCCGGCTCATCATCAACGACGCCATCCCGCAGAACCTCGGCTTTAAGAAGCGCGAGACGGTGGACGACATGTTCCCGCTGGAAATCGACTTTGTCGTCGGCAAAAAACAGCTCGGCAAGATCATCGACAAGTGTATCCGCATCAACGGCTTTACGCTCTCGACCGAGATGCTTGACAAGGTCAAGGCACTGGGTTACAAGTACTCCACCAAGGCCTCCATTACCGTTTCCATCGCGGACATGGAGATTCCGGAGAAGAAGTATGAGATCATCAGCCAGACCGAGAAAGAGGTCGTCAAGATCGACCGCCAGTACAAGCGCGGCTTTATCACCAACGATGAACGCTACCGCCTGACTGTGCAGCAGTGGGAGAAGTCCATCAAGGACGTTACCGACGCGCTGCAGGGGAATCTGAAGCGGTTCAACCCGATCTTCATGATGGCTGACTCCGGCGCTCGAGGCAGCATGAACCAGATCCGCCAGCTGGCCGGTATGCGTGGCCTGATGGCCGATACCAACGGCCGCACCATCGAAATCCCAATCAAGGCCAATTTCCGTGAAGGCCTGTCGGCACTGGAATACTTTATTTCCTCCCGAGGCGCGCGCAAGGGCCTGACTGATACCGCACTTCGTACCGCCGACTCCGGTTATCTGACCCGCCGCATGGTTGATGTCTGTCAGGACGTCATTATCCGCGAGTTTGACTGCGGTTCCACGCAGGGCAGCTGGAAGGGCGACTACTACGAAAAAGGCCAGCTCATTGACTCCTTTGCCAACCGCATTCGCGGCCGCTACCCGGTCTATGATGTGACCGATCCGCAGACAGGTGAGCTGCTGCATTCGAAGGACGAGATGCTGCGCGAAGAGGACGCGGCCAAGTTTGCCGCGCACGGTCTGGATAAGATCTACGTCCGCTCGGTACTCGGCTGTAAGGCCCGCAGCGGCGTGTGCGCGAAGTGCTACGGCATGAACCTGGCCACCAGCGAGCTGGTGAACCTGGGCGAGGCCGTCGGTATTATCGCCGCGCAGTCCATCGGCGAACCCGGCACGCAGCTGACGATGCGTACCTTCCACACCGGCGGTGTTGCCGGCGACGATATCACGCAGGGTCTTCCCCGAGTCGAAGAACTGTTTGAGGCCCGTAAGCCCAAGAAAATGGCGCAGATTGCTGAGATCGACGGCGTCGTCGACGTCGACGATTCGCACAAGACGGCGCTGCGCAACATCACCGTCACGGCTGATGACGGCGAGGTCAAGCAGTATCAGGTGCCGTATTCCGTGGGTCTGAAGGTCGAACATGGCAAGCGTGTGCGCAAGGGCGAACCCATCACCGACGGCGCGCTCAACCCGCATGACGTGCTGCGCATCTCCGGTGTTGAGGCTGTACAGGATTATCTGACACAGGGTGTTCTGGCAGTGTACCGTCAGCAGGGCGTTGACATCAACGAAAAGCACATCGAGGTCATCATCCGTCAGATGATGCGCAAGGTCCGTGTGGAAGATCCCGGCGATACCGATCTGCTCAGTGGCACCGTCATCGACGTCTATGAATACGAAGACGCCAATGCGGCGATTCAGGCGCGCATCGATGCCGGTGAGACGGATCTGCGCCTTGCCACAAACAGCCTGTTGCTCATGGGCATCACCAAGGCGTCTCTTGCCACCGAGTCGTGGCTGTCTGCCGCGTCGTTCCAGGAGACCACCAAGGTTCTGACCGACGCTGCGATCAAGGGCAAGATTGACCATCTGGTCGGTCTGAAGGAGAACGTCATCATTGGTAAACTCATTCCGGCCGGTTCCGGTCTCATGGCCTACCGCGACTTTGAAGAGGGCATCACGCCCGCGTCAGAAGTTACGCAGGAAATGATCGACGAAGAGAAACTTTAAACAAACAGCGAACCCCCTGCGGCTTGCCGCAGGGGGTTTAGTGTGAAAGGATGGTTACTGTCCGGCTTTTTGTTCCTGTTCCCATTTCTGATAGATTTTCTTTGATGCGCAGATGCAGACGAAGGTCCATAGCAGGATGACCGCCAGCATTGCGGCTGAGATGGCAGCGCCGGTAAGAAAGCACGACAGGACAATCAGAAATATGCCTGCCGCCACGCCGGTGTAGCCGCCGAAGCGCTGGCAGCGCTGCCAGACAACGTCATTTTTGCTGCTCCATGTTGTGCGCAGGCCGAACGCAGCGTTACGCGTGGCTTTGGGCATACGATTGCCTGTGATGATGAGAACGAGACCGATCGCGATGGCCATGAATTTTGTTATGTCAACTTCTTCTGCCTGCCTGTCTGCCAGAAAGAGCGATTTGACCATCAGCGCGGAGTACAAGACGTTGAGACCTGCGCACATGGCAATATTGCAGACAAGCAGAGGTCTCTCGTTTCCGGGGTTCATGTTTCCCATATGCCGCGCCAACACCAGAAACATCGCGCCAAAGAGTGCGGTGGAGCAGGGGAGCAGCAGATTTTCGTATTTGCTGCCGATCCGGTCGACCTCGCCGGCGGCGTTATAATGCATGGGTACGCGCGCTGGCATGAGTGCGAGCAGGACGGCAGTGACGACAAAGCCAAGCATGATCAGTGCAAAAACCCAGCGGTAGAGCGGTTTTGATGATTTCATTGCAGTTCTCCTTTTAACTCCATCAGCCATGTGAGCAGTTCTTCCAGAACGCTGGCGTTCAATTCATAGATGAGATGAGTACCTTCGCGCCGGACACGGACCAGTCCAGCGTCTTTTAATATAGACAAATGCTTCGAAACGGCAGCGGCGGACATGGGAAACTGAGCGGAAAGTCTGCCTGCGGTCTGCGGACCTGATTTCAGAATGGTTACGATTTCGCGGCGCGTTGGGTCAGAGAGTGCGCGTAGTGTTAATTGCAGCGGCATGTGCGTATTCCACCTTGTATTAAACCAAATGGTTAAATACAAGGTAACACAAACGAGATAAACTGTCAAGTGAAACGGACTTGATGGTGCGAATGGCATCGCAATGCTTTGTTCAAAATGCTGAAATGGAAAATAGCTTGGAATATCAACGGTTTTTGAAAATATTTTGAAATTTGATCGACAATTTCTGTTGACGAATTTCGTTTATTCTGCTATAATTCATGATTGTGCGGGTCTGCGCGAAATTGCAGCCCGGAGGTATCAGAATATGTTGGAAAAACTCAAAACGGAAAAGAAGGTCGTCGGCATCAAGCAGCTGCGCAGGGCACTGAATGAGCACCGCGCGCTGGTCGTCTTTCTGGCTGATGACGCCGACCCGGCGCTGACGGAGCCCATTGCGGCGCGCTGCGCAGAAGAAGGGGTGCCGGTTACGCAGGTTGCTTCCATGCTGGAGCTGGGCCGGGCCTGTCAGATTTCCGTTTCTGCTGCCGCTGCGGCGCTTGTCCGGTAGCAGACCATTATTTGGTCCCAACGGAATATCTTATGGTATTTCGGGATAATATAAAAGCTGTTAAACAGCGAAATCTTGAGGAAGGAGGAACTATATGCCTACTTTTAATCAGCTGGTTCGCAAGGGAAGAGAGCAGACGACCTACAAGTCCACCGCTCCGGCTCTGCAGAAGGGCGTCAACACGCTGAAGAACCGCCCCACCGACCTGTCGTCCCCGCAGAAGAGAGGTGTCTGCACCGCAGTTCGTACCACCACCCCGAAGAAGCCGAACTCCGCGCTTCGTAAGATCGCCCGTGTGCGTCTGACGAACGGTTTCGAAGTTTCCGCTTATATCCCCGGTGTCGGTCACAACCTGCAGGAGCACTCCGTCGTTCTGATCCGCGGCGGCCGTGTCAAGGACCTGCCTGGCGTTCGTTACCACATCATTCGCGGTACGCTGGATACGCAGGGCGTTCAGGGCCGTATGCAGGCTCGCTCGAAGTACGGCGCAAAGCGCCCGAAGGCCGGCAAGAAGAAGTAATTCTTCCAGCATTATTGCAAATCTGCCTTGTGCAAGGCAACGCCTTGCCGAGAGTTTTTTATAGATGTAAGAACCTCTTGGCAGGCACCCACGGAAGGAAAAGCCTTTCGAAGTACCTATGAAATCATTTTTGTATGAAGGAGGGAAGCACAGTGCCCAGAAGAGGTAATGTCCCCAAGAGAGAAATTCTCCCGGATCCGATCTACGGTTCGATTCTGGTGACCAAGCTTGTCAACAGCATCATGCTCGACGGCAAGAAGGGCGTCGCACAGAAGGTTGTTTACGGCGCATTCCAGATCGTTGAAGAGAAGACCGGCAAATCTGGTCTTGAGGCTTTCCAGCAGGCAATGGAAAACATCATGCCCGCAGTGGAAGTCAAGACCCGCCGCGTGGGTGGCGCCAACTATCAGGTTCCGATCGAGGTCAGACCCGAAAGACGCCAGACCCTTGGCCTGCGCTGGCTGACAAACTACAGCCGCGCCAGAAGTGAAAAGACCATGAAGGAGCGCCTGGCAGGCGAGATTATGGATGCCTGCAACAACACCGGCGCTGCCGTGAAGAAGCGCGAAGATACGCATAAGATGGCAGAAGCCAACAAGGCATTCTCGCACTTCCGTTGGTAACAGTAAAAGGAGACCAGCATGCCAAGACAATATTCACTTGAGAATACGAGAAATATTGGCATCATGGCTCACATCGATGCAGGCAAGACCACGACGACTGAGCGTATCTTGTTCTACACCGGTGTCAACTACAGACTTGGTGAGACCCATGAAGGCACTGCTACGATGGACTGGATGGCGCAGGAGCAGGAACGTGGCATCACGATCACGTCCGCTGCAACCACCTGCTTCTGGAAGGGAACTCGTATCAATATTATTGACACGCCGGGCCACGTCGACTTCACTGTTGAGGTCGAACGCTCCCTGCGCGTGCTTGATGGGTCTGTGACAGTGCTCTGCGCCAAAGGCGGCGTGGAACCGCAGACCGAGACTGTATGGAGACAGGCTGACAAATATCATGTCCCGCGTCTTGTCTATGTCAACAAGATGGACATGATGGGTGCCGATTTCTTCAATGTCCTGAAGATGATGGACGATCGCCTCAAGTGTAACGCGGTTCCCGTCCAGCTGCCGATCGGCTCGGAAGAAAACTTCCGGGGCGTCATCGATCTGATCAAGATGAAGGCATTCGTCTTCTATGACGATCTGGGAAAGGATATGCGTGAGGAAGAGATTCCCGCGGATATGGCTGATCTGGCCGCGCAGTACCGCGACCACATGCTTGAACAGATCTCGGATCAGGACGAAGAGGTCATGATGCTGTATCTGGAAGGGGAGGACATCCCTGAAAAGATGATTAAGACGGCACTGCGCAAGGCGACGATCTCGAACAAGGTCGTGCCGGTTGTGTGCGGTTCGTCCTACAAGAATAAGGGCGTTCAGGAACTGCTTGACGCAATTGTCGAGTATATGCCGTCACCTTTGGACAAAAAAGCGATCACAGGCGTTAACCCCAAGACGGATGAGGAAGAAACCCGTCTTGCAGACGACAACGCGCCGTTTGCTGCGCTGGCATTCAAGATCGCGACTGACCCGTATGTCGGTAAGCTGGCATTCTTCCGTGTGTATTCCGGTACACTCGAGTCCGGCAAGACCGTCATGAACACCAATAAGAACACTCGTGAGCGTATGGGCCGCATTTTGCAGATGCATGCCAATCACCGTGAGGATCTGCAGTGCGTCTACTCCGGCGATATCGCCGCAGCGGTTGGCCTGAAGAATACCACGACCGGTGACACGCTGTGCGATGCCGATCATCCCATTGTTCTCGAGTCTATGGAATTCCCTGAGCCTGTCATTCGTGTGGCCATCGAGCCGAAGACGAAGGCCGGTCAGGAGAAGATGGGCCTTGCTCTGGCGAAGCTTGCCGAGGAAGATCCCACGTTCAAGACCTACACGGACGACGAGACCGGTCAGACCATCATTGCCGGTATGGGCGAGCTCCATCTGGAGATCATTGTTGACCGTCTGCTGCGGGAGTTTAAGGTTGAGGCAAATGTCGGTGCACCGCAGGTCGCCTATAAAGAGACCATCAAGAAGAAGGTCAATCAGGAGACCAAGTATGCCCGTCAGTCGGGTGGTAAGGGCCAGTACGGCCACGTCAAAATCACCGTCGAGCCGAATGAGAGCGGCAAGGGCTTTGAGTTCATCAACGCCACAGTCGGCGGCTCCATTCCGAAGGAGTATATTCCTGCGGTCGAGCAGGGTATTCGCGGCGCGATGGAGGCTGGCGTGCTCGCCGGCTTCCCGGTTGTAGACGTCAAGGTCACGCTGTACGACGGTTCGTATCACGAGGTCGACTCGTCTGAAATGGCATTCAAGATCGCCGGTTCCATGGCGTTCAAAGAAGCCTGCGCCAAGGCCCAGCCTGTGGTGCTCGAGCCGATTATGAAGGTCTGCGTCATTGTGCCGGACGAGTATATGGGTGACGTCATCGGTGATATCACCTCTCGCCGCGGCAACATTCAGGGCCTGTCGCAGCGCGGTGGCGCACAGCAGATCGACTGCTTTGTTCCGCTGTCCGAGATGTTCGGCTATATGACGAACCTCCGTTCCAGAACGCAGGGCCGCGGCCAGTTCACGATGGAACCGAGCCATTATATCGAGCTGAACAAGACGCTGACGGACGCCGTTCTGTCCAAACGCAAAGGTTTTTAAATTTCTCTTGTCAAAACGAGAATTCTCGTGTATGATGAAGAAGCTGTGAGTTTAGTTTTAAAAAGATCGCTAATTATAAGGAGGACTTTTCAATGGCTAAGCAAAAATTCGTTAAGGATAAGCCCCATGTAAACATCGGCACCATCGGTCATATCGACCATGGCAAGACCACGCTGACCGCTGCTATCACCAAGTGGCTGGCTCTGCAGGGTAATGCCGAGTACACCGACTACTCTTCCATCGATAAGGCTCCGGAAGAGAGAGAACGTGGTATCACCATCAACACCGCGCACGTTGAGTATCAGACCGCGAAGCGTCACTATGCTCACGTTGACTGCCCGGGCCACGCCGACTATATCAAGAACATGATCACCGGTGCTGCGCAGATGGACGGCGCGATTCTGGTTATCGCTGCTTCCGACGGCCCCATGGCTCAGACCAAGGAGCACCTGCTGCTGGCCCGTCAGGTTAACGTTCCTTCCGTTCTCGTTTTCCTGAACAAGTGCGATCAGGTTGACGACGAAGAGCTGCTCGAGCTCGTCGAGATGGAAGTCCGCGAGACCCTCGACTTCTACGGCTTCCCCGGCGATGACACCCCCATCATCCGTGGCTCCGCTCTGAACGCTCTGGCTTCCGACTCCACCGATCCCAACGCCCCCGAGTATGCCTGCATCAAGGAACTCATGGACGCTGTTGATACCTGGATCCCCACTCCCGACCGTAAGGCCGATATGCCCTTCCTGATGCCCGTTGAGGACGTCTTCACCATCTCCGGCCGTGGCACCGTTGCTACCGGTCGTGTCGAGCGTGGCGTCATCAAGAAGAACGAGCCGGTTGAGATTGTTGGTCTTGCCGAGGAGAAGAAGTCCACTGTCGTTACCGATATCGAAATGTTCCACAAGCTCATGGACTACGCTGAAGCTGGCGATAACATCGGCGCTCTGCTCCGCGGCGTTGACAAGAAGTCCATCGAGAGAGGTCAGGTTCTGGCCAAGCCCGGTTCCATCCATCCGCACACCAAGTTCACCGGTCAGGTCTACGTCCTGTCCAAGGAAGAAGGCGGCCGTCACACCCCGTTCTTCAACAACTATCGTCCGCAGTTCTACTTCCGTACCACCGACGTTACCGGCATCATCACCCTGCCCGAAGGCGTCGAGATGTGCATGCCCGGCGATAACGTTGACATGAAGGTTGAGCTGATCACCCCGATCGCTATCGAAAAGGGTCTGCGTTTCGCTATCCGTGAAGGCGGCCGTACCGTCGGTTCCGGCGTTGTCATCGAGATCAACGAGGACTAATCCTTCCGATATTGTACAAGCCTGAAAGAGGACGCTTCGGCGTCCTCTTTTTTGCTGCCTGTGCGGCAAACGCGTGATTTTACAGTGGAAACTGTCGCAAAAATGGTGTAAGATATAGGCAGCTGCATACGGACCACCGGCACTGTCTTTGCATAGGATGGCGCAGGAGGTGCGGCTATGGTATTGCAGGTCATCGTTTGCGCACTTGCTGCTGCCGGTGTGCTCTTGATCGTTTGGTGTGTGATTGGGCGGATGCTGCTGCCGGTTGACAAAAGGCTGGTGAGCGTGTATGTGCTGCGCAGTGGTGATATTTCGCTGGAGCAGACGGTGCGCGCATTTGAGTGGCTGTGTGAGTCTAACCTCATGGCGGGCACGCTGCTTGTGGTTGACTGCGCGGATGATGTGCCGCAGCATGAACTTGCCGCAGAAATTTGCGGCAGCGCTTCGTGCGTGCAGCTGTGCAGACCGGATGAACTACCAGAATTGCTGAAATTGGAGTCGTAAATGGACAGACAGGACGAACAGATGCTGCGCGGTACAGTGCAGAGTGTTGTGTTTCAGAATCCGGAAAATGGTTATACAGTGCTTCGGCTCTGTGAAGAAAGCGGAGAGCTGATCACCGTCGTGGGGACGATTCCCATGACGGTCGTAGGCGAACGCTTGGTCATCATGGGCCATTGGGGCTCGCATGCCAGCCATGGGCGGCAGTTTGAAGCTGAGTTTCTTGAGCGGCTCATGCCGGAAAACAGCCGGGAGATCCTCGCGTATCTGTCTTCGCGCGCGGTTAAGGGAATCGGCGCAAAAACCGCAGAGAAAATCGTTGCGCTTTTTGGCGCGTCAAGTCTGGATGTAATTGAGAATGAGCCGGATCAGCTGACGCAAATTCCCGGCATTTCGGCGAAGAAGGCGCAGGAAATCAGCGAGAGCTTCAGACGTCAGGCGGGTATTCGCCGCCTGATCGAGTTTTTGACGCTGCATCACCTGCCGGCAGAGCTTGCGGTGCGGTTGTACCGGGTCTATGGCGAACTGGCGGTTGATGCACTGCGGGATGACCCGTACTTGCTGACCGACGCGTATTTTGGCGCTGATTTTTCCGCTGTCGACGCGTTTGCGCTGGAGCTCGATCTGGAGGCTGACGATGAGCGCCGTGTTGAGGCGGGGATTCTTTTTGAGCTGTCTTACAATCTGACGAACGGACATACCTTTATCCCCATGCAGAAGCTGTGCGCAGCGACTGCTGCACTGCTGAATCTCGAGCAGGAGACAATCGAGTCAGGTATGAGCCGGCTGCATGAGCAGCAGCGACTGGTGCTTGACACGGTTGCCGGACTGACGGCCTGTTATCTTCCTGAGTTGTACGAGGCAGAGACGTATGTCACCATGCGGATTTTGCAGATGGCGTGTGAGCAGATAAGCGCACCTTCCAATCTCGAAAAAATTCTGGACGATATTTCCCGTGCACATACGATTCACTACGCCGATTTACAGCTTGATGCGATCCGCTCAGCGGCAACGAGCCGGTTGCTGATTGTAACCGGTGGCCCCGGCACCGGCAAAACCACGGTCATGACCGGCATTCTTGACCTGTTTGACGCGCTCAAGCTCAAAACGCAACTCGCCGCACCCACCGGGCGCGCTGCCAAGCGGCTGAGCGAGGTGACAGGTCGGGAAGCCTCCACCATACACAGACTGCTGGAGGCGCAGTTTGACCCCGAGACGGGCGCAATGGCCTTTTTTCATGATGAGGACGAGCCGCTTAAGGCCGAGGCCATGATCGTCGACGAGGCGTCGATGATCGACCTGCAATTGATGGCGTCGCTGCTTCGCGCGCTGAAGCCCGGCTGCCGTCTCATTCTTGTCGGCGATCCCGACCAGTTGCCGTCGGTTGGGGCAGGAAATCTGTTCTCTGATCTGATCCGCAGCGGCGTGGCGCAGACCGTGAAGCTGACACAGATTTTCCGACAGGCGCAGGAAAGTCTGATTGTTATGAACGCCCATGCGGTCAATGCCGGGCAGATGCCGGTGCTGACGGTCAAAAACCGCGACTTTTTCTTCATGCGCAGGCAGTCACCAGAGAGCGTCGTGCAGACCATTCAGGAGCTTTGCCGCAAGCGGCTGCCGGAAAACATGGGCATTCCCGTGTCGGAAATTCAGGTGCTCTCACCCAGCCGGAAACAGCCAACGGGTACAAAGGCACTGAATCTGGCGCTGCAGGCTACATTGAACCCGCCCGCAGAAGGCAAACGCGAAAAGCGTTTCGGAGATTTTTCTTTCCGCGAAGGCGATCGGGTAATGCAAATTCGCAACAACTATGATATACTATGGAAAAAGGCTGATGGATTTGGCTCCGGCACGGGTATTTTCAACGGCGATATCGGCAAAATCTTATCCATTGATTTCGCCGAGGAACAGCTTGCGATTCAGTTTGACGACAGAATCGCACAGTACGGCTTTGACATGCTGCGCGAGCTGGAGCTGGCCTATGCCATGACTGTGCATAAAAGTCAGGGCAGCGAGTACCGCGCGGTGATTTTATCCGCGTTTTCCGGGTCTTCTCTTCTGCTCACGAGAAGCATTTTGTATACGGCGATCACGCGCGCGCGGGAGCTGTTTATCATTGTTGGCAGAGAAGAAGTTATCGCGGCTATGACGCAGAACGACCGCCAGCAGCGGCGCTACAGTGCGCTGAAGCTGCGTCTGGAGCAGGGAGACGTCTGATATGGCGAACGCGGTTTTCGATTGGCTGCTCGATCTTCTATATCCGCCGCGCTGCATGATCTGCCATAAGCTGCTCATGCCGGGCGAGAAGGAAATCTGTCCCGCGTGCGACGATACACTGCCGGAGTATGACGGGGCAGACCGGAAAGTTCGCTTCTGCAAGCGTTGCGTGGTCACGTTCCAGTATAACGACACGTTCCGCGAGTCATTTCTGCGCTACAAGTTTTCTGGGCTGCGGCAGTATGCCGGTCGCTACGGAAAATGGATGGCTGTGACCATCCGGGACAAGCTATCGGGAGAATTCGATCTGATTACTTACGTGCCGGTCAGCCGCAAACGCAGAAAAGAACGCGGCTATGACCAGTCGGAGCTTTTATGCCGCGCTGTAGCGCGTGAGCTTGCGATAGAGCCTGCGCGTACGCTGGAAAAGCGGATGGATACGCCGCCGCAGTCGACGCTGCACGAATATGCGGCCAGAATGGCCAATGTCGCCGGCGCCTTTGCGCCGGTTGACCCGGAACGATTCGCCGGCAGACGGGTGCTTCTGATCGATGATATCGTTACCACCGGAGCAACACTTTCAGAATGCTGCCGCGTGCTGCTGACTGCCGGAGCAAAGAGCGTAGTTTGTGCTGCGCTGGCAACCCGGTGCGGCCAAGAATAGTTGGAAAGGGAAATTCTGCATGAAACTCACGAGAGATATCGGTATCGACCTTGGTACGGCCAACATCCTTGTCTATGAAGAGGGAAGGGGTATTGTGCTGCGCGAACCGTCGGTCGTCGCCGTGGATAAAAATACCGGCAAGGTGCTGCAGGTCGGCTCAGCCGCGCGCAGCATGCTGGGCCGCACGCCTGGCAATATCGTTGCTGTCCGTCCGCTGCGTGACGGCGTTATCTCGGACTATGAGATGACTGAGAAGATGCTGGAAGAGTTTTTGAAAAAAATCACGCGTTTCGCGCTGATCAAGCCGCGTGTGATCGTTTCTGTGCCCAGCGGTGTGACTGAGGTCGAAGAGCGCGCCGTCATTCAGGCCACGATGGAAGCCGGCGCGCGCCGTGTGTATCTCATTGAAGAGCCGTTTGCCGCGGCGCTGGGCGCGAAGCTGGATATCACAGGTCCTTCCGGCCACATGATTGTGGATATCGGCGGCGGCACTACGGATATTGCCGTGCTTAGCCTGAACGGTATTGCTACGTCGTCATCGATCAAGATCGCCGGTGATACGTTCGACGAGGCCGTCGTGAGCTTTATGCGCAAGCGGTTTTCCATGCTGATCGGCCTCAATACCGCGGAGGAGGTGAAGATCACCATCGGCTGCGTCTATCCAAGGCCAGAAGAATTTGTGATGAACGTCAAAGGACGCGATCTCAAAACGGGTTTACCCAAGGAGCAGAGCGTCACGTCCACTGAGCTTATGGAGGCGTTCAAGCGTCCGGCACGGCAGATTGTCGACGAGGTGCTGTCTGTTCTGGAGCATTCCTCCCCGGAGCTTGTGGCTGATATTTCTCAAAACGGCATCGTGCTTACCGGCGGCGCGTGCCAGCTTTACGGCTTTGATCAGCTGATAGCAGAGCGCACGGAGATTACCTGCACCATTGCTGACGACGCAGATTCCTGCGTGGCCTACGGCTGCGGAAAGAGCCTGCAATGGATCAACTCCATGCAGGAGGGCACGATCAATATTGCCCGCCGCAAGCTGATGAAGGAACAATAACGCGAATCATTTCTTTGTTTTGCGATAAACTAAGGACGCAGTCATTTGACTGCTTCCTTAATCATTTTTGGGAGAAGGTGCGCGCGTGCAGGAGCGCCGGCTGGAGAAAAAATATGGCCTGTTTACCGCCGTCTGTATGGTTGTGGGTATCGTGATCGGCGCGGGCGTTTTCTTTAAGGCACAGACTATTTTACAGAAAACAGGGGGCAACATGCGCCTCGGTATCGCCGCATGGCTGATTGGCGGAGCAATCATGCTCTCGTGTTCAATGGCCTTTGCCGTGATGGCACAGAAATTTGAAGCCCTTGGCGGCATGGTTGGTTACGCGGAAGCAGCCTGCGGCAGACGGTATGCCTATTTTGCGGGATGGTTTCTGGCGGTCATCTATTACCCATGTCTGACGTCGGTGCTGTGCTGGCTGTCTGCGCGGTATACGCTGGAGTTTGTTGCGTCGTGTTTTCCGTCATACGCGGTACAGCATTCTGCGTGCGTGGCGCTGATGGCGGCATATCTGCTTGCTTCGTTCGCTGTTAATGCGCTCGCGCCACGCCTGGCAGGGAAACTGCTCACCTCCGTGACCGTCATCAAGCTCATTCCGCTGCTGCTTCTGGCAGTGGTAGGGATCAGTGCAGGGCTGCTTTGCTCAAAACAGCAGCTTGTGCGGAATTTTTTTGCCGCATCCACAACGACCGAAAAAACTGGCAGCGCGCTTCTGGGTGCGGTGTGCTCAGCAGCGTTTGCTTATGAGGGATGGATTGTCGCCACGTCCATCTCCGCTGAGCTCAGAGATGCAAAACACGACCTGCCCAGAGCGCTTGTGACAGGCGCACTGATTGTTATTACGGTCTATGTCGCGTATTACCTGGGCATCTCCGGCGGCGCGGATGTCCAGGCGGTGATGGAGCGCGGCGCGCTGATTGCATATATAAATCTGTTTGGGAACGCAGCAGGCAACTTCCTGACTCTCCTTGTTGCAATTTCATGCCTCGGCACGCTGAACGGGCTGATGTTGGGTTGTGCGCGCGGGATGTACGCGCTGGCTTGCCGCAGCGAAGGCCCAAAACCGAAGCTGTTTGCCAGAATCGATGAGAAAAGCAACATGCCGGTCTGGTCTGCCGTTTTTGGACTGTGCGTCAGCGCGGCTTGGACGGTCTATTTCTATCTTGCAAACGTTGTGCAGCTCTGGACGGGTCCGTTTGCATTTGACTCGTCTGAGCTGCCGGTCATCACGCTATACCTCTTTTATATTCCGGTGTTTCTCGGCTGGATGAAAAAAAGCAGGGGAGAAGACACGCTGCGCCGCTTTGTGCTGCCTGCACTGGCGCTTGTGAGCGCCGGGTTTATGGTCTTTGCCTCGATCGTAAGCCATGGAATGGCAAACATCTGGTATCTGATCGTGTTTGCCGTCCTTATGCTGCTCGGCGCGCCGTTTGTAGGAAAAACAAAAACGGCGGGAAATCCATAGAGTCCCCGCCGTAAAAGATGGTTTATATCATTGTTGCTCTTTGTCAGCCGTGGTTCTGATAATTCAGAATATCATTGGCGATGGGCGTGTAGAACAGTCGGTGGATATCCTGCGGCTCATGAGTTTGGCCCAGAATCCACATAAGTTTGCCGACGATGGCCTCGGTTGTCATGTCGAACGCCTCCAGAATCTGCGGGCAGCTGCGGATTTTGTGGCCCACCTGATACACACCGGCGTTACTACCCTCATTTTGCACCTGTGTAGTGAGGACGATGGTTTTGCCTGCGTGCATAGCGCGTTCGAGCACGCCGGTGAAATCGCTGCCGTCATAGCTGGGGATGCCGCCGACACCGAATGACTCAAGGATCAGCGCGTCGTTTCGTTCAAGCATGAGTGCGGCCAACTCTGCCTGCGCGCCGGGAATGAGTTTCAGAAGCGCCACTTTCTCGTCGAGCCGGTCACAAAACACGGGCGCAGGGAGATATCTGTTTTCGATATACTGCAGAAGGCTGCCGTCCTGCAGCACGGCAAGGTACGGATAGTTGATGCTGGAGAACGCCTCGTAGCTTTTGGAGCGCGTTTTGCAGGCACGCGTACCAAGGATAACCTTGCCGTTAAAGACGATCAGAACGCCGTGCAGCGTGTCAGACGCAGCACAGCAAAATGCATCGGTCAGGTTGACCTTGGAGTCGGTTGAGTCAAAGCAGATGGGTTTCTGTGCGCCGGTGAGAACAATCGGCTTTTTGGCGCCCTGCACAAGGTACGAAAGAGCAGCAGCCGTATAGGCCATGGTATCGGTGCCGTGGCTGATGACAAAGCCGTCGTAGCAGTCATAGTTCTCGCGCAGTACACGCGCCAGAACGAGCCAGTGCTGCGGACTGAGATTGGTGCTGTCGAGCGAAAACGGCTGCATACAATCGATCCGGCAGAAAGAGGACACATCCGGCACATAACGCAGAAGCTGTTCCGACGTGAGCGCGGGAACAAGACCTTCACGGCTTTTGCTTGAGGCGATCGTGCCGCCGGTGCCGATCATCAGAATTCGTTTCATTGGATACCTCCGCAATGGTTTGTAATCAGTATAACACATTGGCCGGATAATAAAAAGCCTGCACGAAAAACGTGCAGGCATTTTTTATGTAGGGGGATTAGAAGATGCCCTGCTCCATCATGGCTTCGGCGACCTTCTTGAAACCAGCGATATTCGCGCCGGCGACCAGATTGTAGCCAAGGCCATATTCCTCAGCAGCCTCTGCCGAGACCTTGTGAATGTTGACCATCATCTTATGCAGCTGCGCGTCGACCTCCTCGGCCGTCCAGACCAGACGCTCGGAGTTCTGGCTCATCTCCAGCGCGGACACGCCGACACCACCGGCATTGACAGCCTTGGACGGAGCGACGATCATGTTCTTCTGGCTCATGAGATAGCTCAGCGCATCGTTGGTGGTGGGCATGTTGGCAACCTCGATGTAGTACTTCACGCCGTTGGCAACAATCTTCTCAGCGGAGTCCATTCTCACGTCGTTCTGCATGGCAGACGGCATGATGACGTCGGCCTTGACGCCCCAGGGCTTCTCACCCGGATGGAATTCACAGCCAAATTTATCGGCGTAGTCCTGCACGCGGTTGCGGCCGGAAGCGCGCATCTCGAGCATGTAATTGACTTTCTCATCAGACGAGGATACACCGTCGGGATCGTAGATGTAGCCGTCAGGACCGGACAGGGTGACAACCTTCGCGCCAAGGTGGTGCGCCTTCTTGCAGATGCCCCATGCCACGTTGCCGAAGCCAGAGATGGCAATGGTCTTGCCCTCGATAGTCTCGCCTTCATGCTTCAGAACTTCCTGCAGATAGTACATTGCGCCGTAGCCGGTGGCTTCGGGACGGGTCAGGCTGCCGCCGTAGCTAAAGCCCTTGCCGGTAAGAACGCCGTTCTCCCAGACGCCCTTCAGGCGGCGGTACTGGCCGAACAGGTAGCCGATCTCACGGCCGCCGACACCCATGTCGCCCGCGGGAACGTCGATGTCCGGACCGATGTAGCGGTACAGAGCCGTCATGAAGCTCTGGCAGAAACGCATGATTTCCGCATCGGACTTGCCGGCGGGATCAAAGTCGGAGCCGCCCTTGCCGCCGCCGATGGGAAGACCCGTCAACGCGTTCTTGAAGGTCTGTTCAAAGCCCAGGAACTTGATGATGCCCTCGTAGACGTTGGGCTGGAAGCGCAGGCCGCCCTTGTACGGGCCGATGGCACCATTGAACTGGCAACGCCAGCCGCGGTTGGTATGATATTCGCCCTTGTCATCCATCCAGCATACACGGAATGTAAACATTCTTTCCGGTTCGACCATGCGGTTGAGCAGGTCGGCCTTGACGTACTCGGGATGCGCGTCGATGACGGGAGAAAGCGAAGAAAGAACCTCTTCAACGGTCTGGACGAATTCAGGCTCGTTGCCGTGCTTCTTCTTAACATTCTCGATGACACTTGCAACATAAGCATTCATTTTGGTAAATCCTCCTCAAATAACTACCAGAATACTTTTGGCCGTAGACGGCCTTCTGCTTCTAATGATAACGCTAATGTGCACAAATTTCAATGCCTGAATAAAACTAAATTTATAAAATTAGACACTAAAATTACGGATGATATCCACAATCTCCGTACCGATGCGCTTTTGCGCCTCAACGGTGGCAGCGCCGATATGCGGCGTGCAGGAAACCATGGGATGGCTGTAGAGCGCTTTGTTCGTTGCCGGCTCGTCAGCATAGACGTCCAGACCGGCTGCACGCACCTTGCCGGATTCCAGCGCGGCAAGCAGTGCATCCTCGTCAACGTTCGTGCCGCGCGAGGTATTGATGATGACGACGCCGTCTTTCATTTTGGCAATGCGTTCGGCATTGATGAGCGCACCGCCGTCAACGGCAGGAGCATGGACAGAGATGAAATCTGCCTGCGCAAGCAGCGCATCCATTTCGACATAAGGAATACCAAGCTGTTCTTCGATGCCGGGGATGTGGAAGATGTCAAAAGCCACAACGTTCATACCGATAGCTTTGGCCATAACGCCCAGCTTCTGTCCGATGCGGCCGAAGCCGACGATACCCAGTGTTTTGCCCGAAAGCTCGATGCCCTTGCCGTAGGACTTCTTTTCCCATTTGTCTTCGCGCATCGTGTGGCCCGCAATGGAAATGTAGCGGGCGCAGGAGAACATATGCGCCATGGCAAGCTCGGCCACGGACTCGGACGATGCACGCGGTGTGTTCTTTACCGTGATGCCGCAGGACTCGGCGTACTTCACGTCAATGTTATCCACGCCGACGCCGCCGCGGATGATGAGCTTCAGTTTGCCGGTTTTGGCTTCGTCAATATGGTTTGCGCGGACCTTGGTCTTGGAACGCACGACGACCGCATCAAATTCTTTCAGAGCGGCACCGAGCTGATCCGGCTCATAAAACTGCTCGACAACTTCATGGCCTGCATCGCGCAGCGCCTGCATGGCGGATTTGTCCATACCGTCGGTAACGAGAATTCTCATTTGATACACTCCTTTTCATTTGGTAGAATGTGGCGTGACGAATTGCCACGCCACAGTATGTATGCTCAGACCGTATGCTCGGCCTCGAATTTCTTCAAGAATTCAACCAGTGCTTCCACGCCTTCCTTGGGCATGGCGTTGTAAACGGAGGCTCGCAGACCGCCGACGGACTTGTGACCCTTGAGATTGTCATATCCGGCTGCTTTGGTAGCGGCAACGACTTCGGCATCAAGCTCCTTACT
This sequence comes from Oscillospiraceae bacterium, assembly GCA_016297855.1. Taxonomy (GTDB): domain Bacteria; phylum Bacillota; class Clostridia; order Oscillospirales; family Oscillospiraceae; genus CAG-170. The sequence goes on from JAEDFW010000002.1 coordinate 19,614, forward strand.
TTCCGTGACGAACGGGATGTTCATCAAACTGCGGAATTCAGGACGAACGGTACCGGTGAACATCTTCGAAGCATCGAGGAAATCGTACATGACCTTGGCTTTTTCGATGTTGCGCTGATGCATGACTTCCAGGCCGCCGATCGACTTGAGGTATTTGAACACCTTGCCGCAGCAGTAGATCGCCCAGCAGTTGGGAGTGTTGTACATGGAGCCTGCGTCAGCGTGCGTCTTGTACTGCAGATAGATGGGAAGGTCGGTCAAATCATCGCGGATGAGGTCTTCGCGGATGATGACAACAACCATACCGGCCGGGCCGACGTTCTTCTGTACGCCCGCATAGATCATGCCGTAATCCGAGACGTTGCAGGGCTTGGAGAGGAACATGGACGACTGGTCAGAAACCAGCACATGGCCTTTGGTGTTGGGCAGCTTGTTCCACGTCACGCCGTGGATGGTCTCATTTTCACAGATATAAACGTAGTCGGTATCGTCAGGAATATCCAGATCAGAGCAATCCGGAACATAGGTGAAGTTTTCGTCCTTGCTGGAGGCGGCGACGATCACCTCGCCGACCTTTTTCGCCTCGGCAATGGCCTTTTTTGACCACGCACCGGTTTCGATGTAAACAGCCTTGCCGTTTTTCATCAGGTTCATCGGGATCATGGAGAACTGCAGCGTGGCACCGCCCTGAATAAACAGAACCTTGTAGTTACCCGGAATGCCCATCAGATCGCGCAGGTCCTGCTCAGCTTCGTCGATGATCTGCTGGAAAACCTTGGAGCGATGAGACATCTCCATCACGCACATTCCGCTGCCGCGGTAGTTCATCATCTCGTCACGGATCTCTTCCAGAACGGGTTCGGGCATCATGGCAGGTCCGGCAGAGAAGTTAAAGGTACGACCATATTTCATTGTGATTGCCTCCTCAAGAATGTAGGTGTTAGCATCCGACAAACACAGTATATACTGTTTATCTGGAAGAATCAACTGGTTTCTAATAAAAATTTTGGGTATCTAAAATTTTTTTAGTGCAATCTGAACAGAAAAATACGCCCGCATGCAAAGTCGCTGCGGGCGCCAAGTCTATACCATGTTGCTTGCACCGCGAGGTTCGACCGCATCCGTTGCCGGAAAAGCGGATGGGTTTTCCGGCGGTTAAGCCGAGCTGCCCTTATATTTTCTGCGTGTGGCGATTCCGCCGCGGATATGCCGCTCGGCCTTGTTGGTGTCAAGGATCTGCTTGACCTGCATATACAGCGAACGGTTGCAGTGTTCCAGCCGTTCGGACAGGTCCTTGTGTACGGTTGATTTTGAAATGCCGAAATGCTTTGCCGCACTGCGGATGGTCGTGCGGTTTTCAATGATGTACACAGCCAGTTCCTGGGCTCGGTTCTCCAGATCTTCTCTCATGTGGGCACCTCCAAGCTGTGTATGCTGCTAAAGTGTATGCGCACAGGAAAGAGGGTAGACCTGAAAAAGCCGCCCCCGCACAAGTGTGCAGGAGCGGCCGGGACAATTACTGCGGCGCTTCCGGGAATCCCGGAATGGACTGAATGTCATAGGGCGTGGCCTGATAGACAAAATAGTTCAGCCAGTTGAGATACAGAAGGTTTGCATGGCTGCGCCAGGAAACAAGCGGAGGCTGCGTGTCATCGTCATTGGGGAAGTAGTTTTCCGGTACATGGATAGGAAGACCGGCGTTTTTATCGCGCAGATACTCCGCCTGCAGCGTGCCGGCATCGTACTCCGAATGGCCGGTGATAAAGATCTGACGTCCGCCTTCCGTGGCCAGAGCATAGATGCCGGCCTTTTCTGATGAGGCGAGGATCTTGAGCTTGCTGCATGCTTCGACGTCTGCGCGGCGGATGGTGGTATGGCGTGAATGCGGCACCATAAACACTTCGTCAAAGCCGCGCATGAGCATGGATGAGCGGCGTTCAACGCGGTGAGGGAATACGCCGAACAGCTTTTCGGGCAGATCGTATTTCGGAATCCCGTAGTGATAATACAGACCCGCCTGTGCGCCCCAGCAGATGTGGAAGGTGGAATAGACGTGCGTACGGCTCCATTCCATGATTCGGCACAGCTCGTCCCAATATTCGACCTCTTCGAACGGCAGATGCTCCACCGGCGCGCCGGTGATGACCATACCATCAAAGCAGCGGTCTTTGACCTCGTCAAAGGTCTGGTAGAACTTTAAGAGGTGTTCCTTGGCCGTGTTTTTGGATTCGTGCGTGCTGGTGTGAATGAGCTCAAGCTCGACTTGCAGCGGCGTATTGCCAAGTAACCGCGCCAGCTGTGTCTCAGTGGCGATTTTGGTAGGCATCAGGTTGAGAACCAGGATCTGCAGCGGGCGGATATCCTGCGTTGCAGCGCGGTTTTCAGACATGACAAAGATGTTCTCCTCTGCCAGCGTCTGTGCAGCGGGCAGACCATTGGGTATTTTGATCGGCATGGTGCTCAGTCCTTTCCGGAAAGCGCCTGATCGATGTCAGCGATGAGATCGTCTGCGTCCTCCAGACCGCACGAGTAGCGTACTAAGTCTTCAGATACGCCGGCCGCCAGAAGCTCCTGCGCGTTCATCTGCCGGTGCGTGGAGCTGGCCGGGTGCAGGCAGCAGGTGCGCGCGTCGGCCACATGCGTTTCGATGGCGGCGATTTTCAGCCGGCCCATAAACGCCTCAGCGGCGGCACGTCCGCCCTTGACGCCGAAGCTCACGACGCCGCACGAGCCGTTCGGCAGATACTTCTGCCCAAGCGCATAATACTTGTCACCCGGCAGGCCGCAATACTGCACCCATGCGATCTTCTCGTTCTGCTGCAAAAACTCGGCGACCTTCTGTGCGTTTTCGCAGTGGCGCTTCACGCGCACATGCAGGCTCTCAAGGCCAAGATTCAGATAGTACGCGCTCTGTGGCGATTGCACAGAGCCAAAGTCGCGCATCAGCTGCGCGGTGGCCTTGGTGATGTACGCGCCTTCGATACCGAAGCGCTCGGTATATGTCACGCCGTGGTAGCTCTCATCGGGCGTGCACAGGCCGGGGAACTTGTCGGGATATTTCGTCCAGTCAAACTTGCCGGAGTCTACGATGCAGCCGCCGACTGCTCCGCCGTGGCCGTCCATGTACTTTGTGGTCGAGTGCGTGACGATGTCCGCACCCCACTCGAACGGGCGGCAGTTGATAGGCGTGGCAAACGTGTTGTCGATGATGAGCGGTACGCCGTGCGCATGTGCGGCCTTGGCAAACTTCTCAATGTCAAGCACTGTCAGCGCGGGATTTGCGATCGTCTCTCCGAATACGGCCTTGGTGTTCGGGCGGAAGGCAGCATTCAGCGCCTCTTCCGTACAGTTAGGATCGACAAACGTGAACTCAATGCCCATACGCTTCATGGTTACGGCGAAGAGGTTATAGCTGCCGCCGTAGATGCTCGACGAACTGACAATGTGATCGCCGCAGGAGGCAAGGTTAAAAATGGCGTAGAATGTCGCGGCCTGGCCGGAAGAGGTCAGCATGGCGGCAGTGCCGCCTTCCAATGCGGCAATCTTGGCCGCAACGTGGTCATTGGTCGGGTTCTGCAGGCGCGAGTAGAAGTAGCCGTCGGCCTCGAGATCAAACAGCTTTCCCATATCGCTGCTGGTAGCGTATTTGAACGTGGTGCTCTGGATAATGGGAATCTGACGCGGCTCACCGTTTTCGGGGTGATAGCCTGCCTGTACGCAGCGGGTTCCAAGTTTCGTCTGTGCCATGTGTATCGTCCTCCTGAACAAAATAAGGCGGCCATGGTAGCACCCATAGCCGCCTTCGGTATTCCATTCCAAGCGATCTCAGAATGTACCAAAGACGGCGCGGCGCATCATCATAGAACTGTTACTGACGTATTTCATATCGCTCCGCCTTTCTTCCAAGATCAGTACTATTTTACGAGCATTCCTGCGCCCTGTCAAGAACTATTTCCTGTAGAGTGTGCGGGGATGTTTTTTTGGTGTGGCTGTGGTAGAATGAGAACACTCAACGTTCTTAACGTCATCTTAACATCCGAAATTGTCACAGCAGTGGTATTGTATACTGGGAGGGTTCAGATGAAATACATAAATACCGGTCGGCGCGCGCCGTTCAAAGCGCGCCTGCGGAAGATTCTGCCGTTTTGCTGGGCGGATTTCGCGGTGTGTGCCGGCATTCTCGCTGCTGCGATGCTGCTGTGCTACCTGCTGCGTATGATCGACGACAGCGACGTCTTTGTAGCGCTCATATTTGAACTGGCCGTGGTGCTGGTTTCCCGCTTTACGAACGGATATCTGTTTGGCTTGCTTGCTTCCGTGCTGGGTGTGGTGGGCATCAACTATATTTTCACCTATCCCTACTATCAGCTGGACTTCACGATTTCAGGCTATCCGTTGACGTTTCTTGTGATGCTGGCGGTGTCTGTCAGCGTCAGTACGCTGACCACGCAGATCAAGCGGCAGGAGCAGCTTCGGGCGGAGGCGGAGAAGGAGAAGGTGCGCGGGAATCTTCTGCGCGCCGTCTCACACGACATTCGTACGCCGTTGACCGGCATTGCTGGCTGCATCAATACCATGCTTGACAGCGGAGACAGCCTTACTCCAGAGACGCGCAGGCAGCTGCTGACAAATGTGCGTGACGAAGCAAACTGGCTCATCGGTGTGGTGGAGAATCTGCTGTCGGTGACGCGTATCTCCGGTGAGACGAAGCTCCGAAAAGAGCTGGAACCGGGCGAGGAGGTACTCAGTGCGGCTGCAATCAAATTGCAGAAGGTCTATCCGGAGCTGACAATATCCATCTGTGCGCCGCATGAGCTGTTGATGATCCCGATGGATGTCATTCTGATCCAGCAGGTACTCATCAATCTCATGGAAAATGCCGTGCGCCACGGCGGTACGACGACACGGATCGAGCTTACCCTGCGCCGCGAGGACGGTTTTGCGGTATTTGAGGTGGCGGACAACGGTCAGGGCATCCCACGTGATTTGCTGCCGCACCTGTTCAGCGGCGTTCACAGCCCGAAGGAGCAGTCCGGTGAGGCCGACGGCAAGCGAAACATGGGCATCGGCCTGCCAGTTTGTATGACGATCGTGCGGGCGCATGGCGGAACCATGCAGGCGGAAAACCGACAACAGGGCGGCGCGCTGTTCCGGTTTTTAATCCCTTTGGAGGAGAGTGGGAAAGATGACGAAGGAAAAAATACTGATTATTGAAGATGAACAGATCATCCGCAATTTCATGCAGGCAATCCTGAGCGCAAAGGGATATGACGTCCTGCTGGCACGCAGCGGTGCGATGGCCGACACCATGATCGCCTCGCATTGTCCGGACCTCATCATTCTCGATCTCGGTCTGCCAGACACCGATGGCATGAATATTCTGATGAAGGTGCGTGAATGGTCAAAGGTGCCGGTCATCGTCGTTTCGGCGCGCAGCCATGAAAGTGATAAGGTTGCCGCGCTTGATGCTGGCGCCGATGACTATCTGACCAAGCCCTTCGGCACAGAAGAGCTGCTGGCGCGGATCCGCACGGCGATCCGCCACACGCGCACGCCGGCCGGTAGCAATATGGTGGCAAATTCGGGCGTATTTCGCGCGGGCAAGCTGACCATCGATTATGGTAAGCGGCGCGTATTTCTCGATGGACGCGATGTCGGACTGACGCAGAACGAGTATAAACTCGTGGCGCTGTTGGGCCTGCACGCGGGAAAAGTGCTGACGTATGATTATCTGATTCGCGAATTGTGGGGACCCAGCGCGCGCAGTGATAACCAGATTCTGCGTGTGAACATGGCCAATATCCGCCGAAAGATCGAGCAGAATCCGGCGCAGCCGGCCTATATTTTTACTGAAGTCGGCGTGGGATATCGCATGATTGAAGCGGACGAATGAGCGTGAAAAAGAGACGCAGCAATAGCTGCGTCTCTTATTTTTGCGGGATTTATTTTCCGGCCTTCGCAGCGGCTTTGGCGGCTTTTTGGCGCTCAAGGCGAGAGATGAACAGCGCGCAGGTAGCGTCGCCTGTGATGTTGAGCGTCGTTCTGCCCATGTCGAAGATCTTGTCAACGCCTGCGATGATCGCAATGCCCGCGACCGGGATGCCGATGGTCGTCAAGACCATTGCCAGCATGATCATGCCAGCGCCTGAGACGCCAGCTGTGCCGATGGAGGCCAGCGTCGCAGTGAGGACGATCATTGCCATATCGCCGATGGTAAGGTTGATGTTGTAGCAGCAGGCAATGAACACGGCGGCGACAGCCTGATAAATCGCTGTGCCGTCCATATTGATGGTAGCACCCAGAGGCAGCACAAACGAACTGATCTCAGGCTCAGCTCCCATTTTGTTGCAGCATTCGATGTTCAGCGGAAGCGTGGCGTTGGACGAAGTGGTGGTGAAGGCGCAGATCATGGCCGGAGCCAGACCCTTGAAGAACTTGAGCGGATTCATGCCCGCAAGGAAGCGGACGGACAGACCGTAAACAATGATAACATGTGTAAGGTATCCAAGATAAGCCACGCCGATCACAACGGCAAGCGTGCCGACGATAGAGGCGCCGTTTACGGCGACAACGTTGATCATGAGGCAGAACACGCCGATCGGGGTGAGCTTGATGATCATCATCATGATCTTCATGACCACGTCATTCATGTCGCTGATGATCGTTGCAATGCGCTGTCCCTTCTCTCCTGCTGCCAGAACACCCGCACCGGTCAGAATGGCAATAACAATAACCGGCAGCATGTCGGCGTTCACCATGGGCTTAAAGAGGTTATCCGGGAAGATGCCTACAATGACAGACATGACGGACGGAGCTTCCTTGGCCTCATACTCCAGCGTGTCAAGCTCTGCGCTGGGCAGCACCGGGAACGCGCCCTTGAAGATATTGACCAGCACCAGACCGATCACGACGGCAATGGCGGTGGTAAACATGTAGTATACAAAGGTCTTCAGACCAACGCTGCCGACGCGCTTCAGATCGTTCAGACTGATGACACCGTCAGCAATGGAAAACAGAACGACAGGTACGACAAGGAACTTCAGCAGATTGATGTAGATCATGCCGATGGGCTTGATCCACTCAGTCGTAAAGTCAGGATTCTTGGTGAACAGCAGACCGATCAGAATACCGGCGAGCATGCCAATAAAGATCCATGCGGGTAGACTGAGTTTGCGTTTCTTTTCCATATTACTCTCCCTTTCTTTTCGGGCGCAGCCCGTGATTACAACGTTACAATATCATGATAATTTGCCTTGGTAAAGGCATAGCGACGAATCTTAACACAATATTTATGCTATATATATACAATATGCACAAAAGATTAGAACCGGTACGACCGTTCAGAAAGCGTTAAGAATTGTTCACATGACGTAAAGCAAGCGATAAGGCGAGCAGTTCTGAGGATATGCATTGCGTTGCAAACAAGGGATCAGGTGTGCGTTGGACTGGAAAACTATGGAGAAAAATAGGAAAATAAACAGACGCGCTGAAAGCATCGCGTCTGTTTTGTTCAATGTGCTGACCGAATCCGTCAGCGTTATTCTTTTATTTCACGGATGGAGAGAAAGCGCAGCTCATTGAGCGGCTTTCCGGTCTTGTTAGCTACGATGGCCATCAGAATAGCTGCAGTACGGTCTGGCACGTCATAAAGCTTCACCTGACCGGCACTTCCGGGTGCAGGTTTTGCAGAAACGGGCTGTACATTTGGCGCAGCTGCGGCTTTCTTCCTGCGGCCGGCCATGATTTTGCCCATGAGCTGCGTGACCCACATAAGAAGAGCCAGCCCCAGAAAGACGACTCCCATACCCAGCACAACGATGATCGCTGCCGTACCAATGGAAACATCTACCATCGCCTGATTCACCAAAAACATCATATGCCTCCTTTTTTCAGCTGCCTTACGGCGGTCTGTGCCTATTATAGCGCGTGGAAACGTTAATTTGCGTTAAGGAAGCAAAGCGCTTTATATAAGTCTATGCGTCGCGGCACATAAAATCCCGGAACAGCAAGCCGTTCCGGAAAAGCTGTCATTTATTCGCGTTCAGAAGCAAAACGCTGCATCAGGCGCGCAAATTTGCGTTGACTGCGGGCGGAAATATGGTAAAATGAATAAAACATCACATTTGGCAATATATGTGAGGCAGGATCGGATATGGAAAGCAAAAAACTGGAAGCGTTTCTGATGGCGGTGGACATGGGCAGCTTTACCAAGGCGGCGGAAGTGCTGGGATACACGCAGTCAGGTTTGACACATATGATGAACAGCCTGGAAAAGGAAATCGGCTATCCGGTGCTCGAACGAGGCCGCAGCGGCGTGAGCCTGACGGCTGAGGGCAGGCGAATCGAGCCTGCCGTGCGCGAGTTTTTGCAGGCCAATACACGTCTGAATCAAGCCATTGCGCAGGCAGGCGCGTCCAAGGGAGAGATCCTTCGCATTTCTGCCTATGCCAGCATCGCGATGCACTGGCTTCCGGCCATCATCCAGCAGTTCCGGTCCGAATGTCCCAATGTGGACGTGGATATCCGGATGGCCGACCACGTCGACGGACCGTATGAGCTGCTGGAAAACGGAACGATGGATGCGATCTTCGTCAGCCGTCAGGAGGAGGGAAGCTACGACTGGATTCATTTGAAAGACGATACCATGTACGCAGTGCTGCCCAAGTATTACCCCATTGGCAAACGGCGCAGCTTCCCCCTGTCGGAATTTGACGGCAAGGAGTTTATCATGCCATCGCAGGGCTTTGACAAGGACATACTGCGTATCTTCAACCGGCTGCATGTCGCGCCTGATATCCGCCCGACTGCGGTCGACGATCAGACAGTCATCAGCATGGTGGCCCACGGACTTGGTGTGAGCATGATGACGGAGCTGACGCTCAAGGGAAGAGCCGATGCGGTGCTGATCCGCCCGGTCACACCGGCAGCCTCGCGCGAGCTGGGAGTGGCAGTACGCTCGATGCGGGAGGCGTCTGCTGCTCTGGTACGCTTTATCGACTGCACGCAGCGGGTGCTGCGCAATATGCTGGAAAAATAAGACCAATCGCCTCCGGCGCACGCCGGAGGCGATTATTCTGTATACAGCGCTTTAGCTGTCGGCCAACGTCTGCAGCGTCTGTCCGACAGCGCAGGAAAGCCCTTGCGCGATCATATCGAGCGACATGCCCGGTGTACCGGAGGGCTTCTGCGCGGCCTGTGAAGAAGAGTACGGGACGTGAATAAAGCCGCCTGTCAGTGCGGGACGCTCAGTCTCGATGAGATGCATGAGTGTATAGAATACGTCGTTGCAGACGTAGCTGCCAGCCGAATACGAAAGATACGCCGGAATGCCTGCTGCGCGGATGGTGCTGACGATATTTTTTGCGGGAAGCTTTGTAAAATATGCTGCCGGGCCGCCTTGCACGACGGGTTTGTCGCACGGCTGGTTTCCTGCGTTGTCTGCGATGCGCGCATCGCGCAGATTGACGGCCACGCGCTCAATCAGAAGTCCGCTGCTGCCGCCGGCCTGACCGACGCAGATGACAAGATCCGGCTCGTTTTGTTCGATGGCCGAGCACAGTGTTTGGCCTGATTGTGAAAAGACAGTTGGCAGCTCCTGCTTGATGATGCGCGCGCCGCAAACCGTTCCGGGCAGCAGCTTCACAGCCTCGTACGCGGGATTTGTCACCTCGCCTCCAAACGGGTCAAATCCTGTCAGCAGCACCTTGTACGGGCGCTTGCCCGTGTCGCCGCGCATGGCCTGATACTGCGCGCGCGTGAGGCAGTTATAATGCAGAATCTGCTTCCCGCTGGCTGCGAGCCATCTGGTATCACGCTCGGTGTGGTGATATAAAAAGCCGCATTTTTCCTGTACTCGCCGCGAATTGTCATTGCCGTCAAAGTGTGAGCACCAGACCGTATCTGCGCCGAAATCATCAAAGCAGCGCGAAAGCATCGCCTGTATCGCCTCAGCCATGAGACCGCGGCCCCAATACGCGCTGCCGAGCCAGTAGCCGAGCTCCGGTGAACCGTTTGCGCAAACTTGTGCGTCCGAGGAAAATTCTCCGATACTGCCGATGATCCTGCCAGACTGCTTGAGCACTACGGCATACGTTTCCGGCGCGCAGAGTACAGTCCGGATGATCTCACAGCTGTTTTCCACGCTGGTATGTACCATCCAGCCTGCCGCAGGGCCAACCTTCGGATCGCGAGCAAGACAGTAGAGTTCCTCCGCGTCGGCCTGCTCCCACGGGCGCAGAATCAGCCGTTTCGTTTCAAGCTGCATGAAAATTCGGCTCCTTTTCTCGTCTTTCGCCTATTTTACCGCGTTTTCCGGCAGATGGCAAGCCCGGCAGCGGTGTGAGAAAATTCATAATTCGTTCAGGATTTTCTGTCTCAATCTGATATGATACAGAAAAGTACGGAAAAGGCAGGAAATGTAATGGGTTTCTGGCGCTGTTTGGTTTTTATCATCGTGCTTGGCATTGTAAGCTTCGCGCTCGGGCGGCTGCTGCCGAAGAAGTGGTTTCATTTTGACCGAGCACCGTTCCGCGCGTTTGGCTGGGAAAAGGACGGACGCGTGTATACAAAGCTCGGTATTCACCGCTGGCAAAGCCGCGTACCGGATATGAGCCGGATTTTTCCGGAGCTCATGCCGGCAAAATCGCTTGACAGACTGCCGGACCAGACGGGGCTTCTGACCATGATTCAGGAAACTTGCATGGCTGAGACAGTACATGTAGTTTTGTGCCTGTTCGGCATTGCCTGCCTGTGGCTCTGGCCGGGATTCGGCGGCACGGCAGTATATGCGGTCTATGTGCTGCTGGGAAACCTGCCGTTCATTTTGATCCAACGCTATAACCGGCCGCGTCTTGTGCGGATGTATCGTCGCAGGGAGAAGCAGAAAGAGGGAACAACATGAAAGTTTTGATTTTGAGCTGCAATACAGGCGGCGGACATAATGCCTGTGCGCAGGCGTTGGTACAGAAACTGGAGCAGATGGGGCATGAAAGCGTGACGAAGGATGCGCTGGGTTATGTGTCCGACCGTGTTTCGCGAATTGTCAGCAACTGGCACGTGCGCTTTTACCGCCATTTTCCGAAGCTTTACGGAAAAGGATATCAATACGCCGAGGAGCATCCGGCAACGTTTGACGAGGACTCTGCCGCATGCCGTCTGCTGCGCAGCGGCTGCGCACGGATGCGGCAGGAGATCGAAAGCGGCGGCTATGGCGCTGTCATCTGCACGCATCTGTTCCCGGCGATGATGCTGAGCTATATTCAGCATGCGCTGCCGCTCGCGATCCGTACATGTTTTCTGGCCACCGACTATACCGCCAGCCCGAGTTGCAGCTGCGTTTCACTGGACGCCTGCGTGATCCCGGATGCTTCGCTGACGGAAGAATTTGTCCGCGCCGGTATCCGGCAGGAAACCATTGTGCCGTTGGGAATTCCAGTGCGCGCCATGTTCGAAGGCGGATCCGATCCGGCGCAGGCCAAGCGCGCGTTTCAGATCAATCCAGCCCACCGGCATCTGGTCATCATGTCGGGCAGCATGGGCTGCGGTCCAATCAGCGAGGTGGTTTCATGTTTGGCAAAAAAGATGCCGGAAAGCTGTGAACTCAGTGTAGTTTGCAGCAGCAACAAAAAGCTCTACCGGAAGCTGCGGATGCGCTATGGCCATAAGAAAAACGTGCATGTGCTGGGCTTCGTCAAAAATATCGCAAAGCTGCTTGACAGCGCGGACGTATTCATCACCAAGCCCGGCGGCATCAGCACCACCGAAGCGGTGGTCAAGGGGATACCCATGGTGCTCATCAACGCCGTGGGCGGCTGTGAGACACACAATCTGGAGTTTTTTGTCAGCCGTGGCGCGGCCTGTACCGCCGATACGCCGAAAGAGCTGGCGTGGCAGAGCCTGCAGCTGCTGCAGAACGAGCCGCGCTGCGCGTCCATGCGCAGGGCCATGCAGGAACTGGATTATGCCGGGGCTGCTGCGCGCATCTGTAAGCTTGTTTGTGAAGAGGCATAAAATCAACCGCTCACGAAACGGTGAGCGGTTGATTTTATGCTTCGCTGAAAATACGCATGAGCAGCAGCTGGCCTTCGCCCACACGTACGCGGGCGGTTTTGCCTGGCAGCACCTCGTTGCTTACGCCGTACTGATAATCGCAGTGGATTTCCGCATCACGCAGCGGAAACTTGGCGTTTTCAATTGTAACATGCCGCGCGGGACCGTTCACGGTCAGAAGGGAAAAGAAGCGGCAGGTGTCGGCGATGGATGCTTCCTCGCGTGAAATGACGCGCATATCGGAACAGTCGTCTACAAGTACAGCCTTTTTGCCGAGTCGGTCAAGCATAACAAGCAGCGAAACGTTTGCCAGCGTATGGTCAAGCCTTCCGCCTGCTGCGCCCAGCAGCACAAATTCGTCAAACCCACGCCGAAGTGCTTCCTTGACGGCATATACGGTGTCAGTATCGTCTTTCTCACGCGGCAGAGTAATGACATTCGCACCCGATGGAGCAGCGGTGAAAGAGTCAAAATCACCGACGATAAGGTCGGGCGCTGCGCTCAGTCCTTCCCTGTGGCGCAGACCGCAATCGCAATAGATACAGAAATCGTCTTCTCGCAGCACGTCTCGAATGCGCGAGTAGTCCTTGATCGGCGCGCCGCCGATGATGACGCAGCGTCTTGTTCCGGCCATAAGCCCCTCCTATGCGCCGCGCCGGACGCGCGGCAGATCGTGGGGATATTATACTGCCAGACGCACGGAAATACAAGCGCGGCGGTTACGGCTTCTTCAGATCCGCTGTTGCAGGATTGTCCAGAAGATGGCCCGCTTTCGTAAAGCGCGAGCCGTGGCAAGAGCAGTCCCAGCTGCGTTCGGATTCATTCCAGTGCAGCGCGCAGCCCATATGTGGGCAGCGCGGTTTTGCCGGTCGCAGCAGATTCGCCACTGTCTCCAGCGCGTTTGCGCCCAGCTGTGGATGCAGCATGGAGCGCTGCGGTGAGAAAACTTCTGCATATGCGTTTTTTCGGCCCTGTACCAAGTCGCTCAAAATGGCAGCTGCCGCCATCGATGACGTCATGCCCCACTTGTTAAAACCCGATGCTACATACAGTTCCTGCGTCCCACCGCCATAGCGGCCGATATAGGGTACTGCGTCAAGACTCATGCAGTCCTGCGTCGCCCAGCGGCAGACCTCGCGCGCATCCGGGTACTGCTCATGTGCGAACTGCGAAAGCGCCTGCCAGCTGCCGCCCTTTTTCCCGGTTCGGTGTGACCCGCCGCCCAAAAGCAGCAGATTGCCGTAGTTGCGGAATGAAAGACCGGCTGTATCTTCATCGACATACATCCCGTCCAGCTTCTGTGCGTGCTGCAGCGCCAGCACATACGACCGGTGTTGGTAAAGCTTGAGAAAATATGCGCCGTGCTTGTTCAGCATCGGAAAATGTGTGGCAATGATAATTTTCTCGGCGCGAATGGTTCCGTGGTCTGTGATGCAGGTGTTTTTCTCAAATGCGAGAACACGCGTATGCTCGCAGATGTGCAGTCCCTGTGAGATGGCAGCTGCGAACTTGAGCGGATGAAACTGCGCCTGATGGTCAAAGCGGATCGCCCCGGTCGTTTTGACGGGCAGCGGCAGTTGATAGACCAGCGATGCGCGCGCGCCGATGCGCTGCAGCGCCAGAAGCTCCCGCTCAAGCTTTGAAGTGCCGTCTGTGCTGTAGACATAGGCTGGCTTTTCCTCAAAATCGCAGCGAATCGTCTGTGAAAGTTCCCGGTAGCGTGCAAGCGCTGCCTCGTTCGCGTCATAATATGCCCGCGCTGCATCCACGCCAAAGGATTTTGTCAGCTTGTCGTAAATAAGACCGTGCTGCGAAGTGAGCTTTGCTGTGGTATTGCGCGTTACGCCGGAGCAAATCGTGTCGGCCTCGACGAGAAGATAATCCACGCCTGCTTGCTGCAGTGTGTACGCGCATAACAGTCCGGCCAGTCCGCCGCCCACAATCAATACGTCGGTCTTGGTATCCTGCGAAAGCGGGGAGAATGAGGGCAGGGAAATCTCCGCCCAGATAGAATTGTTCATACGATCACCGCAGTTAGTTTACGTACCTGCAAGAAAATTATGTAAACGTAAAAGAGAAAACACCGTCAGGAGCTGTGCTCCGGACGGTGTTACGGTTCAGCCTTCCTGCTTGGTTTCCGCTGGTGGCTCATAAGTGGGGTTATAGTTGACGATGATGCCGATTTCCTGCAGGGCCGGGATGGATTCGGTGTCTACCGGGTTATCCCAGACATCGATCTGGATGAGATTCCAGCAGTTCTGCAGGCAGGTAATGTCGGTGATTTTGTTGTAGTCGGCGTGCACATAATTGAGCCACTGCAGATTTGTCAGACCCGAAATATCTGCAACCGCATTTTGGTTGATGGAGAAATTCACAAGTTTGCATGTCTCAGGGTCAAATACGGGAACGGCCTCGATCTGGTTGCTGTCGGCATAGAAGCTGGTCAGCTCCGGCAGCTGATTTAGTACGGAGATATCCGTGATCTGATTGCCGGATACGTCCAACACCGACAGAGACGAACAAGCAGACAGTACCGAGATATCGGAAATGGAGTTATTTGAGGCGTATAACTCGCGGATCGATGTGTTGCCGGCAATGCTGCTCAGACGCGACACGCCGCAGTTTTCGATGTAGAGCTTTTCCAGCGCCAGACAGTTGTTGAGATAGGTGATGGTGCTGATGGGGTTGTTGGTCAGATGCAGCTCTTTGAGCTGTGTAAGCGCGGAAAGGGCGGTAATATCCGTGATGGTGTTATTTGTGAGGTCAAGATTTGTCAGCTTATCCAGCGCTACCAGCGCATTGATGCTGCTCACCGCACAGCCGGACAGGTTCAGACTCTGCAGATCCGGCAGCGTACCAATCGTCTCCAACGCGGCAGACGATAGCGTGCAGCCGGAAAGATCCAGTGCGCGCAGCGTGGTCATAGATGATAGAACGGAGAAATCCAGCGCCGCTGCGTGGACGCTGAGCGATGTAAGACCGGCGAAGAGCGGCAGATCATCAAGACTTTGCACACCCTCCGGTAATTCCAGTTCGCGGATGTCCCACAGCTCGTCGGACATAATCGTAGCGCCTGCGGATTTTCCAAGCAGCTGGCGCACATAGCCATCGAGCGCAGAGTCCTGAATCGTAACGGCCTCAACAACGCTTCCGATGGTGTATCCTGCATAGGATGCGTCGCTGACCAGACCGTTTTCGCCCACGACAATGGCGACGACTTTGCTTTCGCCGCCCCCCAGCGTGACGGGGCCGGCGTATGCGTCGGTTACGATGGAGGGGTAATCCTCGTTGACGACCATATAGACCTGCTCACAGCCAGTGACGGTGACGTCAATGTATTCGCTGTAGTAGCCGCTTTCCGGGCTGATGGATGGCGCATCCGGGCGCATGCCGTCGATGGTGGCCTTGACGTCGCTGTTTGTAATGCGGCTGAGCATCTGCTCGGCGTCAAGCAGTTTGTCCTGCGCGACATAGGTCTGTGAGAGCGCCAGATACAGATCGACAGAGTTGGGGTTTTCGGTAATGGCGCTCACAAGCGTATACTCCGCTTTTGTGAAGTTTCCGTCGCGCACATACGTCTCGGCAAGGCGCACCGGAAGATTATCGTTCTCCGGCTCAAGTTTTGCGGCGACTTTATACAGGCTGATCGCCCGGTTGTAGCGCCCGGCTTCGTAATAGTGATCGCCCCAATAGGCGAACACACTTGCAGTCAGGTCAGTTCGGAAGAATAAGAAGAACCAACAGGCAGCGGCCAGAATCACAAGGACCAGCACCAGCGGGAGAATGATCTTCAAGGCGTGTTTCATGTCTACGCTCCAATCATAATGATGGCTCATATTATACGACCTTGACAAAAAAGTGTCAAGATTCGATATTATGTCAATCGTCATACAGGTGCACCGAGAAGCATACACTTGTCTGAACAACAAGGGGGGCTGCCAATGAAAACGGTTCTGATTGGGTGCATTCTGTCTGTGCTCGCCATTTTGCTGATTCCATCGGCTGCGCCGCAGCAGGCGGACGAGTCCGAAAAGCGGGTGCTGTTCATCGCGCAGGAGGAAAGCAAACCCGCTGCAAAGATGGAAACGTCTTTGCTGCTGGCGGACGAGCTGTCGGGCAGCGATGCTGCGCAGCTACGGCTTTTGTGCGGCGGCGAGGTACTCACTGTCGGCGTGCGGGAATATCTGACAAATGTGGTTCTGTGCGAAATGCCGGCGGATTTTGATCTGGAAGCGCTCAAGGCGCAGGCTGTGGCCGCTCGCACATTTTTATGGAAGCAGGCGCAGTCGGAAAAACACATGGATGCTGATATCTGCGCCGACAGCGCATGTTGTCAGGCGTGGATGAATGAGCAGGCGCTGCGAGAAAAGTACGGCGGCGCATATGAGAAGGCGGCAGAAAAGGCTGCGCTGGCCGTGTCGCAGACGGCGGACGAAGTTCTGTGCTATAACGGCGCGCTCATCGACGCAACGTATTTTTCCTGCTCGGGCGGCAGCACCGAAGCGGCGGTGGCCGTGTGGGGAACAGATGTGCCGTATCTGCAGCCGGTAGAAAGTCCCGGAGAGGAATCTGCCGCACGCTATAAGAGTGAGGTGTCTTTTACACTCGATGAATTCCGGAAAATCATCACAGACGAGGATGAAGGCGCGGTGATGAATGACGCAGCTGAGAACTGGATTGGGGAGATCACCTGTACCGAAGGCGGAGGCGTGGATACGGCTGTGATCGGCGGAGCGGTTTTCTCGGGCGTGCAGCTGCGGCAGATGTTTCACCTCAACTCCACAAAGTTTACGATGGAGCTGACGGATGCCGGCGTGACATTTCATGTGCTGGGTTTTGGGCACCGCGTGGGCATGAGCCAGTACGGTGCTGAAAATCTGGCGGAAAACAGTTTTTCCTACCGTGTGATTCTGCAGTATTACTATCAGAACACCAGAATAAAAAAACTGTCCCGATCGGACTCGGGACAGTTTACGTTATCTGATTAGAACAGGTTCAGAACCAGCGTCAGAACAAGGAACACACCGCCGATCCACTTGGTCGCCTTCGCCAGCTTGGCATCGATAGACTTGCTCTTGCTCTTGGCAGAAAAACCGTCGCCGCCGGCGATGGCGGAAGACAGGCCGGAACTCTTGCCGGACTGAAGCGTGACGATCACAACAAGGCCGACAGCCAGAATCAGCTGGATCACGGTCAAAATAATATGCAGAACAGTCATAATTCCTCCCAATCAATACGCCGTTCTTGTCCGGCAGACGGCAGGCCGTAATAACTTTCATACAAAGCAGAAAGTATGATATCATAAAAGTTGGAGTTTTGCAAGAGATAATTCACAACAATTGGACATAATTCGCAACGCATCAGGACTTCGTGGGCCATACGCCTGTGGCCGAGCAGGTGAGGTAGGCGTTGATGAAGCCATCGATGTCGCCGTCCATAACAGCGTTGATGTTCGTCATTTCATAACCCGTGCGCGTGTCCTTGGCCAGCGTATAGGGCATAAAGACATAGTTGCGGATCTGGCTGCCCCATTCGATCTTGAGCTGCGCGCCCTTGATGTCGGAAATCTTGTCGAGGTGTTCACGCTCTTTGATCTCAATGAGCTTCGAGCGCAGCATCCGCATACAGGTCTCGCGGTTCTGGAACTGGTCGCGCTGCGTCTGGCAGGAGACGACAATGCCGGTTGGTTTGTGGATCAGGCGAACGGCCGAGGAAGTCTTGTTGATGTGCTGGCCGCCGGCGCCGGACGAGCGGTATACCTGCATTTCGATGTCCTCGGGCCGGATGTCTACGTCCTTGCTGTCGTCGGCGATCTCCGGGATGACTTCAACCGCTGCAAACGATGTCTGCCGTCGGGCGTTGGCGTCAAATGGTGATACGCGTACCAGCCGGTGCACACCGTTTTCGCTTTTCAAAAAGCCGTAAGCGTTCGGGCCTTCGACCAGAATGCTGGCCGATTTGATACCGGCTTCATCGCCGTCAAGGTAATCGAGAATTTTGTAGGTGAAGCCATGCGCCTCTGTCCAGTGCGTATACATGCGGTAGAGCATCTGCGTCCAGTCCTGCGCTTCGGTGCCGCCGGCACCTGCCTGGAAAGAAACAATGGCGTTATTGTTGTCGTATTCACCGGACAGAAGCGTTTCCAGCCGGGCGTTTTCCATTTGCTCTTCCAGCTCATGATATCCCGTGGTCAGCTCGTCCAACATCGAGTCGTCGTTTTCTTCGATTGCCATCTCGCAGATGGTCATGAGATCGTCCCACTGCGTGCACATTTTTTTGTAGCGCTCGATCTTGGATTCCAGCTGACGGGCGTGCTTCATGACCTTTTGCGATGTTTCCTGATTGTCCCAGAAGCCGGGCGATTCAATCTGCGCGTGCAGACGGTCAAGCTCCTCCTCCGCCGCGCTGATGCCGAGCGAAACGGCCAGATCATCGAGCTTTGGACGGTTATTATTCAGTTTTACCTTGTATTCATCAAATTCAATCATATAGGAACCACACTTCCAAAAGTTTTCGTCAGTATTATATCCGAAAACAGGCGCGCTGTAAAGAGGAAACCGCGCATA
Organism: Oscillospiraceae bacterium; assembly: GCA_016297855.1. GTDB lineage: Bacteria > Bacillota > Clostridia > Oscillospirales > Oscillospiraceae > CAG-170. The sequence continues at coordinate 38,228 of JAEDFW010000002.1, forward strand.
TGGCGCACGCTCTGCCATGCACGCCAAACAGGGATTGACAGTTGGCGAAAAATGCGATAAATTATCTGCAAGACAGACAGAAAGTATGAGTTCCGTCGAGGAATAAAGGGAATTCGGTGCAAGTCCGAAGCGAACCCGTCACTGTAACAGGGAGCGAAGCGCACAAACGGTCATTGGAAGCAGACTTCTGAGAAGACGCGCCAAGCTGTGAACTGGAGCCAGGAAACCTGCTCATGCTGTGTTCAGTCCAAGACTGCGGTGCTCAGTCCATGGATAATCGGGCAGCAATGCCTCTTTTATTGGGCGGCCGTAAGGCTGCTCTTTTTTTGAGGAGAATTTGCTTATTGGGCAGTCTCGGATGACGGAGGAAAGGAGCGGCCATGCTGGAACATTATATTGAATACGGCCAACAGCGGCTGCGATGCGGCTATACCACCGGCACCTGCGCGGCCGCTGCGGCGCGTGCGGGCGCGCAGGCATTGCTCACCGGAGAGTTTCCTGCTGCGCTTACCGTGCAGACGCCTGCCGGAATCGCTGTGACAGTCAAACCGGAACAGTGCCGTCTGGAGCCTGATTTTGCCCAATGCGCCGTGCGCAAAGACGGCGGCGATGATTGTGATGTGACAAACGGCGCGCTGATTGTGGTGCGTGTGGAGAAGATTGAATCAGGAATCGAAATTGAAGGCGGCGACGGCGTGGGAAGGATCACGCGGCCCGGCCTCAATCAGCCTGTGGGTGCAGCCGCCATCAACCGAGGCCCCAGACAGATGATCGAAGCGCAGCTTCGACAGGCGCTGGAAAAAGCCGGCCAAAACTGCGGCCTGCGCGCTGAGATCATCGTACCGGACGGACAGGTACTTGCTGAAAAGACGTTCAACCCGCGTCTTGGCATCGAGGGCGGCATTTCGATTCTTGGCTCAACCGGTATCGTCCGTCCTATGAGCCGCCAGGCGCTCATCGATACCATCCGTGCTGAACTCAGTATGAACCGGGCCGAGGGCGTGACAGATGTTCTTATGACGCCCGGCAATTACGGCGCGGATTTTGCAGAGCACGCACTGAAGCTTGATATGCGCAGGGCAGTGCAATGCGCAAACTACATTGGAGAGGCGCTGGATATTGCCGTGACGCTTGGTTTTTCTTCCGTTCTGCTCGTTGGGCACGTCGGAAAGCTCTGCAAGCTGGCGGCTAACGTGATGGATACGCATTCCCGCACCGCCGATGGCCGCCGCGAGGTGTTTGTCACGCACGCCGCGATTCTCGGAGCGGAAACTGCGCTGCTTCGCGCGCTTTATGATGCGGCCACGACGGATGCGGCGCTTGCGCTTCTGGCTGACGCCGGGCTTCAGCAGCCGGTGATGGATTCCATCGCAAAGGCTGCCGGGCAGGCGCTGCAGCACCGGGCAGGCAGGTTGAACGTACAGGCGATCGTGTTTTCACAGGCGGCTGGCTGCATGGCGATGACACCCGGCGCGCATGCGCTCCTGAAACGTCATGTGAATTCTGAAGATTGAGAAGTTCCTGATCGGGAGGTTTCTATGATACATTTTGTTGGAGCAGGCTCCGGTGCTGACGATCTCATTACCGTGCGCGGCGCACGGCTGATTGCGCAGGCAGATGTGGTCATTTATGCCGGTTCGCTGGTCAACCCTGCGCTTCTTAAAAACTGCAGGCCGGACTGCGAGATCTTTGATTCTGCGTCCATGACGCTGGAAGAAGTTCTTGCTGTCATGGACAAGGCAGAAGCGGAAGGCAAGACTACCGTCCGCCTGCACACGGGTGATCCGTCCATCTATGGCGCGATCCGCGAACAGATGGACGCACTTGACGCGAGAGGCTACGCCTATGACATCACGCCAGGTGTGTCTTCGTTTTGCGGCGCGGCTGCGGCGTTGAAAGCCGAGTACACGCTGCCGAACGTCAGTCAGACGGTTATCATTACCAGAGCCGAAGGCAGAACGCCGGTTCCAGAAAAGGAACAGCTGCGTGCGCTTGCCGCACACGGCAGCACGATGGTGCTGTTTCTTTCCACAGGATTGCTGGAAAAGGCGCAGCAGGAGCTGATCTCAGGCGGCTACAGCCCAGATACGCCTGCGGCAATTGTCTACAAGGCCACATGGCCGGATGAAAAAGTGTTCCGATGCACCGTGTCGACGCTTGCAGAGACTGCGCGTGAGAATCAGATCACAAAAACCGCGCTCATTACAGTCGGCGGCTTTTTGGGCAGTGAGTACGACCGGTCGCTTCTCTACGACCCGGGTTTTACGCACGGCTGCCGGGAGGCCTCAAAGTGATTGCACTGATCGCCTTTACGCGTCGGGGCTGCGAACTGGGCAAAACGCTGGCTGCAGAACTTGGCGGAACGCTGTATACAACAGAAAGATTTTCCGGGGAATTCGGTCTGCTATCCTGCGGCAGTTTGCAGGGATGGACGAAGGCGCGATTTCTGGATTCTGAGGCGCTGGTCTTTATCGGAGCGGCTGGCATTGCCGTGCGCGCCATCGCGCCTTTTGTCAAAGAAAAGTTTTCCGACCCGGCCATTGTGTCGGTCGATGAGATGGGGCGTTTTGCCGTGCCGCTGCTGTCCGGGCATGTGGGCGGTGCGAATGCGCTTGCAAGGCGTGTTGCCGCTGTCACCGGCGGACAGGCTGTCATTTCCACTGCCACAGATGTGAACGCGCGCTTTGCCGTGGACGTCTGGGCGAAGGAGCAGAATCTTGTGATCTGCGAACGTGAGGCAGCCAAGGCCGTCTCGGCAGCTATTTTAGAGGGAGAAGCGATAGGCTTTGATTCTGCGTATCCCATTACCGGGGAAATGCCGGAGGGTCTCGGCGCGCCGGACGCACGTGTTGGAATCTGCATCGGCTCGACCGCTGCGCAGCAGCTGTTTGATACGACACTGCATCTGGTGCCGAAGGCAGTGACGCTCGGCGTGGGCTGCAGGCGAGGCACGAGTCAGGAGCAGCTGCAGGCTGCGCTGGATGAATTCTTGCGGCAAAACGCGCTTCCGCGTGCCGCAATCTGTGCGCTTGCCAGTATTGATCTTAAAGAGGATGAGCCGGGGCTTTTGGCCCTTGCCGCATCGAACGGCTGGAAAACGCAGTTTTTTTCGGCAGAGGAACTCGCGGCAGAGCAAGGCGATTTCCCGGCGTCCGGTTTTGTCGCGCGCACCACGGGCGTGGACAATGTTTGCCAGCGCGCGGCGCAGCGAGCTGGCGGCGATATTATCATTCAAAAGACCATCTGCCGGGGCGTGACGTTTGCTGCTGCGATGGCGAGAATCATGCTGCACTGGGTAGAACAGGAGAATAATGAATGAAAAAGCTGTATATTGTTGGTCTCGGCCCCGGCGGTGGGCAGGATATGACTGGCCGCGCGAAAGCAGTGTTGGAAAATGCTGACGTGATTGTCGGTTACACCGTCTATATTGATCTTATCCGCGAAGATTATTCGCATAAGGAACTGTTCACCACGCCCATGCGTAAGGAGGTCGAGCGCTGTGAGATGGCGCTGGAACTGGCAAACGGTGGCAAGACCGTGGCCATGGTCTGCTCGGGCGATCCCGGCGTGTACGGTATGGCGGGGCTTTGCTATGAGCTGTCGGAAAAATGGCCGGAGGTCGAGCTGGAGGTCATCCCGGGCATCACGGCTGCCTGCGGCGGCGCAGCAGTGCTTGGCGCACCGCTCATGCATGATTTCTGCCTGATTTCGCTGTCTGATCTCATGACGCCGTGGCAAGCGATCGAAAAGCGGCTACGCGCGGCTGCGCAGGCGGACTTCGTCGTGTGCCTCTATAACCCGTCGAGCCACAAGCGCAAGGATTATCTGCAGAAAGCTTGTGATATTCTGCTGGTGGAAAAATCGCCCGAGACGCCCTGTGGATACGTCGGACAGATCGGAAGAGACGGTGAAAGCGCCACGGTTTTGACACTGGGCGAACTTCGCAATGCGCAGGTGGATATGTTTACGACTGTTTTTGTTGGCAACAGCCAGACAAAAATCCTCGGTGGTAGGCTCGTCACCCCACGGGGGTATCTGCAGCGATGAAGATCCTGCTGTTTGGCGGCACGGCTGAGGGGCACGCACTGGCGCTTGCACTGGCACAAGCAGGGCACAGTGTCACCTGCTGCGTCGCAACGGACTATGGCCGCGATGTGCTTGCGCCTGCTGAAAACCTCACCGTTCGTACTGGGCGGATGGACGAGGCGCAGATGCGCTGCAAGCTGCAAAGCGGCTATGACGTCGTGATCGACGCCACGCATCCCTACGCCGCGCAGGTGAGCGAGAATATCCGCGCCGCTGCGAAGAAGGCGTCCGTGCCGTATGACAGGCTCATTCGCCCGCGCGAGCAGGCGGAACATGTCCTCTGGGCCGACAGCCCGGAAGACGCGGTGCGTATGCTGGAAGATATCCCGGGAAACATCCTGCTCACGACCGGCAGTAAGGATCTGGCGGCGTTTGCCACGCTGCCGGATTTTGCCCGGCGCGTGTGGGCGCGCGTGCTGCCGAGCATGGACAGCCTTTCTCACGCGCTTTCGCTGGGCTTTCCCGCCGCACATATTATCTGTATGCAGGGCCCGTTCTCGCAGGAGCTGAACGTGGCCACGCTGCGGCAGATTGACGCAAAGACACTCGTCAGCAAGGACACCGGACGTGCCGGCGGCTT
>JAEDFW010000184.1 GCA_016297855.1 Oscillospiraceae bacterium
TGCGCTCTGGCTTTTGCCCATGATCGTGGTGCGCAATACTGCGCATGAAGTTTTAAACTTGTGTGTTGACATTTATCTCGTCTCGTGTATAATAAACATGTGCTTAGATATTAAACATTTTGATAGGCGGTGCAGCCATGACAGAACGCGAACAGGAGATTTTCCATATCATCCAGCAGAACCCCGCGATCTCGCAGAACGAACTGGCGGCGCGGCTCAATCTGGCGCGCAGCTCGGTCGCGGTACACATCGCGAATCTGCAGAAGAAGGGCTATATCCTCGGCAAGGGCTACATCGTCAACAACTCGTTCTACGTTGTCGGCGTGGGCGCGGCAAACGTGGATATTTGCGGCCGGTCGAGAAAGCCCATCGTCATGCGCGATTCCAACCCCAGCCACATGACGTCATCTGCGGGCGGTGTGACGCGAAATGTCTGTGAAAATCTCGCCCGGCTCGGTACAGACGTCAAGCTAATCTCCGCCGTCGGCAGCGACGTCTACGCCGAGCAGATCCGCCGTGAGTGTCTGGCAGCCGGCATTGACATCGGAAACCTCTACGCTGTAGACGGCCATCCGTCATCGACGTATCTATCGGTACTCGACGAATCCGGAGATATGCTGGTGGCCATGTCCGATATGTCGATCCTCAAATCGCTGCCCGCCGATTACCTTACCAGCAAAAAGAGTCTCATCCGCGGCGCACGGCTTGTCACCTGCGACCCCAGCCTGCCCAGCGCACTCATCGAGCATCTGCTTGATGAATGTGCCGGCGGCCCGCCGGTCTATGTCGACCCCGTTTCCACGGCCTACGCGCGCGTTCTGGCGCCGTTCATCGGCCGTTTCGATACCGCGAAGCCCAACGTGATGGAGCTGGAGATCCTCAGCGGCATGAAAATTTCCTCGCACGCGGATCTGCTTCATGCGTGTGAGGCAGTACTTGCCAAGGGTCTCAGGCGTATTTTCGTCAGTCAGGGCAAAGGCGGCTGCCTGTACATGGATCAGACGGGCTGCATGCTCGAGCAAAAGCTCCGTCCGCTTGATGCCATGGTCAATGCCACCGGCGCCGGTGACGCGTTCATGGCCGCCGTCATCTACAGCACGGTCAACAGCTTCCCCATCGAAAAAACGCTTGATTACGCGCTGGCGGCCGGCATCGCCGCTGTCGGCCATGAAAAAACCATCAACCCGAACATGAGCGTATCACTCATCGAATCCATTCTGAAGGAGTATGCATTATGAATATCGAAAAGTATCTGTCCGTCACCCCCGAGATCGCCGATGCTGTTGCCGCCGGCAAACCCGTTGTCGCACTGGAATCTACCATTCTCAGCCACGGCATGCCCTATCCGCAGAACGTCGAGTTCGCGCACAAGGTGGAAGAGATCGTCCGCGCAGAAGGCGCCGTTCCCGCCACCACCGCCATCATCGGCGGCAAGCTGAAGGTCGGTCTGACGGCTGACGAGCTGGAAATCATGTGCAAGGCCGACGGCGTCGGCAAGGTCAGCCGCCGTGATGTGGCCGTGTATCTCGCCACCAACCAGACCGGCGCCACCACCGTTGCCACCACCATGATGATCGCCGCCATGGCGGGCATCCGCTTCTTTGCCACCGGCGGCATTGGCGGCGTGCATCGCGGTGCGGAAAAGACGATGGATATTTCCGCTGACCTGCAGGAACTGGCAAACACCCCGGTGTGCGTCATCTGCGCGGGCGCGAAGAGTCTGCTCGATCTCGGCCTGACGCTGGAGTACCTCGAGACACAGGGTGTGCCGGTTCTCGGTCTTCGCACCGACGAGCTGCCCGCGTTCTACTGCCGCACCTCGGGCTTCAAGCTCGACTACAACTGCCCCGACGAAGAAACGGTCGCGAAAATCATGAAGACCAAGTGGGACTTGGGCCTCAAGGGCGGTTCGGTTGTCGGCAATCCTATTCCTGAGGAATACGCGCTCGACCATGATGAGATGGAAGCCGTCATCAACCGTGCCATTGAGCAGGCCAACGAGCAGCACATCCACGGCAAGGCGCTCACGCCGTTCCTGCTGGCGCACATCAAGGACATGACGAACGGCGTTTCGTTCGC
>JAEDFW010000185.1 GCA_016297855.1 Oscillospiraceae bacterium
GGTTATACAGCATCGGCAGTTCGCGGTACGAATGCAGCACGTTCGACCAGTGGTCACAGAACATGGTTTCAGATGTCGGCCGGAATGCCAGGCGCTCTTCCAGCTTTTCGCTTCCACCATGCGTGACCCACGCAACTTCGGGCGCAAAGCCATTTACAAGCTCGCCCTCTTTCTTGAGCAGGCTCTCCGGAATCAACACCGGCATCGCTACATTCACATGGCTGGTCTTCTTGAACTCTGCATCCAGGATGGCCTGAATATTTTCCCAGATGGCATAGCCATACGGGCGAAGAACCATAAATCCCTTGACGCTGGAGTACTCCACCAGCTCGGCTTTGCGGCAGATATCGGTGTACCACTGCGCAAAATCGGCCTCCATGTCAGTAATCTGCTGAACTCGTTTTTCTTTTGCCATTATCGTTACATCCCTTCGGAATTACTTGCCTGTCTAATAGTCCTATTTTATCACATCTGTCAATCCCCCGTACATAAAATGAAGTACCCCAATGAAGGAGTGTTTCCATGTCCGCTTTTACCATCGTGCTTGATCCCGCCACGGCGCGGTTTTATGAAAACGTCGCGCAGGCCGCCGGCGTCTGTGTGGAGCAGGTACTGTCTGATGCGCTGTTCAAGCTGGCCGGCGAGCTCGCGTTGGAGGCCATCGCCCGCGGCTATCAAAACAGGACCTGAAATAGCCATTGTTTTTCCGCTACATATTTGATACTATATTAAAAATGTTGTTTTTTCAAACGGAGGATTGTCATGAAATCAGTCCATGATCTATATAAAATCGGAAAGGGCCCTTCCAGTTCCCACACAATGGGACCCGAGCGTGCCGCAAGACTGTTCAAAGATGAAACACCGCAGGCTGACCGCTATGAAGCGGTTCTCTACGGCTCTCTTGCCAAAACCGGTGTAGGCCACGGCACTGACCGTGTGATCCGCGAGGTACTTGCGCCTATCAGAACCGATATCGTTTTCTGCGATTCACCAGACTTTGAGCTCCCCCACCCCAACACGCTCGATCTTACCGCCTGGCGCGGTGAGGAGAAGCTTTCAAGCATCCGCGCACTGTCCATTGGCGGCGGCGATATTGTCATTGAAGGACGCGAGCCGCTGCAGTCCAGCGACATATACCCTGAAAACTCCTTTGCAGAAATCGAAAAATTCTGCTCCTGGCGTCACATCTCACTGAGCGAATACGTCGAGCTGAACGAAGGCCCTGAAGTCTGGGATTTTCTGAAAACCGTCTGGGAGGCAATGCGGAACTCTGTCAAGGAAGGGCTCAGCGCCACGGGAACTTTGCCCGGTGGGCTGAATGTAGAGCGCAAGGCAAAATACCTTTACGATCGCACGCACATGATGGACGTTCCAGCCGTGCGTGAGCTTCAGCTGGTCTGTTCCTACGCCTTTGCCGTGGCCGAGCAAAACGCTGACAACGGTGTGATCGTTACTGCTCCCACCTGCGGCAGCTGCGGTGTGATGCCTGCGGTTTTGCTGTATCTGCAAGAAAAATATCAGTTTGACGACGATAAAATTGCGCGTGCACTGGGCGTAGCGGGTCTGTTCGGCAATCTTGTCAAACAGAATGCGTCAATCTCGGGTGCTGAATGCGGCTGTCAGGCTGAGATCGGCACCGCCTGCTCAATGGCAGCCGCAGCAATGAGCGAACTGATGGGTCTGAGCATCGAGGAAGCCGAGTATGCCGCAGAGATCGCAATGGAACATCAGCTCGGCCTCACATGCGATCCTATCTGCGGTCTGGTTCAAATCCCCTGCATTGAGCGCAATGCCGTTGCTGCAAAGCGTGCCATTGATGCTTCCAACCTCGCGCACATGCTTGTCGGCACCAGAACGATCTCCTTTGACATGGTCGTACGCACCATGTATGAAACGGGTGTGAACATGAACTACGCCTTCCGCGAAACATCCGAAGGCGGGCTTGCACGCTTCTACAGCCGCCGCGCAGCGCATCTGTAACACGTACATATGGCCTTATGCAGCGCATCTGCCCTGCATAAGGCCATAATTGCATGTTTCACCCAAAAACCGCCATTTGCCTGCTCCC
>JAEDFW010000061.1 GCA_016297855.1 Oscillospiraceae bacterium
CACGCTTGTCCACGGTATTGCATTCCTCCAGCAGACGGTCTGCCAGCGTGGATTTTCCGTGGTCTATGTGCGCGACAATGGAAAAATTGCGAATGTTGGAAAGATCGGTCATAAAGAGTCTCCTCTTTGAAATAGTCTCAGTATGCGGTATTCTCCTCCGCAACGGTCTCATATTTACTGGAGGTGGAGAAATATGCGTCGAGGATGGGGATGCAGACCTTGGCCAGATTGCCGCCCTGCGCGCCTTTTTCCACATACACGGCGATGGCGATCTCAGGATCGTCCGCCGGCGCGTAAAGCACAAATGATGCGTGGTCGGAACCGGAGTTGGAACCGATGGTCGTACCCTGCCACTGCGCGGTACCTGTTTTACAGGCAACCTTGATTGGGTAATCGGCCAGATACTGCGAGGCCGTACCCTTGGTCGCAACCAGCTCCATGCCGGTGGTGTAGCAGTCGATGGCTTCGTCGGACATGGTAAGCGTGTCGGCTACAGTGGGCGTATGCGCTTCAATGAGCGTCTGATAGTCCCACGAGACGACGCGCGAAAGGAACGTGGCCTTATAACGCGTACCCTTGTTGGCCAGCGCCGATGTGTAGCAGGCCATCTGCATCGGCGTGAAGCGGTTCAGACTCTGGCCGATGACTGCCTGCAGCACGTCCGCGCCGTACCAGCCGGCCTCGGCGCCCTCGTACTGCTCGGCCTTGCTCTCGGCGTTGGCGCGCACGCCGGTCGATTCCGGCAGCTCGATGCCAGTCGGCTCGCCCAGGCCAAGCGCCTTGGCAACAATATCAAACGGGTTCTCACCCGTTTCGGCGTAGTAGGAATTATAGGTCAGACGGCCGCACTCATAAAAGTAGTAGTTGCACGATTCCTGCAGCGCCTGCTGCATGTTGATCGTGCCGTGGGTGGAGCCGGTGCTCGTCCAGACGTAGCACACCGGCTCAAAGCCCTCTTCCTTATAGTACGAATACACGCCCTTGTCGGTGATCTCGTAATATTCGCCGATGCCGCCGTAGTCGATCGAGGCGATGGCGGTGACCATCTTGTAGATAGAGCCCGGCGGATACGCCGCGACAGCGCGGTTGTAGAGCGGTTTGTACTCATCCTCGGCAAGTTCGGTATAGTCCTCGGAGAAGGTGGCGAGATTATAGGCGGGGTAGCTCGCCGAGGCAAGGATCTCGCCCGTCTTGCACTGCTGCACCACGACCGCGCCGCCCTCGGCGTCCTTACCTTCCTGCTTGCGGCCGACGCCGTTTTCACGCAGATCAAGAATGAGGCTTCCCAGAGCCTGTTCTGCCGTAGCCTGCAGGCCAATGTCGAGGGTGAGTTCCACGTTGTTGCCGGGCTCCGGTACGGAGGTGAAGTATTCCTCCAGTACTTCGCCGGCAGACGAGATGGTGGTAAATTTCAGGCCGCTCTTGCCGTGCAGGTAGTCTTCAAACGCCAGTTCCACGCCGCTTTGGCCGACAAGCGCATTCATGGCGTAGCCTTTCTCCCGGTAGTATTCCCACTGTTCGCTGTCCATCTGGCCGATGGACCCGAGGATGTGCGCCGCGTAGGGCGTGTTGTATTCGCGCACGGTGGTCGATTCGACAACAACGCCCGGTACGCCCAGTTCCATCACGGCCGCAAGCGCCTCAGCAGAGACATCACTGGCCAGCGTGTAGTTTTCCAGACCTATGCCGTCGACGCTTCGCAGCTCCAGCTCATAGCGCACGGAGATGACCTTGTAGACCTGATCGGCCGTCCACTCATCGGGGAGCCTGTATGCCTGACGCAGGTTTTTGATGAGCGTGGACGCAGAAATATCCAGATCGTAGTCGCGGTTATTGAGAAATGCGCGGAAGTAGCTGCGCCACGTCTGCGACAGCGCGTCCATATTGTAGCTGTAGGGACGATCCTGGGTGACGGGGAAGTGCGACTGGTATGCGATGCCCAGTTCGTCGCACAGCTCGAGCAGATCCAGAAGATTTTCGTTCGGATCGTCGCTGTTGGCCAGCGCGAAGTTGATGATAATGAGGTTGTAGCTGGCGCGGTTGCCGATCAGCACGTTGCCGTTGCGGTCGAGAATATTGCCGCGCGAGGCCTCAACAGTGGTCTGATAGGTGATTGAGTCGGATTTTTCGGCGATATAGCTGTCGCCGGGCGCAAGCTGCAGCTTATACAGCCGCAGGAAAAACGCGCCGAACACCACAACGACCAGCAGGATAAACAGGGAAATACGAAAACGTGAAAGCCGTTCCAAACGTCAAGCACCTGCCTTTCTGATCACCCGCGATACCGGATAGAAAACCGGCCACGCGAGCATGGACAGACCGATCTGCACCAGCACCGAAACAACACCGGACCAAGGCGTAGTGCCGAGGAACACGCGGAAGGCAAACAGCGCCAGCTGCGTGACGCAGAGCGTCAGAAGACTCATAAGAAATGCCGACAGCAGCGTCCGGTTGAGATATCGGTCGCACAGATAGCCCACTACTGCGCCGCAGACGGGAAAGAGCAAAATGTAGAGCACGCCGCCGTCGGCTCCGGCGAGCATCCAGAACGTGCCGGAGATCAGGCCGAAGAGCGCGCCGTTTTCGCTGCCGGTGTGCATTGTGATGCACGCGATGCAGACCGGAACCAGGCTCAGCTTGACGCCGAACAAGCGCATCTGGCCAAAGACAACGGTCTGCAGCACGATGACGAACAGAAACCATACGGCGTACAGCGCCCACATCAGGATGTTTTTATATGTTTGGCGCATATGCGCTCCTTTCCACGGGTTGCCTTGTTACTGATTGGCGTATTCGGTGATGATGAAGATTTGCTCCAGCGCGTCAAGGTCGCACGAGGGCGTCAGTGTTGCGTACTTGGCCACGCCCGTTTCGTCGAGACTGACGTTCGTGATATAGCCCAACAGCAGTCCGCGCGGATAGAGCGTCGAGCCGGTGGTGACGACCTGGTCGTTGTTTTTGACCACGGCATCCGTGGGCAGGTAGTTCATACGAAGCACACTTGCGCCATCGGGCAGATAAATGCCCTGCACCACGCCGGTATAGCCGGAGGATGCGATCGAGACGCTGATCTCGAGCGATGAGTCCATCAGTGTCGTGACCGTGGCCCAGTTGAGGCCTACATCGGTGATCAGGCCTACGACCTGCCCGTTTTCGGTGACGGCGCACATGCCTTCGGAAAGTCCGGAGTTTGTGCCCTTGCCGATGGTAAAGGCGCTGGTGTAGTTGGACGATTCCCACGAAATGATATACGCCGAGACAAAACTGTAATCTTCATGTTCCTCAGCAAGGCCAAGCAGCGTCCGCAGCCGCTCATTTTCGCGCTGGTATTCCTCCGCCGTGCGCACATCTTCCTGCATGCTGAGAATCTGCTTCTGCAGCTGCTTGTTTTCCGCCTGCAGCGACTCATAGCTGAACAGGTAGTTGTAGTACCGTTCGGCCTGCCGGTCAATGGCGGCAATGCCCGCGCGGAAGGGCGAGAGGATGGTGCCGACCAGATTCTCGCCGAAGGTCGTGCCGGAGGCAATGGCTGCCGCGACACCAAGCACGACCGCAGCGACAAGCGCAACAATCAGAATGGTCTTGAGTCTTGCCGACCAGAATTTTTTCTTCATTCGATCACCTCATGGGATGTTACACGATTGTCACGCCAAAGCTGCGCAGCATTTCTCCCAGCCTGCATATGGGCAGGCCCATGACGCTGAAATAATCGCCATCCAGTCGCTCGACGAACAAGCTCGCCAGACCCTGAATGCCATAGGCTCCGGCCTTGTCCATCGGCTCTCCGGTCGCGATATAGCGCGCGATTTCGCCGTCTGTGAGATCACGGAACCAGACGGACGTTTGAACGACCTCGGTGCGGACGGTATCACCGCGCCGCACGCTCAGACCCGTCATGACCGTGTGTGCACGTCCGGAAAGCAGCCGCAGCATTTTCGATGCGTCAGCCTCGTTTTTGGGCTTTCCGAGAATCATATCGTCCGCCACCACGATGGTGTCGGCGGAGATGACGAGATCATCCGGCGCGCAAACAACGGCGCGGGCTTTTAACGCGCTCACGCGCGCGACTTCATCTTCCGGCTTTCTGCCGGGGAACATCGTCTCATCAATATCGGCGGTTTGTATGGTGAATTCCACGCCCAGCTGGCGCAGAAGCTGCTGCCTGCGGGGGGATTTGGACGCTAAAATAATTGCCATGTCGATCTCTTCTTTTCCTTATTCCACGCCGCGCGTGTAAAGTCCTCTGGTGTAGCTGCCGGCGTCAAAGCTGCCGCCGTTCTGATACTGGGACAAAATGGCATCGATCTCGCCGGGATTCTCCGTGGTGAACTGCAGCCGCAGCGCCCACAGCCCCATCCCGCGGAATACGTCCTTTTTGTCCAGCAGATACATCTTTTTGCCGTTTAAGATCACATTCCGGCAGGTGCCGGGGTCTTTCACGACAGGGAATTCATCGCCCATGCGGTCGATGAGCCGCGTCGTGGCCGTATCGCAGCTACAGGTGCCGGTGCGGTTTTTGATGATGCAGTTTTCCGTCAGCATGAGAGGAAGCCTTCCATAGATCATCAGCTCGCACGGCACAGCCTTGGAAATATCGCGGATCTGCGGCAGCGTCATCTCAAACGACAGCAGCTGCGAGTCAAGCCCCTGCGCGCGCAGAAGGTGCATCGCGCGGGAGTTATAGATGTTGAGGCCAAAATCACCGCGCACGGCGAAGCCTGCCGCCTTGGCGATGCGGATCTGGCCGATGTTGCCCACCAGCAGCTGCCGCACACCCATGAGATAGGCGGCTTTGAGCTGCGCGGCAAGCTGCGCGTTCTCACCGCTCCAGCTCACGCGCGGCAGAACCGCGGCCAGCTGCGTCTCCACGCCCACCATCTGCGGCAGCTCGGGATGTTGGATGATCTCACTGAGCGGGACGTAGAGAACCGTCGGCGCCATCGAGAGCATTCTGGGCGTGATCTGCGAAAACTGCCGGACATAGATGCTGAGCATCGGCTCGCCCGTCATGCCGTCGTAGAGCGCGGGCGCGTTGTAGGCGTTTAATTTGGCGAGCTTTGGACGGCCGCGTCGGGCGGTCAGTTCGGCGATCACGTCGCGGCGCATGGCGTTGATGCTGGCCGCCGGCAGCATCAGCCCCGGGCCCACCACGCTTTTGACGCTTGTGGCGTAATACGGCGTGCCGCCTGTCTTTTTTAACCGCTCCTCCAGCTCTTCCGGTGTGAGCGAGCGGATCTGCGCCGGCTGCGGCACGGGGCCGGTGGTGCGGCAGACGTGCCCCTGATCGTCCTCCACGGCCAGCTGCGCCGGTTCGTTCGCGCGCAGCATCGCGTAGAAACGAATGGGTACGCGCGGCGCTTCTACGTTTTCATAGCTTGCACGGGCTGCGGCAAGCAGCTCCCTGTCAGGGCCTCCGGGCTGGCGGATGCCGAACATGTCAGGCCCTGTTTTGCCCTCGTAATAGCCCTGCGTGAAGCCCTCGCGCGAGAATGCGGCCTCCAGTTGGCGCAGATCGCCGTCTGAGAGCTGCTGCCCGTTCAAAACTGTGCGGTAGGCCTTGGTCACGATGGCGACGTACTCAGGCCGCTTCATGCGGCCTTCAATTTTGATGGAAGCTACGCCCATGCGGCGCAGATCGTCGAGATATCCCACAAGGCAGTTGTCCTTGAGACTGAGCGGGTATCTTGCCGGTTCAAACCGGCCATAGCCGTAGGGCAGACGGCACGGCTGCGCGCACTGGCCACGGTTTCCCGAACGCCGGCCGATCACAGATGACAGGTAGCACTGACCCGAGTAGCACATGCACAGCGCACCATGTACGAAGACTTCAATTTCAATGGGGCTCATGCGGCAGATGTGCGCGATTTCCTCGCGCGGAAGTTCACGCGCGAGCACGACCCGCGAGCAGCCCAGCGCCGCCGCGGCCTGTACGCCCTCAAGCGAGTGGATACTCATCTGCGTCGAGGCGTGGATGGGCGTTTCGGGCGCGATCTCTTTGCAGAGCTGCACCATGCCCAGATCCTGCACGATGAACGCGTCCACGCCGAACGCGGCCGCGGTGCGGATGACTTCTGCCGCGCGCGGCATTTCACGGTCGGAGACCAGCGTATTGAGCGTGAGGTGTACCTGCACGCCGCGCACATGGCAGTAGACGATGGCCTCCTGCAGCTCGTCTGCAGAGAAATTGTGCGCGTTCATACGCGCGTTGAAGCTGTCATATCCAAGATATACGGCGTCTGCGCCGTTCTGTACGGCGGCGCGCAGCGCCTCCATGGAACCGGCGGGGGACAGTAATTCCAGCATAGTAAAATCGTTCCTTCTATATAGGTAAAGCTGCATGGGCATAGTGATATTCCTGTACATTGTATCACACCGAAACGCAACAGAAAAGTGGCAGCTGCAATTTTTCTGACGATATTTTGTAAACTTTTCGTTATTTGCTCGCATGCGCGCGGCGTGGCTTTGTTCTTGCCGAGGCGGAAAATGTATGATATACTACTATTCACGGAAATTTTGCAAGAAGGAGGCGGCGGTATGGCGGAGCAGCAGATCACGATCGGCGCGCAGGCGGTGCGAAGACTTCTCGCCGCAGGAAGCGGCGACGCGGCGCTGGTCTATCTCTACCTTGCCGCCGGCGGCCGGACTGATGCGGCCATGCAGCAGCTGCGGCTCGATGCGCGGCGGTTTGAGTTTGCCAGCGCCACGCTGCGCCAGCTTGGCCTGTGGCCCGAGGAGGAAAAAAAGCATCTGGAGCCGGCTGAGGCGCCGGTGTATACCGAGGAGGATTTATCGCGCGAGTATGCCGCCGGGCAGGAATTTCCCAATATGGTCGGCGAGACGCAGCGCAGGCTCGGCCGCATCCTCAGCACCGAAGAGCTGAAGATCCTGCTGTGTATCTACCGGTATCTGGGGCTTGCTCCGGAGGTCATTTCGATTCTCGTCAACTACTGCATCCAGCGCGCACGCGCGCGCGGCAATGCGCGCATGCCTTCCATTCGCACGATTGAAAAAGAGGCGTACCGCTGGGCCGACAACGGCATTGATACCATGGAAGAAGCGGCGGTATATGTCCAGCGGCAGCTGCAGATGCAGATGAAGATGCAGCGGATCCGCGAGATTCTACAGCTTGGCGAGCGCAAGCTTACCCCGGGCGAGGAAAAGCTGGTCTGCACTTGGCTCGACTGGGGCTTTGGCGAGAGTGAGATCCGGCTGGCCTATGAAAAAACGTGCATGAACACGGGCGGACTTCGCTGGCCGTACCTGAATTCGATCTTGAAAAGCTGGCATGAACAGGGCCTGACAACCGTCCGCCAGATAGAGATCGGCGACCGCCAGCCGGAGCGCACGATGCCGGCAAAGCCGCGTCAGGCGGTAGGACACAACGACAGCCTCACGGAGTTTGAGCGCGACGCGATCCGGCGCATGATGGAAAAAACGTTTGATGGGGAGGAATGAGCATGGCGTATTCACCGGCGGTGTTGCAGCGCGCGCAGCGACGGCTGGAACTCTCGCGTGAGCAGAACGAACTTGACGCGCGCGCGCGCATCGAGGCGATCTATAACCAGCAGCCGCGCCTGCGTGAAATTGACCTTGCGCTGCGGCAGACGGCAGCGCATATCATGTCTGTCTCATTCCGAAAGGGAGAGGATCCGCAGCAGGCGATGCAGAAGCTGAAAGAGGAAAACCTCGCTCTGCAGCGTGAGCGCGAGTGGATTCTCGAGTCCAATGACATTGACCCGGAGGATCTTGAGCATTCACCAATCTGCAAAAGCTGCGGTGGCACAGGCTGGCGCGGCGCGGTGATGTGCGACTGCCTGAAGGAGCTGTGCCGGCAGGAGCAGAAAAAAGAACTTTCCACGCTGCTCGGCACCGGTAAGGAGAGCTTTGACAGGTTCAGGCTGGACTATTACCCGGCCGAATATGACCCCAAGCTGGGAACCAGTCCGCGCGCGGTCATGCAGCAGGTACTGCGCAGCGCACAGCATTACGCGCGCACGTTTACGCCTGCGTCCGGCTCTGTTTTGATGCTGGGCGCGACGGGACTTGGCAAGACGTTTCTCTCGGCCTGCATCGCGCGTGCCGTGACCGACCGTGGCTATTCTGTTTCGTATGTGTCGGCGAACACGCTGTTTTCCGATTTTGAGCAGGAAAAGTTCCATCCGCAGCCCGGCGAAGAACCCACACGGCGCTATTTTGGGTGCGAGCTACTCATCATTGACGATCTCGGTACCGAGATGACAACGCAGTTCGTGGTGTCGGCGCTGTATCAGGTTGTCAATACTCGTCTCATGGAGGGCAAGCCCTGCATCGTTTCGACGAATCTGCCTGAGGACGAACTGTCCCGGCGGTATTCGCCGCAGATCGCCTCAAGGCTGCTTGGCACATATGAGGTGTATCAATTCTGCGGAAAAGATATCCGCATGCTGATGAAATAGAGGAAGGACGCAAACGGTGGTTTGCGTCCTTCTTTTTGCGCGTTATTCAAATGCGAACGCCAGATATACGGGTTCCAACTCGGGTCTGGGAGTATCCAGCCATTTCAGCATAGCAAACGCCGTTGCGCCGCCTGCCGCACGAACAAGTGCGGGTGTTTGGCCAGGTACGGCTGCAAGTGCGGGCAGCATCGCCATGTCGGGCAGCAGCTCGCACACGCACGCGCCGTTTGGTGATTGACGCACAGCCGCGCAGCCGGTACGGCCCTCCAGCTGCAGCGCATAAAACTTTGTGCCGGCGTAGGACAGCCAGTGCGCGTCATAGCGCACATGCGGCGCAGCGTACAGAAGCGTCTCACGAAGCCCCGCGTATGCGCGCAGCTCGATCGGATGCGCCGTGCCATGTTTGGAGGGCGTCTGCGGTGCGGCAATCTCATGCGCGTACTGCGCGCGGTAGCCCAGTGTTTCATAGAAGCCGAACAGCGACGGTTCGCCCGGAACCAGCAGCGCGCAGGCAAACCACTTTTTCCGCAGCTCTTTTTCCGCATACGCCATCAGCGCGCGGCATATGCCCTTTCCGCGAAACGCCGGCGCGGTGGTCACGGCGTAGAGATACGCGGCCTTTTCCTGCCGCTCACCCAACACAAGCGTCTGCGGCAGCGCGTAGAGCGCGGCCAGAAGCTGGCCTTCTTCTTCGGCGCAGAAGCCCAGACAATGCGGCCATGCTGCGTCAAAAAAACGGTCAATTTCTGCGTCTGTGTCGCCAAAACCGGCTTTCCAGAGTGCTTTGAGCTGCGGGATATCGTCCTGTGTCGTCTTGCGCAAGCGCATCAGGCGTTCACCTCGTCGGCCACAAATTTTTCCAGCAGCAGCGTCGGCTGGTACGACTCCTTGGCTTTGCGCAGACCCTCAAGACCCATGTCGTCCTCGCGGTTCAGATACTGCACATCGGGATAGCGTTCGGCGATCATGCGCGAAAATTCGCGGTTGATCATTGCGTAAGCGCCGTCAACCTCAGCAAAGGCCTTTTCAAAGTTCACGTCGTAATACTGCTCGTTCATGCGCGTGCCCATCGATACGCCGACAAGCCGCTCGCCGTCGTAGAGCAAAAGCCCGTCCATTTCCAGCGCTTCGTAGTTGGATAGCGCACGCGCAATGGCCTGCTGCTCCACGGCAAGCGGATCACTTGTGGGGTGGCTTTCATACCAAACGTCGAGCAGTTTCCGGCACTGCAGCACATGTTCCACCGTCAGCTCCTGCGTGTACCAGTCCGGGTGCTCGGCGCAGAAACGGTTGCAGTGGTTGCGCTTGGCCTGCAGCTTTTTGCCGTGCAGCTGGGACAGCTCTTCGACGGTGTAGATATAGTCAAACGAGTCGCGGTAGCTTGTAAAGCGGAACCGGCCGGGATAGAGCGATTCCAGCGAATCGCGCGTGCTTTGCGTCAGTCCGCGCAGACGGAGCTTGCCGCCGCGTTCGCGCGCGTCCAGCGTAATCTCGTCCAGCGCCGCGCGCACGTCGCCCGTGCCAGCGGGGTAGATGTAGCTGTCAAAGCCGCGGTAGCGCTTGTGCTGGGTCAGCATTCCTGCGGCAAGGCCTACCTCGCCGTAGTATTCCGACCAGAAATACATGTTGTTGAAGGTGTAGTCCGCGCCGGGCAGATTTGCCGCGTACAGGATCGGCTGCATCCATGCCCGGTCGGCGATGGTTGGTTCATGAAATTCGATCATACGTCCCTCGATAACAGGCATTCGCCCGATTTTTGTTCTATCTGGTAGTATACCACCTGTGTCAATTCTTTTGCAAGCGCGTTGACAAAGAGCGAAAAAATGGGTATGCTATTGGAAGAATTCGCCGCGCTTCCATTCGGCGCAGGCG
>JAEDFW010000186.1 GCA_016297855.1 Oscillospiraceae bacterium
TGCAGCGGTTTGCTGCATGGGGGCATGTCTGGGAAAACGCCAATACCAGCGGTTACTCACAGACACGGGCTATGATGTGCATTGCCTCCGGCGGCCTGTTTGGCCTTGGCGGCGGAAACGGATGGCTCAAATATGTCGGCGCAGCGGATACCGACCTCGTGTTTGCGCTTGTGTCGGAGGAGTGGGGGCTGCTTCTTGCCATGACGATGGTCGTGGCGATCGTGTTGCTGGTGGCATTCGTGGTGCGCTCGGCACCATTGGGAAGAAGCTGCTTTTACACCATCGGTGCCTGCGCGGCAGTGACCATCTTTGCGGTGCAGACGCTTCTCAACGTCTTTGGTACGGTTGATTTTCTGCCACTCACGGGCGTGACGTTCCCATTTGTGTCCAACGGCGGGTCGAGCATGCTCTGCGTGTGGGGACTGCTGGCGTTCATCAAGGCGGCTGACACGCGGCAGAACGCAAGCTTTGCCGTAAAGCTGCCGGGAAAGGAGGCGGCAAGATGAAGAAGGTATCCGGCCGCGCGTTGTGCGCGCTGGCATTGGCGGTTGTGCTGGTGCTGGGTCTTGCTGCCTTTGCACTCAAGTACGCTGTCAGCGCGGGCGACTGGGTCACGTTCCCGGGCAGCCCGCACATCTACGCGGGCGCAAATCTCGACTGCGGCGTGGTGACGGATCGGGCGGGCGCTCTGCTGCTCGATACGACCGATGGACGCACCTATTCGGAAAACGCCGCTACAAGAGCCTCCACCATGCACATTTTGGGCGACCGCTACGGCTACATCAGCGCGCCGCTTCTGAGTGTGTACGCCGATGATCTCATCGGCTACAGTAAGGTGCAGGGTCTGTACGGCCAGCAGCTGGGTGACGCCGCTGCGCAGCTTACCATCAGTGCGGATGTGCAGAACGCCGCGCTTTCGGCGCTGGCGGGCTATCGCGGTACGATCGGTGTGTACAACTATCAAACGGGTGAGATCCTCTGCGCCGTAACCTCGCCCAGCTATGACCCCGACAACATGCCTGACGTGGAAAACGACACGACAGGCGCGTATAATGGAGTTTATGTAAACCGTCTCTTCAGTACAACCTATACGCCCGGCTCCATTTTCAAGCTGGTCACGGCTGCGGCGGCGCTGGAAAATATCGAGGACATTCAGACACGCCAGTTCCGCTGTGACGGCGCATGCGTCATCGGCGGCCAGCAGATCATCTGCAACGGCGTGCATGGAACGTTGGACTTTGCTGCGGCGCTGGCGCACTCGTGCAACGTGGTCTTTGGTCAGGTGGCGCAGGAGTTGGGGGCAAAGACGCTGCAAAAATATGCACAGAAGCTGGGCCTGACGGACAGCTTTTCCTGCGACGGCTACAAAACGGCCGCAGGTGTGGTCGACCTTTCAAAGGCAGATGACGGCGATGTGGCATGGGCCGGTATCGGCCAGTATACCGATCAGGTGAACGCGTATGCATTTCTGCGTTATATGGGCGTGATCGCAGGCGGCGGTGAGGCGGCTGAACCGTATCTGATGCAGTCGGTCCGCGTGGGCGAAAGCATGCGCTATGAAGCGGAAACGCGAACGACAGGGCAGCTTCTTGGCGAGCAGGCCGCCGCTCAGCTGACAGTCATGATGCGAAACGATGTTTCCAGCATCTATGGTGACTGGCAGTTCGGCGGACTGAATGTCTGCGCAAAGTCCGGCACGGCAGAGATCGAGGGACAGGCCGCGCACGCGATGTTCGCGGGTTTTGTGCAGGATGCGGCGTATCCGTTGGCGTTTGTGGTGTTCGTTGAGAACGGCGGCTCGGGCAGCGGCGTGGCTGCGCCCATCGCGGCAAAAGTACTTGCTGCTTGTGTGCAGGCAATGGCAAATTCCTGAACAAAATGCTTGACAACGACACAAATTCTGTGTACAATAATGGAGCTGTTTTGAGTTGAGGCACAAATCAGCGCCATCTGGAGAGGTGGCTGAGCTGGCCGAAGGCGCACGATTGGAAATCGTGTATACGTGGTGAGCGTATCAAGGGTTCGAATCCCTTCCTCTCCGCCAT
>JAEDFW010000003.1 GCA_016297855.1 Oscillospiraceae bacterium
GTCGGAGTCTGACACTCTATCCAGCTGAGCTACGAGCGCATACGAAACTGCGACGATATTATAGCAAACCTTTGTCAAAAAGTAAAGCAGAAAAATGCGCCCCGATCCGGCAATCTGCGCGCAGGCATGCTGCAGCGGTGCTTTTGCAGTTGTTTTCTGTCGGGCAATATGTTATAATATATAAAATTGACCGTATCGGTGCATACAGGAGGCTCCTTATGGCTGACATTTCCAGATTCCGCAGCGCTTTGGGCGGTTTTAACCGTACAGACGTTGTCAATTACATTGAGTCCATGTCTCTTGAGCAACAGAAGCAGCTGCGCAAGCTGCAGGAGGAGAATGAAAGGCTCAAGGCCGAGAAGAACACGCTGGCAGAGATGCTGGCCGCCGCGAACAGTGATCTGCGCACCCTGCGCGAACAGGATGCAGCGCTGAGCGAACAGGTTGAGCTGCTGGCGCAGCAGGCAGCCGAGCTTGCCGAGCAGGCCAAGACCGCAGAGGAACAGGCGGATGACGCAGAAGCATCTGACGAGCCGGCTGAGTCCGTGGATTACGCCTCACTTGAGCTTGAGGCATACCGCCGCGCCGAGCAGACTGAGCGTAACGCCGCTACACGCGCCGAAAAAGTCTACCAGCAGCTATCTGATCTGTGCGAGCATGCGCGTGAGCGCTACTGCGATGCCGGCGAAGAGATCGCCGCGCTGAGTGAAGATTTGACTGCCAATCTCGGCCGTCTGCAGGAGACACTGGCCGATCTTCGGCTCGTGTTCGACGAGGCGGAAAATGCGTTTAACGAGATGGACCTTCCACAACAGTCCTGATTCTGTGCACAAAATCGCGCCCGGTTGAGATATTCCTCAACTGGGCGCTTGTTATTTCTCCGCCACGCATCGGCATCGCAGCGATGCCCCAACGCAAATCACCCGCGAAAGCGGGCGATTTGTGCGTCGCAGCAAAAAAGCCGATACTGTTATAAAAACTCCTTCGGAGCATTTCGGTCGCATTATAGCCGTCCGATCGGAGGCCGTATCTAATTTTACATAAAAGCAGTCTTTCCGATCTGCTTGTCCTTCAGCTGCAGCTGCAGCCGATCGGCAATGAGCGCAATGAACTCGCTGTTGGTCGGTTTCCCCTTCGTATTGCTGACAGTGTAACCAAAGAATCGCTGCAGCGTCTCGAGATCGCCCCTGTCCCACGCCACCTCAATGGCATGACGGATGGCGCGCTCCACGCGCGAAGGCGTGGTTGAGAATGTCTTTGCCACCTGCGGGTAGAGTACCTTTGTGATGGCGTTGATCACATCCATATCCTCCACCGCAATCATGATTGCTTCTCGCAGATACTGATATCCCTTGATATGGGCGGGTACGCCGATCTCATGGATAATTGAGGTCACCATCGCCTCAATATTGACCTCCTGCTTGCGCTGCGGCACACCCTTCACGTTAAAATCCGCACTGGTCAGCTCCTGAATGCGTTCGGCTACGGCGGTAAATTCACAGGGCTTGCTCATAAAATACTGCACGCCCAACGCTGCTGCCATATTTCCGACATATTCGGTCATAAAACCAGTCATTACCAATGATACCGGCCTCTTTTCCATTCCTGCCGCCTTTTTCAGCAGGGAAATACCATCCAGCTTGGCCAGCATCAAATCCAGAACCAGAAGATCAGGCTGCTTTGCGGTCAGCAGTTCCGCCGCCCGCGCGCCATCATTCGCAATACCAACGACCTCAAGCTTTGCAGACTGCTCCAAAACCCGTTTCAAGTGCTCACAAAATTCCTCATTGCCGTCGGCAATCAGGATCCTGATTTTGTTGTCCATATTGCTCTCTCCTATGTTATTAAAGTCTGCGCCGTCCGGTCGGCGCAAGTGTATCGCTGCGACACCTGTAATATACCACAAAACCCGATTATTTTCAATGATTAAATACCCATTTTTTCCCATAAACGTTCGTAATAATTCGACTTTTTTCGACATTCCCTTTTTTCTCTGTTTTTCTTCCTCCACTTGCACGATCGTACAAAGCGATGTATGATATAAAAAATATCCGGGAGGCATCATCATGCAATACGATTTTGACCAGATCATTGAGCGCCGCCGCTCCAATTCTCTCAGCGCGGACGGTTTTCGCGACTTCCTGTTTTCCAATACTGGCCGCCGATATGACCGTGAGGACGAGGACTTTATCCGCATGTGGGTGGCGGATATGGATTTTGCCGTTCCCGACGTCATTCTCGATGCGGTGCGCGCGCGGCTTGACCGGCAGATTCTGGGCTATACGCTGATGTATGATTCGGCGTATATCGACGCGCTTACAACCTGGAGCGAAACGCACTATGGCTGGCGCTTTGCGCGCGAGCAGCTCTGTATTTCACCCGGCATCGTTCCGGCGCTGTATGACCTCACGGGACTGATCTGCCGCCCGGGTGAGAAGGTTCTGATTCTCACGCCGTCGTATGGCCCGTTTGCCGGTGCAGTACGTCACCATGGGCTGGAGTTGATCTGTTCCGAGCTCGTGCGCACGCAGGACGGCTTTGTCATCGACTTTGACGATTTTGCCCGCAAGGCCGCAGACCCGGCTGTGACGCTCTGCATCTTCTGCAATCCGCACAACCCCACGGGCCGTGTCTGGACGCGCGAGGAGCTCACGCGTGTGGGTGAGCTCTGTCTGGAAAATGGCGTATATCTCATCTCCGACGAGATCCATTGCGACCTGCTGCGCTCCGAACTGCGCCATACGCCGCTGGCATCGTGCTTCCCCGGCTGCGGCCGGATCGTGACCTGCACCGCGCCCAGCAAGACGTTTAACATCGCCGGTCTCATGTTCTCAAACATCATTATTCCGGACGCCGAGCTGCGCAAACGCTGGAGCGCGGGACGTGAGAGCGAGGTCAATCCCCTCTCACTGGCCGCAGCTGAGGCAGCATACCGAAGCGGCTGGGAATGGCTCACACAGCTGCGCGCGTATCTTGACGGCAATTTTGCCATGATGCGCGACATGCTGGCAAAAGAGCTGCCGAAGGCGCGCTTCTCGGTGCCTGAGGCAACATATCTGGCGTGGGTCGACGTGGGCGCATATGTAAGGCCCGGTACAAACCTGACGGCGCTGTTTGCAGACGCCGGCGTGGTACTTGAGGGCGGCAACAAGACATTCGTAGGGAACGCAGAGACCTCCATCCGTCTGAATCTCGCCTGCCCGCGCGCCGTGGCTGAGGAAGGCCTGCGTCGTATCTGCCGCGCGCTGCAGCCGTAATCGCCCGGCTGTCCGCTCAAAAAAGACAAATGTCTGCATTTATGCTTGACATTTGCGGTTTGCCTGCTATAATAATGGCGACAACGAAATAGCAAGTATTCCGCAGATCGCTTTCAGAACGCTTCCGCGAACTGAATGCAGGAGGAATCTCTGGAGAACTCATTCAATTGGGTGCCGAAGGTGCAAGGCGCAAGCCGAATCTCTCAGGCAAACGGACAGAGTATGATGCGTTTCCCGCGCAATATACCAAATGAGCAAACCAGAAATGGCTTGCTCATTTTTTATGGAAAGGATCAGATATCATGCGCAACACTTTGAACGACAATACCAGCTATCTGCAGAATTTCGACCCTGAAATCGCCGCGTTGATCGGCAGCGAATTTGCCCGGCAGCAGCAAAACATTGAACTGATCGCATCGGAAAACATCGCCTCTGCGGCTGTGATCGCGGCGATGGGCTCGGTGCTTACCAATAAATACGCCGAGGGTTATCCCGGCAGGCGCTACTACGGTGGCTGTGACTATGTCGACGAGCTGGAGGCGCTGACCATCGAGCGCGCGAAGCAGCTCTTCGGCGCGGAATTTGCAAACGTGCAGCCGCATTCGGGCGCGCAGGCCAATCTGGAGGTCTACGCGGCGCTTCTACAGCCGGGCGACACACTCATGGGCATGGATCTGGCAAACGGCGGCCATCTGACGCACGGTGCAAAGGTCAACCTCTCGGGCAAGATCTACAACAGCGTCAGCTACGGCGTCGATCCAGCCACTGGCCGCATCGATTATAATATGGTAGAGGATCTGGTCAAACAGCACAAGCCAAAACTGCTGGTTGCCGGTGCGTCGGCGTATCCCCGCAAGATCGATTTCAAAGTAATGGCCGATATCGCGCACCGCAATGGGGCACTGTTCATGACCGACATGGCGCACATCGCGGGCCTTGTTGCCGGCGGCCAGCACGAAAGCCCCGTGCCGTATGCAGACGTTGTAACCACCACCACACACAAGACGCTTCGCGGCCCACGCGGTGGCCTGATCCTGGCCAGAGAAGAGTACGGCAAGAAGATCAACAGTGCTGTCTTCCCCGGCACGCAGGGCGGCCCGCTCATGCACGTCATCGCGGCCAAGGCCGTCTGTCTGCGCGAGGCGATGCAGCCAGAGTTCAAAACCTATGCCAAAAATGTGGTCAAAAACGCGGCTGCTTTGGCACAGGCGCTCGTAAAGCGCGGGTTTAACCTCGTCTCGGGGGGCACAGATAACCACCTGATGCTGCTTGACCTGCGCGGCACGGGTATCACAGGCCGCGATTTGCAGGAGAAGCTCGACCGGCTGCACATCACCGTCAACAAAAACGCCATTCCCAACGACCCACAGAAGCCGAATCTCACCAGCGGCGTGCGCATCGGTACACCTGCCGTAACCACGCGCGGCATGATGCCCGAGGATATGGACGTGCTGGCCAAGTGCATCCAGCTTTGCATTGAGGACGCCGACGCCAACGCTGAAAGGGTACGCGCCGCTGTTGCCGAATTGACCGGCAAGTATCCGATTTACCGCTAAGAACAGCACAACGAAAGAATATCTCCGGCAGCTGAAAGGGCTTGCCGCCTGTCAATCACAGGCGGCAAGCCCCTTTGCTTAACCTAGATGTAGTAAAAAAACGGATGCTCAATACATTTCTATTTGAAATGCTCCAAATGCGGCATCGCAGACGGAATGCGCTGCCGCATGTTCATGCCTCGTAGATCTGCTGACTGCCGCGGATCGCTTTTTCCAGATATTCATCGATCCAGGCGGAGGCAGCCGCCTTGTCCCGGACAAGAAGGAACCGGTAGAGGGTGGCCATGTTGTCATATAGCGCTGCCACACCGTATTTCCGGCAAAATCGAATCCAAAGGGAGATGCACGGAACTTTGAAGGAACTGTAGATCAGAGGCAGAATCTGATTTCCGCCCAGAACAGTCATCTCATGCTGAAAATCAAAGGCGATCTCAGCGGCCTGTACCGGTGTGGGAGTCGGATCGACGGCCAGCGCGTCCACATAGGTGCCCAGCCGGATCAGGCCTTCGTCGCTGGCGCAGTCGATGGCCCGGTTGACCGTCATGTGCTCCAAGCCCTGCCGCACCTCCAGAATGGAGCGAATCTCCTCCCGGCCCAGAACGCCGCCGTTGTATTGCAGCAGCGCAATCAGAGTATCCATATTGCCGTTGCGGCGATAATCCGCCACATAGGTCCCTTGGCGGGGTCGGACCTCCAGAAAGCCTTGCCTTGCCAATTCTGAAATGCCGCCATTGACCACCGCCCGGCTGACCCGCATCTGCTCGCAAAGCTCACGTTCCGAGGGAAGCTTTGCGCCCATGGGTAACTCGCCGGACAGAATCAGCCCCTGAAGCTGCTTGATGAACAGTTCTTTCAGGCTCGGTGCGTATAGCCGCTCAAATTCCACAAGCTCGTCCTCCCTTGTTGTGGATATACCACAGACCATGTTTAGAATTCTACTATGGAATCTCACAAAAAGCAAGAGATTTATTGTTGTATTATGTAGAAACATATTGAATAGATTGACTTTCTTGAAGATAGTTATTAAACTAAATGTTGAATAACACATTGCCCGGCCTGGTATGGCCAGAAGAAAAGGAGCACTGCCTATGGAAGAAGTTCGGGTATTGGAAATCAAGCAGAGCGTCTTTGCCAACAATGAAGCACAGGCAAACCGGCTGCGGCAGGCACTGAAAGAGAAGGGAATCTATCTATTGAATCTCATGTCCTCTCCCGGCTCTGGCAAGACCACCACACTGACCCGGGTTGCAGAGCGGCTGCGGGATTCCCTGCGGATCGGCGTAATGGAGGCGGACATTGACTCCGATGTGGACGCCAGGGCCATGGCCGCCGCCGGAGTCAAGACCATCCAGCTTCACACCGGCGGCATGTGCCATTTGGACGCCGCTATGACGCGGCAGGGTCTGGATGGTCTGGAGCCGGATTCTCTGGATCTGGTGGTTCTGGAGAATGTGGGAAATCTGGTATGCCCGGCAGAGTTCGACACCGGCGCGGTGAAAAACGCCATGATTCTCTCGGTTCCGGAGGGTCACGATAAGCCCCTTAAATATCCCCTGATGTTTCAGGTCTGCGATGTAGTTCTCATCAATAAAATCGACGTGCTTGCCTACTTTGATTTTGATATGCAGGCATGTGCTGAGTACATCCATATGCGCAATCCCAACGCGCAGATTTTCCCCATCAGTGCAAAAACCGGCGAGGGGATCGAAGCGTTTACGGATTGGCTGCAAACAGAGATCCGACAATGGAAAGGAGAGAGCGTATGAGCGAAACAAAATTCCCTTTGCATGAACAGAATCTGCCTTTTGAGCTACCCAAGACCGACAAGCCCCGGGAAAAGATTCTGGCTCTGGGCAAAAAGATTACCGACCGTGTCCCGGCCAAACTTCACGGTGTCACCGGGGAAGATCCGGAGTACTGGGGTCTTGCCGGATTGGTCACTGATGAGATGGCAGACGTTGCCCTGAAAATGGGCGTCCGCAAGCCCAAAACATTACAGCAGCTGGTCAAGCTGACCGGCATGGAGGAAAAAAAGCTGGAACAGCTGCTGGAGGAGATGGCCTATATTGGCTTGCTGGAGTACCACTGGGAGAACCTGGACGGAAAGAACCCCGACCATGAGAAGCGGTATGTGCTCTGCCGCTTTGTGCCCGGCAGCGCGGAGTTCTTCAACATGCGCCCGTCTCAGATCGAAGAACATCCTGAGGTGACGGCCTTTTTCGAGCGAATGACCTTCCTGCCTCTGGAGAAGATCACCCCCATGGTTCCTCCCGGCGGCGCTGGCATCGGCATGCACGTCATCCCCGTGGAGAAGGCCATTGAGGCAGAAAACACCTCCATCGATCTGGAGCACATCTCCTACTGGCTGAAAAAGTACAATAAATTTGCCGCCTCTCCCTGTTCCTGCCGCCTGTCCCGGGCAACGATGGGCGAGGGCTGCGGTGACTGCTACGAGGACTGGTGCATCGCCGTGGGCGACATGGCCGACTATATCGTAGAGACCGACCGTGGCCGCTATATCAGCTACGAAGAAGCGCTGGCGATCTTCAAAAAGGCCGAGGATAACGGCTATGTCCACCAGATCACCAACATCGACGGTCAGGAAAAGATCTTTGCCATCTGCAACTGCAACGTCAATGTCTGCAATGCCCTGCGCACTTCTCAGTTGTTCAACACGCCCAACATGAGCCGCAGCGCCTATGTGGCCAGAGTGGAACCGGCCAACTGCGTGGCCTGCGGCCGCTGCGTGGAGTTCTGCCCCGCCGGGGCTGTGAAGCTGGGTCAGAAGCTGTGCACCAAGGACGGTCCCGTGGTCTATCCCAAGCACGAGCTGCCCGACGAGACCCGCTGGGGTCCGGAGAAATGGGACATCGACTACCGAGACAAAAACCGGATCAACTGCTACGACACCGGCACGGCTCCTTGCAAGACGGCCTGCCCGGCCCATATCGCTGTTCAGGGCTATCTGAAGCTTGCCGCTCAGGAAAAATACGCCGAGGCTCTGGCCCTCATCAAAAAGAACAACCCATTCCCTGCCGTCTGCGGCTATATCTGTAACCGCCGCTGCGAGGACGCCTGTACCCGCGGCACCATTGACCAGGCTGTGGCCATCGACGAGGTGAAGAAATTCCTAGCCCGCAAGGATTTGGAGGCTGAAAGCCGCTATATTCCGCCGAAGGTCATACCGAAAGTTCAGGGCGGCTTTGACGAGAAAATCGCTATCATCGGCGGCGGCCCCGCCGGACTCAGCTGCGCCTACTATCTGGCGGAAAAGGGCTACAAGCCGGTAGTATTTGAGAAAAACGCTCAGCCCGGAGGCATGCTCCGCTACGGTGTCCCCAGCTTCAAGCTGGAGAAGGACGTCATTGATGCGGAGATCGAGATTCTCAGAATCATGGGCGTGGAGATCCGCTGCGGAATCGAAGTTGGCAAAGACGTGACTCTGGACCAGCTGCGATCTGAGGGTTATCAGGCCTTCTATCTGGCTATTGGCTGTCAGGGTGGTCGGAAGGCCGGAATCCCCGGCGAAGATAGCCCGGACGTCATGACCGCCGTGGACTTCCTCCGTGTCGTTGGGCTGGATGAAAGCTATCCGGTCAAAGGTAAGGTCGTGGTGGTAGGCGGAGGCAATGTAGCCATCGACGTGGCCCGGACTGCCCAGCGCTGCGGCGCAGAAACAGTTTCCATGTTCTGCCTGGAACCCAGAGACAAGATGCCCGCCTCGGAAGAGGAGATTGCTGAGGCGTTGGACGAAGGCGTCAGCGTGGACTGCGGCTGGGGACCCAAGGAAATTCTCACAGAGAACGGACGGGTCACGGGAATCGTGTTCAAACGCTGCACCAGCGTCTGGGACGAGAATGGCCGTTTCCATCCCACCTATGATGAATCCCAGACCAGAACCGTGGCCTGCGATCGGGTGTTCCTGTCCATCGGCCAGAGCATCCTCTGGGGCAACCTGCTGGATGGCTCCAAGGTGGAGTTAGGCCGCGGAAACGGCGCAGTCGCCGACAGCCTGACTTACCAGACAGCCGAGCCGGACATCTTTGTAGGCGGCGATGTATACACCGGCCCCAAGTTCGCCATCGACGCCATTGCCGCCGGTAAGGAGGGCGCCATCTCCATCCACCGCTTTGTTCAGAAAGCCAGCCTGACCATCGGCCGGAACCGGAACGACTTCATTGCTTTGGATAAGGATAACATCGTGGTGGAGCAGTATGACAATTCCGCCCGGCAAATTCCAGGGACCGACGCTGCCATCGACCACAAAAAAACCTTCCGCCACGCCAGACTGCCCTTCACCGAGGCTCAGGTCAAGGCGGAAACGGCCCGCTGTCTGGGTTGCGGCGCGTCGGTGGTAGACCCCAACAAGTGCATCGGCTGCGGCGTCTGTACCACCAAGTGCGGCTTCGATGCTATCCACCTGCACCGTGAACTGCCGGAATGCTCTACCATGATTCGAACCGAGGACAAGATGAAGGCCATTCTGCCCAACATGGTCAAGCGGGCTCTGAAGATCAAAAAGGCAGAGCGAAGGGCGAAAAAGGGTCAGTGAGATGCACGAACTGGGGATCGTCTTTCACATCATCGACGCGCTGGATACTGTTGCAAAGGAAAACGACCTGAGCGCCATCCAGAGCGTTACCATTCAGCTGGGCGAAGTTTCCACGGTCATCGCGGAGTATCTTGTGGACTGCTGGAACTGGGCCGTGAAGAAAAGGCCGCTGTTAAAGGAATGCCGTATGGAGGTGGAAACGCTCCCCGCCGTGACCCACTGCGAAACCTGCGGCCGGGACTACGGCACCGTAGCTCACGGCCGCGTCTGCCCCCACTGCGGCAGCGAAAAAACCTATCTTTTGACAGGCAGCGAAATCAACATCAAGGAAATCGCCGCTTGTTGAAAAAAAGAGAGAAAGAGAATTGAGGAGGAATACACATGTTATTTCAACTGTACGGCGACAACGCCGGATTTCAGCTTCTGGGCTGGCTGCTGGTATTTCTGGGCCTGATTTTGACCAATGAGATCGCCAGAAGATCCAAGCAGGGCGGCATCTTCTTTTTCCTGCTCCTGCCTGCCGGGCTGACGGTATACTTCATCGCCATTGCCATTGGCGCAGCTCTGGGCGCGCCCTGGGCACTGAACAATCCCACCCACCTCTACATGGGCAGCTGGTTCCACTATGCTAAACTCTACGCAGCCACCGCAGGCTGTATTGGTTTCATGATGCTCAAGTATAAGTGGGGCGTGGGCAAA
The DNA here is from genome assembly GCA_016297855.1 of Oscillospiraceae bacterium. Classification (GTDB taxonomy): domain Bacteria; phylum Bacillota; class Clostridia; order Oscillospirales; family Oscillospiraceae; genus CAG-170. The sequence continues at coordinate 10,065 of JAEDFW010000003.1, forward strand.
ACCGAGTGGTTCAAGGTGTTTCCATTCGTCATCGTGGCCATTAACATTCTCATCGCCGTAGGCAGCGACTTTGAGTCGGCCATAAAGGGTGCTATTGCGATGAAGCAGTATGGCGACCGCTGGTGGCTCTCCAGCGAGAATGTCTGGCTCTACGGCGGCTGGTGGAACTGGCTTAACGGCATTGCCGGTATCATCAATATCTTCTGCATGACCGGCTGGTGGGGCATTTACTCCTCCAAGAAAAAGGATGATATGCTCTGGCCAGATATGATCTGGCTGTATATTCTGGCCTATGACGTGTGGAACTTCCAGTATACATACCTGAACCTGCCCACCCATGCCTGGTTCTGCGGACTGGCGCTGCTGCTGGCTCCCACGGTGGCCAACGCATTGTGGAACAAGGGCGGCTGGATTCAAAACCGCGCCAACACCCTGGCCATCTGGTGCATGTTCGCCCAGGTCTTCCCCCTGTTCCAGGACAACAGCGTCTTTACCACCATCCCTGTTCTGTACGCCGACGGCTTCATGGATGCCGCTATCCGCCCCACTGCCGTCAATCCCGTGCCGCAGGGCGTCATCTCCATTTTGTCTCTGGCGGTGAACGTGCTGGTGCTGGCGCTCATCATCAAGCGTGCTGTCCAGCAAAAGAAGAATCCCTACAAGCACGAGATCTTCACTGATACCAGAGACTTCCAGCTGGCCATGGCAAGAGCAGAAAAGTAACACCGCTTGAAACGACAAACATTTCATGCGCGAATAGAAAAAATGAAGCCCCGATTGAGGCTTCTGGTTTGATATTGGGTGCTGGCCGGAAAATGGCGCCATCCACACAGGTGTCCTATTACACGCCGGAGCAAAGGCCACTTTGCTCCGGCGGTTTTATTGCAGCATCAGGCGGTAACGCTGGCCGCGCTGTGTTTTTTCATAGGCCGCAAAGCCCATGCTTTCAAACAGCCGCCGCGAGGCGGTGTTAAAATCGTAGATTTCATCGACATACAGGCAGTCATAGCCCAGTTGTCTGCCCCGCGCAATCAAGGCGGCAATAATCCGCCTGCCAACGCCGCAGCCGCGAAGCTGCGGTTCGCCGATCACAATCGGGCAGTCGTACTGCCAGAACGTCACATCACCCACCGGTACAAACGCGCCGTGGCGAAAAACTTCAATAAAATAGAGTTCGCCGTGTGCGTCCAGATACCGGTACATCTGTCCGAGCCGCTGCATGTCATACGGCTTTGCCTGTCCGTCGACCAGACGCACTGTTTCCGCGTCCTGATACCACCCGAGCGCAAATTCATACTTCCCGTCAAACCTGCGCAGACGCAGCGTATCGTCGACAGCGATAATCTCAGGCTGGCTTATGCCCGCAATCGGCATTCTGACCATTCTCCTTTCCGCACGGCAGATCCCACTGGAGATTTGCCGCTAAATCGCAGGTGCCGCAGCTGCATGATCAGTAGCTGCTGATGGGCAGAGAATCGTCGTCCGTGCCCTTTTCCACGCTGCGGATCTGGATATAATAGCTGTAGGTCGGGCTGACCTCGACCAGCACACGCTCGCCCGCCTTGCGGCCCATGATCGCCTTGCCTACGGGAGATTCCTTACTGATCAGGCCCTGCAGCGCGTTCTGGCGCAGGGTGGTGACAAGACGGATGGTCTGCTCTTCCTCGTCTTCCTCGATATAGATGACGACCTTGTCAAACAGGCCGATCTCATCGGGCTTCGAGTCTGTATCAATCACCTTTGCCGTCTTGATCATCCGCTCAAGATAGCGGATGCGGCTGTCGTTGCGGTTTTTTTCACGCTTGGCGGCCTTATACTCAAAATTTTCGCTCAGATCGCCGAATTCGCGCGCCGTTTTCACGTCCTCGATGAGCTGCGGACGCAGCGTCAGGCGGCGGTATTCGACTTCCTCCTGCATTTTTTTGATATCCACAGCGGTCAATTCATCGTTCATTCTCTTCGCCTCTTTTTGTATTTGCTATCATTTTACGCATTTTTACCGCAAATGCAAATGAAATTTGATTTTTCTTTTCTTTCTGCTATGATATACACATCATGTTTGCAGGAGCGACACATATGCAGATCATCGCCCATATCCACACGGATTTCCCGACCAAATTCGGCGTACCGCGCCAGTCCGGGTTGGCCGAGAGCCTTCGCGGCACCATCGTCTTTACCCCGCCCTACCGCAACCCCGACGCGCTGCGCGGCATTGAAGGATTCTCCCACATCTGGCTTATCTGGCAGTTCCACAAGGCGCTGCGCGACGGCTTTTCGCCTACGGTGCTGCCGCCCAAGCTCGGCGGCAAGACGCGTGTGGGCGTGTTCGCCACGCGCTCACCGTTCCGTCCGAATGCAATCGGTCTGTCATCCGTGCGGCTTCTGGGCGTTGCGCTGCACACGCCGGACGGACCGCTGCTGCATGTGGCGGGCGCGGATCTGGTGGATGGCACGCCGATCTTTGATATCAAGCCGTATCTGCCCTACGCCGACTGCCATACGGATGCGACCGACGCATTTGCCGATATCCGGCGTGATACGCCTTTGCGGGTTGTATTCCCCGACGAATGGCTGCAGATAATCCCCGAGGACAAGCGCGAGGCACTTTTTGAGGTTCTCGCCCTCGATACCCGCCCCGGCTACCAGAACGACCCTGCGCGGCGCTACGGCTTCAACTATGCGGGCTTTGACGTGCGATTTACCATTGACGGCGATACGCTCACGGTCGTGGAGATCGTGAAACTGTGAAAACGGACTCGGAAGATTCGCTTCCGAGTCCATTTTCAGTAATCGACCCGCATCAGGCTCAGTCCCTGCGGCGGTGCGGTAAAGCCCGCGAGTTTACGGTCCTTTGCCAGAAGCGTATCCTTGACGCTATCGGGCGTGCGTTTGCCCTGCCCGACCTCCAGTAGCGTGCCGACCAGAATACGCACCATGTTCTGCAGAAAGCCCGTGCCATGGAAGTTGAAATACAGAAAATCTTTCCTCCGGACGATCTCGATGGAATCGACGTTGCGCACGGTGGATTTTTTCATCTGCGGATTGCTGCAGAAGCTCTTATAGTCGTGCTCGCCCTGCAAATACGCCGCCGCCTGCTGCATGGCAGAAACATCCGGCTGGTAATCAAGCACCGTGACGTATTTGCGATTGAAAACCGGCTTCGTATCGCCCACATAGCAGGTATAGGTGTAGAGCTTTCCGACGGCGCGGTAGCGCGCATGGAAACGGTCGGCCGCCTCTTTGACCTCATTTACGCAGATATCGTCCGGCAGATAATGGTTCATATAATCCCGGATCTGCCCCGGCGTTTTTTCCGTGTCCATATAGGCGTTTGCCACCATTGCACGCGCATGAACGCCCGCGTCGGTGCGGCCAGCGCCGATGACATTCACATCCGTATCACACATGCGCGAGAGGACGGCTTCGAGTTTTCCTTGAATGGTGTCTTTGCCGGGTTGGCGTTCCCAGCCAAAGTAGCGCGAACCGTCGTATGCGATCGTGAACTTATAATTTCTCATACTGTCTTTCTTCATCCAAATTTTTGGTATACCGGCAGGCAGGATAGTTGGAACAGCCCCAGAATTTCTGCCCCTTGCGCGCCCCCGACTGCCCCGTGCGCAGCACCATCTGCGCGCCGCAACGCGGACACACGGGTACGCGGCTTTCCGCCGCGCGCTGGCGGTGCAGTTCAGCTGTGCGCACGGGCGTTTTGCCGCCCACGACCTCGTCAAAGCGAATGGGCGTGCAGTGCGCCTTCTTTGCGATCTCAACCGCCAGAAGATCATATAGCCGCTTCAATTCGCCCGGCTGCATACCAGCGGAGAGCTTTCGGCGCAGGTAGATCTCCGGCGTTGTGCCCACCTGCTTGCCGAACGCGCTCAGAAAGCGCTCCCGATCCGACTTTTGTTGTCTTTTGGGATACATCGTCATCCCTCCCTGTTTACAGTATAGCATACGCCAGCAGGAAAAATCCAGTGCCGCGCAAAAATGCTGCTTCGGGCGGCACAGCATGTGCTTCTGCTGCTTGTATCTCCGGTGCTTTCGCGTCTGCAGTTCTATGCGCCGATTGCCATGGGCCGGAGCTTTGCGGCGCGCAAGGAAGCTGCTTTCCGTCGCGTTTTTCTTTTGCGGCATTTTTCCTGAAAATTATCGCCGCCGGCGTTTTGTATCTCATCTTCTGGCTGATGATGAAAAAGCGGTTGAACCTCGCCTGACACACTCTTTTCAAACAGCCTCCCGTCTGGTATAATACCGGAAAAGGGAGGCGGTATTTTTTGAAGCTGGTCATACTTGACGGTTACGCGGAAAACCCGGGCGATCTGAGCTGGGACGCGCTGCGCAAATTCGGCGAACTCACGGTCTATGACCGTACCGATTTGACAGATACAGATGAAATCATCCGGCGCATCGGCGACGCGGAGATCGTCATCACGAATAAAACGCCCATCTCACGCGATGTGTTTGACGCGTGCAAAACCATCCGCCTGGTCGCGGTACTGGCAACGGGCTACAACATTGTTGATATCGCGTATGCAAAGCAGCGCGGCATCCCGGTCTGCAATGTGCCCGCCTACGGCACCGATGCCGTGGCGCAGTACGCCATTGCGCTGCTGCTGGAGATTTGCAGCCAGGTGGGCCATCACAGCGCCGCCGTGCACGCAGGCCGCTGGCAGAGCAGCGATGACTTTTGTTTCTGGGACACGCCGCTCATTGAGCTGGCGGGTAAGACGATGGGCGTGATCGGCTTCGGACGTATCGGAAGAGCCGTCGGGCGTATTGCAAAGGCGATGGGGATGCGCGTGCTTGCCTGTGGCAGCAGGCCAACCGACGAGGGCCGCGCAATCGCCGAATACGTTGCCATGCCGGAGCTTCTGCGGCAGGCGGACGTGGTATCGCTGCACTGTCCACTCACGCCGCAGACGAAAAACATCATCAACCGCGAGACGCTTTCCATGATGAAGCACGGTGCGATTTTAATCAACAATGCGCGCGGTGCGCTGCTGGACGAGCAGGCCGTGGCAGACGCGCTGAACCATGGGCGGCTGTATGCCGCGGGCGTGGATGTGGCGTCTGTCGAACCCATCCGGGCGGGCAATCCGCTTCTTACGGCGAAAAACTGCTTCATCACACCGCACATTTCATGGGCGTGTAAAGAGTGCCGAGAACGCATTTTGCAGGCAACGATTGAAAACATTGCTGCTTGCCTCGCGGGAAATCCCGTGAACGTCGTCAACCCCTGATTCCTGCAGCCGGTCAACCGTTTGGTTGGCCGGCCTTTTTGCACTGTGCACCATTTCTCCTTGCGCCACATATGCTGAAAGCAGCAAGCAAAAAGGAGGCTGATGCTTTGGACCATCAGGGAAGCGTGGTCGCGCGCGTCTATACCTCGGATGCGAAGATCCCCGTGCAGGGTGCGACCGTGATCTTTACCAAAATCGCCGAAGACGGCCAGCGGGAGCTTCTGGCCGTGCGGCTGACCAACTACGACGGCTACACCGATCCCTTTTTTGTCGACGCACCGCCGCTGGCCGCCAGTCAGAACTACACGCCAGGCAGCGATGCATACAGCATCATCAACATCACCGCCGAAGATAACAATTACGGCCGCATTCTCGTGCGCAACGCGCAGATTTTTCCCGACACCGAAACGGTGCAGGAATTCATGCTTGTCCCTTCGCCGATGCTGCCCGAGCAGTTCGGCCAGACGGAAGTTTTCATCATTCCGCCGCAAACGCTCTAGGAGGTGCAAAATGCCGCCTGTTTTTCCATATGTGCCGCAGACGATTACCGTTCACCTCGGCTCGCCGGATGAGAGCGCGCAGAACGTAACGGTGTCCTTTCCCGACTACATAAAAAACGTCGTTTCCAGCGAGATCTTCCCTACCTGGGAGCCATCCGCGCTGCAGGCCAACACGCTGGCCATTATTTCCTTTGCACTCAACCGCGTATACACCGAGTTCTACCGCAGTCGCGGCTATAATTTTGATATCACATCCTCGACGGCCATTGATCAGAAATACATCCATGGCCGCAACATCTATGAGAATATCTCGGAGCTTGTTGATCAGATCTTCAACGACTATCTGCGCCGGGAAAATTTCATTGAGCCGCTGGCCGCGAAATTCTGCAACGGTACGACCGTCACCTGCGAGGGCTTAAGCCAATGGGGCTCGCAGGAGCAGGCGCAGGCCGGCGTTGGCGCGCTTGACATCATCCGCTCGTACTATGGACCGGACGTGGAAGTCGTTTTGAACGCGCCGGTGCAGGAGCCGACCGAGTCCTATCCCGGCACGCCTTTGCGTGAGGGCGATATCGGCGTCAACGTCGCACGCATCCAGACTGCGCTCAACCGCATTTCGCAGAATTATCCCGCGATTCCCAAGGTTGCAGTGGATGCCGTTTTCGGCCCCTCAACCGCAGCCGCCGTGCGCGCGTTCCAGTCGATCTTCTCGCTCACGCCCGACGGCATTGTCGGAAGAGCCACATGGTATAAGTTGGTATTACTGTATGATTCGGTGCAGCGTCTGGCAGAGCTGCAGTCCGAGGGTGTGATCTTTTCCGGCTATTCATGGGAGTTTTCTCCAACGATTGCACTGGGGGAAACAAATGCCAGCGTGACACTGCTGCAATACATGCTCTCGGTCCTTTCGCAGTTCATCTCGTCTCTGCCCGCTCTCACCATCACCGGCACCTTTGACGAGGCTACCGGCCAGGCCGTGCGCGCATTTCAGGAATATGTAGGCCTGCCGGCCACAGGCGTGGTTGACAGAGCCACTTGGGAGGCGCTGTATGCACAGTACGCGGGCATCGAAGGCACAGTCTTTTCCGACTCCGTGCTGTTCCCCTTTATCGCGAACCCGGAGGCTGCCGCAGCCGCGTCCGCGCCGCGAAGAAATGGACGCGTACAGCCGGTCTTTGCCGCACAGCCGTCCGGCGATCCGCGCGCACGCCGCGCAGCCGCAGCCGCGCGCACGCCCGAGGCGGTACGTTTTCAGTCGTCCACACGCTTCGTACAGTTCCCAGTGGGCGAGCTTTCGGTCGGCATGCAGGATAAGAAAGGGGTGCTGTTATGATCGATCCTTCTGATTTTGCGGGCCGTCCCATTCGCAGCCTGCAGACCATGCTGCGCGTACTGGCTGCGACTGACAACCGCTACCGCGATCTTGTGCCGGACGGTGTGTACGGTGAGCAGACAGCCGCAGCCGTATCACAGTTCCAGCGCGTAAACGGCCTGCCGGTCACCGCCGTGACCGACCACGAAACCTGGAACCGCATCGTCGACGCCTTCACGCGCCAAAGCCCCAGCGTGCTGCCCGCCGCGCCGCTATCCATCATCTGGAAGCCGAAGCAGGTCATCCACCCGGGCGAAAAAAATTCGCACCTATATCTCATCCAGAGTATGCTGCTGGCCGTGAGCCGCCTCTACCCCGCCATGCCCGTAGCGCAGGTCACAGGCGAGCATGACGCGGCCTCCGTCGCCGCAACGAACTGGCTGCAAGAAAAATCGGGACTGACCACCGACGGCGTGATCGACCAGACGACATGGCTATATCTCAGCAAGCTCTACCGCATCTCCGCAGGTGACGGCACAGAAGGCGGCAGCGGCTCCGGCATCGAGAACAACACATAAACGCTGCTTGTTCTTTTCCGCGAATTCTGCTATGATGGTGAAAACCACACAAAGGAGCGCGGAGCATGAAAATTCTCATCTGCAACGTAGGCAGTACGTCATTAAAATATCAGCTCTTTGCAATGGAGCGCGAGCAGGTGCTGTGCTCAGGCGGAGTCGAACGCGTGGGCGCGCCGCTCGGACGATTTTACGCCAAAAATCACCAGACCGGCGCGCAAGCTGAACAATCGGCTAACTTTCCCACACACCGCGAGGCCATCAGCCGGATGCTGGACGAACTGCTCGCAGACGGTCTTACCTCGCTGGAAGAGCTCTCCTGCGTGGGTTTCAAGGTTGTACACGCCAAGGGCGTGTCGGGCGTACAGTTTCTGACAGACGACGTGCTGCAGAAGATGGCGGATTTCAATTCCGTCGCCCCGGCCCACAATCCGCCGTATCTGGCCGCGATCGCGCAGTTCAAGGAGCTTCTGCCGCAAACCCCGCTCATCGGCGCGTTTGAGACGGCATTCCATCAAACCATGCCGCCCGAGGCGTATCTCTACTCCATCCCCATCGAATTTTCGCGAAAGCACGCCATCCGCCGCTACGGCTTCCACGGCGCTTCGCACGAATACATGTCCAATTGGGTTGCCGACGTAATGGACGATACGCCCGATCTCAAGCTCGTCTCGTGTCATCTGGGCGGCAGCGGCAGCCTCTGCGCCGTCAGAAACGGACAAAGTATCGATACGTCCATGGGAATTTCTCTGCAGTGCGGTGTCATGAACAACAACCGCTGCGGCGATATTGATCCCTACATCATCTTCTACCTGGTTGAAGCATGCGGCATGACGCTTTCCGAGGTCAAGACTATGCTGCAAACAAAAAGCGGCTTTTACGGCATGTCGGGCGGCGTTTCCAACGATCTGCGCGACGTTGAGCGAGCGGCCGAGGAAGGAAACGACGATGCGGCAACCGCCATTCTGAGCTACTGCTACAGTATCAAAAAGTACATCGGCTCCTACGCCGCCGCAATGGGCGGACTCGACGCGATTGTCTTTGGCGGCGGTATCGGCCGGCACAGCGCCACGGTGCGCGCGCTGAGTCTGGCGGGGCTGGAATTTCTCGGCGTGCGTCTGGACGGTGAAAAAAACCGGCACGCCGTCGGCGGTGTGGACATTTCCCTGCCGGATTCCAAGGTTCGTATCTTCGTGGTCGATACGAACGAAGAGCTTGTCGTTGCGCGAAAAGCCGCTGCACTGCTCAGGCTTCAGTCATAAGTGTAGAAAACTGGCTGCCGGTTGGCAGCCAGTTTTTTGAATATTTATGCTTTGATCGTGCCGTCGGCATTGAATACCGGCAGCTTTTCAAGATATGTAATGTCGTCGCGGTCCTGTGCGTCACCCTCGGCCAGCACAGCCATCTTTCCAACGACAATGCCGCCGGCTTCGTGGACAAGTTCTTCCAGCGCGCGAAGCGATTCGCCGGTGGAGATCACGTCGTCGACGATCACGATTTTCTTGCCGCGCATCATTTCCGCGTCCTCACCCGAGAGGAACAGTTCCTGTTCGCGCTGCGTGGTGATCGAGTGCACCTTGACCTGCAGCGGGTTCGTCAGATACACCTTCAGGCCCTTGCGCGCGATAAAATACGTCGCAGCGCCGCTCTGCCGCGCCATCTCGTGAATCAGCGGGATGCCCTTGGCCTCAGCAGTGATCAGGTAATCATAGTCCTTCGGCGCTCTTGCCAGCAGCTCGCGCGCGCAGGCCACAGTGATCTCAGCATCGCCCAGCATGACGAACGCGCCGATGTAAAAATTGTCCGCGACCTTGCACAGCGGAAGCTCCCGCTCAAGTCCGGCGATCTTCATTTTATACTTCATGGTTTTTCCCCTCATTCCGGCATTTCGCCCGATATTGCATATCAATTGTATTATATCGTCCTGACCGGAAATGTCAATTGCTTTCCTGACTGACCAGGAAAAGCCCCGCGATTTGTGCAGAAGTATAAAAAATCGATCTTGTTTTTTGGTGCATTTCCTGCGTGCTTGTGCTTGTTTTTCTGGAAAAAAATACGTATAATAAAACTGTCAAAAAGTTTGCGCACCTAAAAATTTTTGTTGATGCAAACCAAACGGCAGAAAAGAAAAGGAGGAACAAACATGGGCAAATTCTTTCGCGTAAAAGAGAACGGCTCCACCGTTCGTACTGAGCTGCTCGCAGGCCTGACCACGTTTATGACCATGGCCTACATCATCGCTCTCAACCCGAACCTGCTCACTGGCTTTGACGTTGGCAGCAAGCTGTGGAACGGCGTTTTCCTGGCAACCTGTATCGCCTCGGCAGTCGGCATGTTCTGCATGGCGTTCCTGGCCAACAAGCCGTTCGCCATGGCGCCCGGCATGGGTCTGAACAGCTTCTTTGCTGTGGTCGTCGCCAACATCGCCGGCCTGACCGGCATGAGCTACGTCGAATCGTTCCAGTCGGCGCTCGTCATCATCCTCATCGAAGGCATCGTATTCATCATCCTGTCGGTGCTGAACATCCGCGAAAAGATCGTTGAGGCGATCCCGCTCGGCGTTCGTCTGGGCATCGCGCCTGCCATCGGCCTGATGCTGATGAACATCGGCCTCGGCTCCAATGCCGGCGTCTACTCCGAGACCGGCGGCCCGTTCTACGCCATGCGCGACTTCTTCGGCGCGCTGACGCCCAAGGTCGCTCAGGAGGCTATGGGCAGCGGCTACACCGCGATGATCCTCTCGGTCATCACAATGTTTGTCGGTCTGTTCGTCATTGTCATCCTCGCCAAGAAGGGCATCAAGGCATCCGTTCTGATCGGCATGCTGGTCGCTTCCGTCATCTACTGGGCTGGCGAGGCCATTTTCCTGCATGTCAATCCGTTCGCCTCGCTGGCCACGGCTTCGTTCCTGCCGCCGTTCGCCGATATGGTAGAAACGACGCTCTTTAAGCTCAACTTCCAGGGCTTCGTGCAGATCGGCTGGTTCACGGCCATTACGCTCATTATCACCTTCTGCATGATTGACATGTTCGACACCATCGGCACGCTGGTCGGTACCGCTTCCCGCGCCGGTATGGTCGACGAAAAGGGCAACATGCCCAAGATGAAAGAGGCTCTGCTGTCCGACGCCATCGGTACTGTCGCTGGCGCTGTGACCGGTACTTCCACTGTCACCACCTTCATCGAGTCCGCTTCCGGCGTTGAAGCCGGCGGCCGCACGGGTCTGACAGCGCTGACCACGGGCGTTATTTTCCTCGCCTGCATGTTCATCGCGCCGATCGCCGCGATCATTCCCGCCGCTGCAACTTCCTCGGCCCTCATCTATGTTGGTATTCTGATGATGATGGGCCTGAAGAACGTCAACTTCGACGATCTCGACCAGATGGCGCCTGTTGCGATCATGCTTATCGCAATGCCGATCTCCGGCTCCATCGGCCATGCAATCGGTCTGGGCCTTATCGCCTTCACCATCATCAAGGTCTTCTCCGGCAAAGCAAAGGACGTATCTGTGCTGACCTACGTCATCTCGATTCTGTTCCTCATCAAGTTCTTCCTGGTCGTCTGATCGTCTCGGAAAAACATCGCAGCATGTACATAAAAAACTCCGGCAGCATCGCTGCCGGAGTTTTTTGCTATGCAAAAGCATAGCAAAAAACAAGATGCGCCATTTTCTCGCCCCTTCGGGGCAACCGAAAATGATGCGCAAAAACTTCATGCGCTCTGGCTTTTGCCCATGATCGTGGTGCGCAATACTGCGCATGAAGTTTTATGACATCATCCGATGATCTCGTTTTCCTCGGGGCGCATCAAGATGGCTGCGATGAAATCAGCGATTGCTTCGACGATCAGTGCCACACCGATAAACACCCACAAAACAGCAGCGCTGGCAAAGGGATTTGCCAGAATCACCAGCGCGCAGAGGATTGTCACGACCGAGCTGAGTGCGGCCAGACCCCACTTTCTCATTTTCATCCGGAGCATGTCCACCGTCCATTGCAGCTTGGCAAAACCCGAAACGAGCGTCACAATACCATAGAGTATGGTGAGCACCGGGAACATTGTCAAAAACCAGCCGCTTTTGACAATGCAGAACACGCCCAGCGCAATCTCCACGCAGCCGCGCGCCAGACCTTTTCCGGCCGCCGCACGCACCGGTGAGGCGCGGAAATACTGCACAGCACTCACGACGCCCATGATGATCAGGATGGCGCCCAACACGCGCAAAATAGCATTTGTGAAGCTCACCGGATCAATCAGCAGCAGCACACCGATGATCACTTCGCACACCGCCAGAAGAATACTGACAAGTTTCGACGTAGATTTCATACGATTGCCTCCAATAGTATTGGTTTCTGATTCGTATTATAGCGCCGGACCGAACACGATGCAATCGTTACATAGTTTTGCTTTATGATTGCTTCTGCAGCGCTCGGTAGCGTGCCTCGACAAAATAGCGGTCAAGATGCTCAAACGCCACATGCCCGCGCAAATCATAGCTGTAGCTTTTTCCGTCCAGCTCCCACTGCACGACGGTGTAATACCCGTCTTCCACAGGCGTGAAAGCCACCGTCGTTTCCGGAAGGTGCAGATACACCGTCTGATCGGTCGTCTCGATCTTCCGCTTTTTCATCAGCACGGTGCCTGAATCGATGAAGAATTCATAATATTCATCCAGCGCCTTACTGTCGGCCGGGACCAGTTCGCCGCCGCGCTCGATCACAGCGCCCGCGTCATAGGCCTGTACAAAGCTCTGCGTCAGGCCGAGCTTTGCATCACTCCACCCACCGCGCAGCACAAGCTGATTGATAAACCATCCAATGCCGCCCAGAAAGATCAGTGCCGTAAGCACAAACAGACTGATATGCAGCAAGCTTTCCAGTTTTGCCGATCTCATGTTTTGCCCTCCCCAGTCTCAAAATCATTTCATTGATTTGACGAAGCAAAGCGGGAAGGGTTCCCGGCCGGTTATCCGTTTTTCCGATTATTTTCCTCCAGAATGTGAGCGATCTCCTGCTGCACGGCCATGACCTCATCATGGAAGCGTTCGGCAGGGACACGCTCGGCGTTGTGGCCCAGAATAATCAGCTGCTCCAGCGAGTCCGATGTCGCCACACGCACACGCCTGCGGCGGCTGCGCAGCTCATACGTCACGCGCTCAATATACTGGTCAGCCGTCTCGGCCTCTTTGGTGTAGACGATGTAGATGTTATGATATTTTTCCACTGCACCCTGGTTCTGCATCACGCGGTAAGCGTCGAATACCAGAATCAGCGCGCAGCCGCGGTAGCCTTGATAATTGCAGAGGAAATTCATCAGCATGTGCCGTGCGGCGTCCAGATTATCCCTCGCCACATGTTTCAGCTCGTCCCACGCAAAGATAATGTTGTAGCCGTCGACCAAAAGGTATTCATCGGCAGGCTCCATCTGCTGCAAAAGCTCGCGCTTATGCTCCGAGCGCAGCGCCATCATCGGCAGCACGTCCCGCCGGCGAATTGCGCCGTAGGTACGCTCAAAGATCGACAGCAGCTCCTTTTCCAGCTCCGGCGCACCGCCGGGTGCAACCGCACGCACGATTTTCTCCGGTACAGCAGGTTTTGGCCGCAGATCCAAAAGCGGCAGGTGGGCGTATCCGTCCACCTCGTCCCACTTGACCTCGAAGCCCGCGCCATGCGCGCAGAAGACAGAACCTGTCGGATGATCCAGATCGCGCTCCGGGTCGTAGCCGACCGCCTGCACGACGGCAGCCTGATCAGAGCAGGGCCGGTAGCCATCCAGGCAGCAGGAAATTCTTCCCCTGCCGCGCGTATAGTTTGTCACTTCGCGCGGATATCCGCGCATCAGCCGAACCGGAGCGCTGCCGCGTAAGATGGCCATACCGCTGTCCGCCGTCTCGGGCGGATCAAAACTGCCCTGCATCCGCTGAATATCGGTCATCGCCCTGCCCACCATCTCCGGCGGCAGCTCGAGCCGGAAGCAATACCACGGCTCAAGCAGAACGCTCCGCGCCTTTCTGAGTCCCTGCCGAACCGCGCGGTAGGTGGCCTGCCGGAAATCGCCGCCCTCAGTGTGCTTTTCGTGCGCGCGCCCGGCGACAAGCGTGATGCGCAGATCGGTAATTGGCGCGCCGGTCAAAACGCCTGGATGCTCACGCTCCGCCAGATGCGTGAAGATCAGCCGCTGCCAGTTGCGCGCAAGCACATCCTCACTGCACATGGTGTCAAATTGCAACCCGCTGCCCGGCTCCATCGGTTCGAGTAGCAGCTGTACCTCGGCGTAATGGCGCAGCGGCTCATAGTGCCCCACGCCCACCACGGGCGCTTCGATCGTCTCCTTGTAAACAATACTGCCCTCGTCAAAGCGCACGCGCAGACCAAAGCGATCAAGGATTTTGCGCTGCAGGATCTCCATCTGTACCTCGCCCATCAGTTGCACATGAATCTCTCGCAGCCTCGCGTTCCAAAGAAGATGCAGCTGTGGGTCCTCCTCTTCCAGCTGACGCAGCTGTGAAAACGCGGTCTGCACATCACAGCCGTCCTCCGGCTGCAGCCTGTATTCCAGCACCGGCTGCAAAACGGGTTTTTCCCCGGCTACGCTTGCACCGAGACCGTCGCCCGGCATGGTTTTGCTCAGACCGGTCACAGCGCAGACGGTGCCTGCAGGCGCCGATTGCAGCAGCGTAAATCTGGTGCCGGTATATTCGCGCAGCTGGTCGGCTTTTTCTTCCCAGCCGTCACCTTTCAGCAGCGTCTTGACCTTCAGCTCTCCGCCTGTCACCTTCAAAAAAGTCAGCCGCGCGCCCTGATTATCACGCGCAATCTTAAAGACGCGCGCCGAAAACTCCTGCGGCCAATCCGGCTCGCGGGTGTAGCGCGCAAGCCCGTCCAGCAGCGCATCCACGCCGTCAAGATGCAGCGCAGCGCCAAAAAAGCACGGAAATATTTCGCGCTTAGCGATGAGCGCGGCGACGTCCTCGTCCGCAATTTCGCCTGTTTCCAGATAGCGCTCCATCATCGCCTCGTCATACAGCGCCAGCTGCTCATCGTCGTGAACAGTAAAATCGAGGCAGTTTTCATCCAACTCCGACTGCAGCTGCCGAAGAAGTGCCGCGCGATCCGTCCCCGCGGTGTCCATCTTGTTGATAAAAATCAGCGTCGGAACCCGGTAGCGCCGCAGCAGCTGCCAGAGTGTATGCGTATGCCCCTGCACGCCGCTCGGTCCGCTGATGATGAGCACCGCATAATCCAGCACGGACAAACAGCGCTCAGCCTCGGCGGAAAAATCGACGTGACCCGGCGTGTCGATAAGCGTCATGCGGCAGCCGCCATACTCCATGACGGCCTGCTTGGAAAAGACGGTGATCCCCCGGTCGCGCTCGATCGCATCGGTATCGAAAAAAGCATCGCCGTGATCAACGCGGCCAAGCCGCCGGATGACGCCACAGCGGTAGAGCATCGCCTCGGAGAGTGTCGTCTTGCCCGCGTCAACATGGGCGACGACGCCCAGTGTGATTTGTTTCATGCAGCAATTCCTTTTATCGCATCGGTTCTTCAGCGTCCAACGGGGTGCGCGGCAATATAATCGTCCGCGATCTGCGCAGCCATGGCCACAAGCTCAGGGCAAGGACGCTTTTTGTAGTATTCCTGTGTGCGCGGCGCGGGATCGACTTTTTTCACGTCCTGAGAAAGACCGAGAAGCTCGCGGCAGATGATCGAGCCGTTTTCCGCACGGTATCGCTCCGCTGCTTCCTGCACGCCGTGGTAAAGTGCCAGCTTTGCCGCGCGGTCGTCGGGCGCATCGTAGCCGTAAATGGCGCTCAACGTGAGCGTCAGGCCGCTCACCGCGCCGCACACCTCGCGCATACCGCCCACGCCGCCGCCAAAGCCGGACGCGAGCTTCAGCGCCTGCTGCTGTGTAAGTCCCGTTTCATCGCAAAACGCAGCAAATACCGCCTGTGCGCAGTTATAGCCCTGCATAAAAAGCGCCTGCGCCTGTTCCGCATGTGTCATATCCGTATCCTCCCGTGTCTTTTTTAGCAGTATACCACATTGCGCGCCCGTTTTCCATGCCGCGCGCTTGTTTTCGCCGGTTTTTCCTGCTACAATGGCAAAAAGGAGGCGGTGCGGTGTATTCGAAGGTTTTTTTGGAGATTACGAACGTCTGCAATCTCAGGTGCAGCTTCTGCCCCGGCACGCGACGGGAAAAGCGCTTTCTCTCACCGGAGGAATTCGGCATACTCGCCGGTAAGCTGCGCAGTGTGACGGAATATCTGCACCTGCATGTGATGGGAGAGCCGCTGTTTCACCCGCAGCTGGCCGAAATACTTGCCATCGCGCAACAGTTGGACTTCCGCATCAATCTCACCACCAACGGAACGCTGTTACAACAGCGGCAGCAAATTCTGCTGAGTGCCCCCGCGCTGCGGCGTGTGAACATCAGCCTGCACTCGTTTGAGGCAAATGCATGCGGGGATTTTGATGCGTATGTTCGCGCCTGCGCCGCCTTTGGCCGTGAAGCCGCCGCGCACGGCAAGCTGTTGAGCTACCGGCTGTGGAATCTCGACGGTGAAGCCACGCGCGGCCTGCATGAAAAAAACGACGCAATCCTCGCTGCGCTGCACGCGGCATTTCCGCAGCCTTGGCAAAAAAATACCTGGGGCTGGCGACTGGGTGAGACAGTCTACATCAACTGCGGCGAGAAATTCGACTGGCCGTCCATGGACGCGTCCGACCGCGGCGAACATGGCCGCTGCCGCGCGCTGACCGGGCAGCTGGCCGTTTTGTGCGACGGAACCGTCGTGCCCTGCTGTCTCGACGCCGATGGCCGGATGGCGCTCGGCAATCTTTTTTCACAGGAGCTTGCAGACATTCTCGCCTCTCCGCTGGCACGCGAGATTGCAGATGGTTTTTCCCGCAGCGTACGCATACACCCGCTCTGCCGCCGCTGCGGTTATATCGCCCGCTTTGGTTGAACGCCTGTTTCTTTCTGCTGCGCAGGCAGCACCTGGATGATTTGAGAATCTTTAGAGAATCTTCATGCTTCGTTTACAAACTGTTCACCACATCATCCCCAGTTTCGGGTATTCTACAGTCACAGGGAACGTTGGTTTCCGGGAATACCCGGAGACAGCCGACAGCGCTTCTTTGTACCAATCAACATGCTTTCACCTCTTTTTCTCTCCTCTCTTTTTCAAAAGGAAGCCGGCATCAAACGATGCCGGCTTTCGCCATATCTTGCAATCAGCGGCAGGCGCAAACATGCGCCTGCCGCCTTGTGTTATTGTTTTGTTGTCGGGGTCACGAGGTAATCCGCGCTGACGTAGGCATATATGCCGTTCAGCACGATCTCATACCAGTTGTTCGCCGTTTTGCCGCATACAGCGACCGCCGTGTTCTGCGGCAGCGACTGCAGAATATCTCCGTTCGTCGACGGGAAGCTGCGCACATTCAAGCTAGTGGCCGTGACAATCATGCACGCTCCCATGGGCGTAATCTCAGTATCGAGATCGGCAGGCCAATCGGACACAGACTCGTCAGGCGTAAAGAGCCGGTTCGCGCCGAAGATGCCCGCCACGCGGCAGGCCTGCTCGGTCGTGAACGTGGCATAACCGCTCTCGCCGTAGAAAATACCGCAGTCCCAAGTGTCATCCTTCCAGATAAGTTCGACGCCGTAGCGGTCTTCGCCGATGATCACTGTAAAATTGGGTTCGCTTGCCGGCACGGAAGAAAGATCGTCGGAGAAGTTTGCATTCAGAAGCATCTCGCTCAGCGCGAGCGCGTCGTTCTCGGGCAGATCACGGGTGAGTGCGTCCTCGCCGACGCCATACTCCACCGAAGCCACAGCCGAAGGCTCCGGCTCTTCGGGCGCGGGCACACTGATGGTGAACCAGCCCGTACCGCCAGACTCATTGAAGCTGAACTGCAGCTGCTGCCCGCCAGACTGGCGATCCGTCAGCAAAAAGCCCTGCTCGCTGCCGGTAACGGTGTACAGACCGGATGATGCGTAAAAGCTGTAGAACAGCTCCTGCATGGTGTTCTCCGTCTCCAAAAGGCCGCACGCATAGGCTGTGTCCAGTTCCAGACGGTCGGCCATGTTGTCGCGCAGGTAACTGTCAGAGATGAGATGCAGCGGCAGCAGCAGATCATAGTTCCGGTCAGCCAGCCGCAGCTCGCGGTGCGCGCCGACAAAAATATACCAGTCTTTGATGTTCTGCGGCTCCTTCTGATACAAACACCAGTAGTGTGTCACGCTGCCGTCTTCCTTGGTAAACAGCCAGCACGGGCCATAGTCGTTTTCAAACTTTGCGCTTGCAATGCCGCTGTTTTTCTTCACGATCAGCTTCTGCATCGCATCCAGGCTCTTGCCCGTCTCAAACTGATAGCCGCCGTAGGAAACGAAGTCGCCGCTGTTCACATCGGCCTTGAGATCGAGCACAAGCGTTTCATCGCTGTCAAACGCACGGGCCTGAATCCCGCCGTCGGATTTTCCCGAGCAGCCGGTCAAAACACTCGCCAGCATCGCCAGCGCCAGCAGAAGCGCCAAACTCTTTTTCATCGGGTTCCCTCCATTCCATCACATTTGCTTTCTGCGTCTATTTTTTCACAGTATAGCACACTCTTTCTGCTTTTGCAAATTTCATAAAAAAAGATGAGTGTTTTTCCGCCGTCTGTGCAGCGTTGCCGTAAAAATCGTCTTTTTTCACCGGTTTTCAGAGAAAACTGTCACAGAGCTTGAGAATTCGCGCCCGATCAGATATAATGGCAGAAAACAACTACGGAGGAGCGTCCATGCGCTACAAATGTCTGGTACTCGATCATGACGACACCGTTGTGAACAGCACCGCCACCATCCATTTTCCGTCGTTTCTGGAATTTCTGTCGAAGATCCGCCCTGAAGCGCATTATACGCTGGAGGAGTATTTCCGCAAGAATTTTGACCCCGGCATCATGGAGCTGTTTACAGACGAGCTGCACTTTACGCCGGATGAGCTGGACGAAGAATACCGTTTCTGGCAGGCATATGTGAAAACCCGCGTGCCGCGCGCGTATCAAGGGATGCGGGATATTCTCGAGCGCCATCGCGCGCAGGGCGGTCGTATCGCTGTGGTCTCGCACTCCACGTCCGAAACCATCGTGCGCGATTACCGCGAAAACCGGCTTCCCATGCCCGATCTCATTTTCGGCTGGGAACTGCCAATGGAGCAGCGCAAGCCAAACGCATGGCCGCTTTTGCAGATTATGCAGCGCTTCGGTCTTGAAAAAAACGAGCTTCTGATGCTCGACGATCTCAAGCCCGGCTATGACATGGCGCGTGCAGCCGGGGTGGATTTTGCAGCCGCCGGTTGGGCGAATGATATTCCCGAGATCGAGGGTTTTATGCGCAGAAACTGCGACTTCTACTGCAAAACGGTCTCGGACTTCGACAGACTGCTGCAGGAGGACTGATATGAAGATCATCGACCCCGCCAGCTGGAACCGGCGCGAGATCTATGCGCTGTTTTCCGCCTGCGATCATCCGTTCTACTCGGTCACATTTGAGCTGGACGTGACAAACCTGCGCCGATTTACGCACGAAAACGGGCTGTCGTTTTATTACAGCCTGGCCTATCTCATCACTGAGGCAATGGAGTCTGTCGAGGCGCTTTGCATACGCATTCGAGAAGGCCAGCTTGTCGTTCTCGATACGCTGATCCCCAGCTGCACCGACATCCTGCCCGGCAGCGACTGCTTCATCATCGTCACGCTGCCGCGCGGCACAGACATGGCCGTGTTCTGCCGGAACGCAAAAGCGCAGGCGCTTTCCCAGCAGACGCTGTTTGACCCCGCGATGGAGGTGCGGGACGATCTCATTTATTTCTCCTGTCTGCCGTGGTTCCCGATCACGGGCTTTGTGACGGAGCGCAATCTGGACGTTAACGACTGCATTCCGCGCGTTACCTGGGGAAAATACCAGAATCGCGGTGAACGCTTTGTTCTGAATGTGACCGTGGAGGTCAATCACCGCACCGTCGACGGCGTACATCTGGGAACGTTCTATGAGGCGCTGCAAGCGGGTATCGACCGGCTGTAAAAACGAGTCCCGACGCGTTTGGGAGCAGCGACCGACGCTTTTTCGTCATCTGTCAGGCAGTAGTTTCCGAAAGCACTCAATCAACCAAACAGCCTTCGGCCCAGCATGTGGGTCGAAGGCTGTTTCAGCATACCTTGAGATGTTTTTTACATCTGTTTGCTGCGACGCCAGAAGAATACCTTGCCGCAGAGTGTAATGCGCCGGCCTGCACTGCAGGCCGGCGCAGCTTTTTGCCAAAGACAGCTCTGCTCAGAGATCAAACAACCGGTCGAAAAGTTCTCCCTGAAACAGCTGCTGCAAGACAACACAGATCGAACCATAAACGGGAGAATCCTCGCCGAAGCGCGCCTTTACAAAGGCCGGCCGCATTTGCCTCTGATGTACCGAGACATTGATGCGCGAGAGCCACTGCTCCAGAAGGCTGACAAACTCTCCCGGCAGCAACGCCGCGTCGTGTCCGAGGATGATCGTAGAGACGTTGATCAGGTTCAGATAGTTGTTCAGCCCATAGGCCAGATGGCGCATGGCGTTATAGAAAATGGTATAGGCGGTCATGTCCGTCAATGCAAAGGTAGCGGCCTGTGCCATGTTTTCCAGCGTCACGCCGCATTCCCGCTGGATCTGGCGCAGGATCGTGGGCGTGCTGGCATACAGCTCAAGACATCCGCGGCTGCCGCAGGCGCACTGCAGCCCCTCATCGTCGATGGATGTATGGCCAAGTTCGCCGCACGCATCCAGCAGCTCGTGATTTGAGACGACGGCTGCACCGAGGCCGCCGGTAAGGCCGACATAGAGGAAACTGTCCACATCCTTGCCTGCGCCAAAATAGAGCTCGCTCAGACCCGACGCTTTCATATCGTTGCCGACGAAGATGGGGAACGGGACAAAAGGCTGGAGCGCTTTCTGCAAATCGAGCGATCGGATGCCGAAAAAGTCAGTGACATATGCGATGCCGGTGTTTTCGGCATTGATAATACCGACCGTGGACACGCCGAGCGCCAGAATCGGCCGATCTGTGCTGCCGGCAAGCTGCGTAATCATTTCGCGCATCTTCTGCACCAGGCTCTGCTCATTGTCCCCGGCGGTCAGCGGCCGTCTTTTCCGCACCAGAAGCTGCATCGACATCCCACATACCACACCGTGCAGGCAGGTTCGTGAGATATATACGCCGAGAATGACCGGGGAAACGTTACCGATGCGCAGCAGCATCGGCGTGCGACCGGGCGTTTTGACCGGATCGAGCGGCGGAACTTCTTCAATAATATGCTTCTGCAGCAGCTCGCTTGTAATGTTGGTCACAGTCATAGGAGACAGCTGCAGACTTTCTGAAAGCTCACTGCGCGTAATGGTGCCGGCTGTACAGATCGACTGCAGCAGCAAAGCCCGGTTTCGCTCTTTTACTTCGATCAGATTGATCCCTGCTTTTTTCATCGTAATACCCTATGGCGGCTGGCACGCCGTCCTTTCGCTTTATAAAATTATTATAATATACTCGTTTGACGTTGTAAATCGTTTGCCGGCAGACGCTGTACAAAAAAGTTCGGATATGGTAAAATAGATTTTATCAATACGGCCTCCGGCCGGACAGAAAGGGTGGCTACAGCATGGATCTGGAACAATGCCTGCAGCAGGAGCAGCTATATCAGTTCCGCAATTTTTCTCATGCCGACGCATGGGAACTCGGCTGTGCGCTGGTTTCCGCGTGCGCTGAGATGGAAGGGCCGTTGGCGGTGGAAATCGAACTCAATCATGTGCTCATATTCCGCTACTATCCCGACGGAACAGGGAAGTTCCACGAGCAGTGGTTGCAGCGAAAGCGCAACATCGTCAACACCATGGAGAAAAGCTCACTGCGCTGTAAATTCGAGCTTGCGCAGAACGGGGAAGATCTTGCGCGTGACTGGTGCCTCGACCCGATGCAGTACGCCGCATGCGGCGGCGGCTTTCCTATCCGTCTGCGCGGCGGCAGCGTGATCGGCGTCATCGCCGTCTCGGGGCTGCCAGATCTTCGCGACCACGCAGCGCTGATCGAGGGTCTGCGGCGCTATTTTGAAAAGCATCCGCAATAGTCGAAAACAGGACTTCACAAAAACTGTGGAGTCCTGTTTTCCTACCGTCTGACTGTTACTGGCGGATCAGTTGGTATCCGCACACAGCGGGCCGGCCAGTTCTTTCATATAGAACAGCTTGCCGGGCATGGTGGGGATGTTGCTGGAGGTGACGTACTGGCAGGGGCCATAGCGAAGCGTCATCCAGAAGCTCATGCCCTGCCACTGCATACCGCGCGACAGAACGCCGTCGGCGCCGCCGATGGCATAATCGGAATTGAAGATGACCCACGGGCCGATGGTATTGGCATAGCACGGGATGAGCGGCCAGCTGGAACGGAAGGACGTGATGGCATTCTGCTCAATGGTGAACGGATGCAGGCGCGCACCCACACGGTACTCGGCAGCCTTCCAGTCCTCGTAGCTGGCATAATCCTTGGCGAAATGCGGCTCCCAGAAAGCGATATGGCACATCCGGCCGATGCCGTAGACCAGCACCTGCTTGGCGCCCTCGGCCTTCAGTTTGCGAATCTTCTCGGGATAGGTGGGCAGGTTTTCCTTCGTTGCGAAGTTTCTCTGCTCAACGGGCACAGTCAGCTCGCCGAGCGGGCCGTAGAACGCTTCCGTCATGGCGTTCTGGAACGCGGCGGGATCGGATGCGGGCAGCGTATTGCCCTCGGCGTCAGCCCATTCGTCCATATTGAAGCCATAAACGTGCTTGCAGTCGACATTCCATTCCTTCAGGAAGTAGACCGCCCACTTGTACATGCCCATCGGGCCGACCGGCAGAATGAGGATCAGCTTGCGCCCCTCCTCCTTGGTCTGCTTGATCTGCATGGCGATCTCATGACCCATGTATGCGCCGAATTCCTCCAGATTTGTGCATTCCACCGGACGGAATCCATCGTTCCAAAAGCTCTGGCGCTCGCCGACCGTTGCCGGGTCATTGGTCACGCACTGATAGATCTTCTCAATATCCCATCCCTCGGGCAGTACTTCAGAGAAATAGGAACCCTTCAGAGTGTCGATCATGTTCATAAAATAGCCTCCTTTTAAAAACACGGCCGCACAGCAGCGCGCGGCGCTTGCAGATTCTCCTGTGAAAGTATCATAGCATGCCGGTTTTCGGGTGTCAATTCAGGACGGCAATTATTTTTAAATAGATTTTATAAAAGATTTTTGTGAAATTTTCACAGTTTTCAGTCTCCCAGGATCAGACGGCCGAAATCCTGCGGCCTGTGGAACTGCGGCGTTTCGCAGCGCATCGGATTCCATGACAGGTAATGCGCCTTCTTTGTCAGATCACCGCATTTGTAGAAATTTCCGTACATGGCCAAGCCAATCTGCGGCGTAAAATCCGGGAAAAAACGCCGGATAAAGAAGAACGGTACACGGTAGACGATCTGCCAGCCATCGGGCAGATACTCGGCAAGCGGCCGGAAGATCTCTGCCTCATCCTGCACCGCAAGTCGTGTCAACGCAGGCATATTCTCGCCAAATCCCAGATAAAGCGCACAATTGGGGTTGAATTCGAAATTAAAATAGCGCAGATCTTCGGTCGGCCGCAGAAAAAACTCCAGACAGCTGTCTTCACACACCGACTGCATGGGGCCGCGGTGTTGGGCGCGGATCTCCGTCTCCCACGCACGCAGGCGGACGTAGATCCCGTCCTCATCCCAGCACAGCTGTGCCTGCGCGCGGATGTCCAGGGGCGGCTCGGTCCACTGAAGATTATCGATCCGCAGCGCGTCGATCGTACGCCAATCCGGGTTTTCTCCGGTCTTTTTCAGAACATAACTTCTCATCTTGTGCAAGCTCCTTATCCTTTCAACGTTTTTTCATATTCTGTCGGGCTCATACCCGTCTGCTTTTTAAAAAGATTGGAAAAATAATAGATGCTCTCGATCCCGACGCACTCGGCAATCTGCGTAAACGTCAGATTCCCCTGCCGGATCAGACGCTTGGCCTCGCCGATGCGCAGCGCAGTCAGATAGCTGATGACCGACTGGCCAACCTGCTCGCGGAACACGCGCTTGAGCTGCGAAACACTGACGCCCAGTGCCGCCGCCAGAGAAGAAAGTGTGATGGCCTCGGCATAATGCGCGGCGAGATACTCTCGCGCCGTCTGCGCAAGGAGCAGGTGCTGGTGGAACTGCGTGGACGTGACGGCGCGCTGCGAAAAGCGCAGATTGTCATCACGGCGGCAGATCCAGATCAGAAGCTGCTCCAGATACAGCTTGACAAGCTGGTCGCTGCCCCATGGAGCCGTCGGCTTCTTGCGCAGATTGACCTGCGGCGGATCGTTTTCAAAATACTGATATGCCTGCTGCGCCTCGTCGATCAGCTGCTTGAGGCATTGCCGTTCCTTTTGGTGCAGCAGCAGCACCTTCTTTTCCAGCCGGTGCATGGCGTCGCTTTCGCAGCAGAACGAGACAACCATCACGTCGCTTTCGCCCACAGACTGAAAGGAATGGAACTCGTCCGGGCAGTGAAACGCCAGTTCGCCAGCCTTCAAAAAGTACCGGTCCGCACCTGCCGTAACAATTAGACTGCCGCGGTCAACGTAAATGAATTCCCAGAACGCATGCGACTCCCCGGAAAAGCAATAGTCGCTCTCCAGCTTGTAATATGCGATGTTTACTACCGCTTCCACATCAAAGACCGTGTTCAGTGAAATCGGCGTATATTCCATTTCTGCCCACGCTCCTGTCTGATTTTATAAATCTTGCGCCGGATTTTATATTGTAAGCTCATGTTCTCGGACTATAATGAGATTATAGACGCGATAAAACAAAAAGTAAATACAAAGAACAGACAAGAAGGAGCGTATGTGTATGAAAAAATCCATTAGCTACTGGTCGTTCTCCGGCAAAAACGTGTTTCAGGCCATGCAGACCGCAAAGGATGCGGGGTTCGACGGTATCGAGCTGACGCTGGACGCGGAAGGCGATGTGACCATGCAGACCACAGCTGCGCATCTGGCTGAGATCCGCAGTGCAGCGCAAGCGCTCGGTCTGGCGCTGCCCAGCGTTGCAAGCAGCCTCTTCTGGGCGTACTCGTTCACTTCGGATGATCCGGACGAGCGCGAGCAAGCGCATCAGGCCGCCGTGTGCGAGATTCAAACGGCAAAGGCGCTGGGCGCCGATACCGTTTTGGTCGTGCCCGGCAGTGTTTCCGTGGAGTTTGTTCCCGAGCGTCCTGTCGTTGCGTACGATGTGTGCTGGGAGCGCGCGCTGCAGGAAATGAAGCGTCTGGCTCCCATTGCGGAGGATGCCGGCATCAACATCGGCATAGAAAATGTGTGGAACCGATTCCTGCTCTCACCGCTGGAAATGCGCCAGTTCCTGGACGAGATCGGAAGCGAGCGCGTCGGTGCGTATTTCGACGTGGGCAACGTGGTGCATTCCGGTTATCCCGAGCATTGGATCCGTATCCTGGGAAAGCGCATCAAGAAGGTGCACTTCAAAGACTTCCGCCGCAACCCGGGCGGACTGAATTCGTTTGTCGATATTCTTTCCGGCGACGTGGACTGGCCGGCTGTCATGCAGGCATTTGCTGATATCGGCTATGACGATTGGGTCACGGGCGAGATGATCCCGCCGTATACCCACGCTTCGGATCAGATCATTTACAACACTTCGGCCTCCATTGGCCGGATCCTGAAAAAAGAGTTTTGATTGGGAGGATACAGACATGATCAAAGTTGGACTGATTGGCTGCGGCTTTATGGGCGGCATGCACGCAGCATGCTATGCGGCACTGGAAGATAAGGGCGTAAAGGTCACGGCGGTATCCGATGCACGGCCGGAGTTTCTGGAAAAAATGGTACAACAGACCGGCGCCGAAGGCTATGCTTCGAGCGAGGATCTGATTAAGCAGGCAGACGTGGACGTGGTGGATATCTGCCTGCCGACATACCTGCATGCGGCGACGGCATGCGCGGCAATGGAGGCCGGACGCGACGTATTCTGCGAAAAGCCCATCTGCCTGCAGGAAGAAGAGGCACAGCAGATTCTGGAGGTCAAAAATCGTACCGGCCGCAAGATGATGATCGGCCAGGTAATCCGTCTGTGGGACGAGTATGCTTGGCTGAAGAAGACGGTAGACGCAGGGACCTACGGGCGCGTTCTTTCGGGCGTGTTCCAGCGTGTCTCCTCTCGTCCCGGCTGGGCCAGCAACAACTGGCTGTCCTCCGCATCGCTCTCCGGTGGCGTGGCTGTTGATATGCACATCCACGACGTGGACTTCGTCCGCTACCTGCTGGGCGATCCCGATCGGGTTCAGGCCGGCGCCAACCGCGACAAAGACGGCATGATCACCCACATTTTCGCCATCTACAACTATGGCAAGGACGTTGCCGTCAGCATTGAGGCCTCCTGGGACTATCCCGCCACTTTCCCCTTCAGCGCAACCTTCCGCGTCAAACTGGAGCAGGCGACGATCACCTACGACGCAAACGGGCTGACCGTCTATCCTGAGCAGGGCGATCCATTCCATCCGGAGATCGAGCAGCAGTATTCCGGCGAAAACAGCATCGGCGGCAACATTTCGTCGCTGGGTGGATATTATAACGAACTGAAGTATTTCATCGAAGGTCTGCAAGGTAAAAACGACCTGTCGGTTGCACCGCCTGAAGAAGCGGTTGCCTCTTTGCGTCTGGTAAAGAAAGAGATTGAAGCCGCCGGCGGTCTGCTGGCATAACTGTGTCCATATTCCCGCCGGCAGGCGTTTCTTGCCGGCGGGAATTTCACTTTTCCATGTCGTGTGTTGCTGCAAATACAGATAATTTATAAAAGATTGTAAACCGAACGAATCAGAACCACTATATCAGCTAAAATTCCAGCATAATAATTGTGGATTTTTCACCATTTTTTTATATTTAATAAAATTGCTTTAGAAATTGTGTTGACAAAAAGCGCTTTTTTTGCTTTACTGTGAGTATAGGGAGCATGCCGCAGCGCTTTACAGTTGCCGCGCGCAGAATGCTGCCGCCGGTATCTTCCGTGTCCGGAGCAAACGCCCCGTAATTCAGCGAGAGGTGAAACAAACATGAGAGTATTGGCGATTGGCTGCCATCCTGATGATCTGGAGATTGCATGCTCCGGTACATTGAGGAAATATGTTGAGCAGGGTGCAGACGTCTATATGTGCCATGTGGCAAACGGTGATCAGGGGCACGTCATCATCGAGCCCGGTCCTCTGGGCGAGCTTCGTGCCAAAGAGGCGGAAAACGCAGGTCTGTACATCGGCGCGAAGGAAGTATTCAATATCAACGTCTCGGATATGCAGGTCAACCGGCACGACCAGGCGCAGATTGACGCCGTGGCCGATGTGGTTCGCTATACACGCCCCGACGTTATCATCACGCACAGCGACGTGGACTATATGCAGGATCATGTAGAGACCAGTCATCTGGCGACCAACGGCGCATTCATGTCGGGTCTGCCGCATCGCTCGGTCAACTACCCGGCGTATGAAAGCATGATCCCCACCTTCTTTATGGATACCTTGGCGGGCGTGGATTTTAATCCGACTCACTATGTCGATATCACTGACCAGATCGAGCGCAAGCTCAAAGCACTTGAGATGCACGAATCGCAGATCAAGTGGATGCTGGATCACGACGGCATCGACTTTGTGGATATGATTCGCACCTGCTCCAGATATCGCGGCTATCAGTGCGGCGTAGCCTATGCCGAGGGCTTCCGCCCCTACAACGTCTATCCGCGCCATAGCACCAGGCATCTGCTGCCGTAAACAGCGGAGATTCAGAGCGAAATAACAGGGAGGAATCATTCATGAGTAAAAATGCAACCACACTGAGAGGCAAAAAGAGCGTCGGTGCGCTGGTCAAGGACTGGATGTCGCTGGTCGGCATCGCGCTGCTGATCATTGTCTTCTCCATCATTTCGTATGTTAAGTTCGGCGCGCAGTATTTCCTGACCTGGGATAACTGGAAAACGATTCTGCTGCAGAGCTCAACCGTCGCCATCGTTGCTCTCGGCCAGTCGATCATGCTGCTGACCGGCAACTTCGACCTGTCCCTCGGCCGTATGGTCTGTCTGACCAGCTGTGTCGGCGCCGTACTTATGAAAAATGTCGGTATGAGCACCGGTCTTGCAATCGTCATTATGTTCGCAATTGGCCTGACCGTGGGACTGGTCAACGGCCTGATGGTCGCCTATGTCGGTGTTCCGGCCATGATTGCAACGCTCGGCACACAGTACATCTGCTACGGCGTTGCAAAGCTTCTGACACAGGCAGTGCCGATCCCCAAGATGCCCGAGTCCATCGCCTGGATGGGACGCGGCTACATCTTTAACAACACCATCCCTGTCTGCGTTCTTCTGATGCTGGCACTGTATATTGTGGCGCAGTTTGTAACGTCCAAAACCAAGGTTGGCCGTAACCTGTATGCGGTCGGCGGTTCGCGCGAAGCAGCATTTTTCTCCGGCATCAACGTCAAGCTCTATCAGCTGGGCACGTTCCTGCTCGGCGGTATCCTGGCCACGTTCGGCGGCCTTGTACTGATGTCCCGACTCAATTCCGTCGCCGTTACCAACGGCCAGAACTATGAGTTCGACGCTGTCATCAGCTCGATCATCGGCGGCGTGTCGCTGGCCGGCGGCAAGGGCCGCGTCATCGGCACGATGTTCGGCTGTATCTTCCTGAACACACTGTTCAACGGTTTCTCCCAGATGGGTGTCGATCCGTTCGTGCAGGACGTTCTGAAGGGCGTCGTGCTTGTGCTCGCCGTCACGCTTGACGTTGCCAGCAACAAGAAAAAGTCTTAATTGACCTGACCGCGATCGTATCAACATAGAAAGGTTGGGTGAAATATGAACGATTATATTCTGTCTCTGAACGGCATCACGAAAGAGTTCCCCGGCGTCAAGGCACTCGATGACGTTACCATCAACGTCGAACGCGGCACGATCCACGGCCTTGTCGGTGAGAACGGCGCGGGCAAGTCCACGCTCATCAAGGTTCTTGCCGGTATCTACCAGCCAAACGCCGGCGAAGTCGTTCTGGAAGGTAAGACATGCCACTTCTCGAGCCCCATCGAGGCGCGTCGCGCCGGTATCAGCGTCGTGCATCAGGAAATCAAGCTGGCCGAGCCATTGTCCGTTGCGGAAAATATGTTCCTTGGCAACGTGATGATGAAGGGCGGACTTGTTGACTGGTCCGGCATGCGCCGCCGTGCGCAGCAGATCGTCGACGATCTCGGCATGGACATCGACATCAACGCGCAGGTCTCGTCTTTGACCGTGGCAAAAAAACAGGTTGTCGAGATCATGCACGCCATCAACAACAATTCCAAGGTTCTGATCATGGATGAGCCGTCTGCCGTTTTGACCGACCGTGAGCTGGAAGTCATGTTCCGCATCGTCAAGCAGCTGCGCACGAAAGGCATCACAATCATCTATATCTCGCACCGTCTTGACGAAGTCTTTGACCTGTGCGACAACGTCAGCGTCCTGCGCGACGGCCAGCACATCAATACGCTCCCGATCTCTCAGGTGGATCGTCAGGGTCTGATCAACATGATGGTCGGTCGTGAAATGGGTCAGGAATATCCGAAGGAGCCCGCCGAGCTCGGCGATACAATCCTAAAGGTTGAGCATCTGAGCCGCGGCCTGCTGAAGGACATCAGCTTTGAGGTTAAATCCGGCGAGGTTTTCGGCATTTCCGGTCTGGTCGGCGCCGGCCGCACCGAGCTTGCCCGCGCCATCCTCGGTATCGACAAGCCGGAGTCCGGCGAGGTCTATGTCCGCGGCAAGCGGGTCAAGTACCATACCTTCTCCGACGCCATCCGCGACGGCTTGGGCCTGATTCCTGAGGACCGCAAACTGCAGGGTCTGGTACAGATCATGTCTGTTAAGAAAAACACCACGCTTGTCAATATGAAGCGCGTCATCCGTGGCGGCGTTATCAGTAGCAAGCTGGAGGAAGAGCTCAGTCAGGAGTACGCCAAGAAACTGCGCGTCAGTACGCCGTCGATGGATACGGAAGTGCAGTACCTCTCCGGCGGCAACCAGCAGAAGGTTGTTATCGCAAAGTGGCTGTTCCAAAACTCCGAGATTCTGTTCCTCGACGAGCCGACACGCGGCATCGACGTCGGCGCGAAAGCCGAGATCTATCGTCTGATCAATCAGATGGTCAAAGAAGGCAAAACCGTTATTATGATTTCCTCTGAAATGCCCGAGATTCTCGGCATGTGCGACCGCATCATGGTCATGCACGAAGGCCGCAAGATGGGTGAGCTGATGGCGGGAGAGGCCACACAGGAAAAGATCATGGCGCTGTGCGTCTGATCGTTCACGGTCTAAACAGGCGAGCCTGATTAGATATATTTTAAAGGAGGAATACGAAAATGAAGAAACTGATCGCTATGCTTTTGGCTCTGGTCATGCTTCTGACGCTGGTCGCGTGTGCTACCAAGCCCGCTGCCGAAGAGCCCAAGACGGAAGCCCCCGCCGCGGAAGAGCCTGCTGCAGAAGAACCCGCTGCAGAAGAACCCGCTGCAGAAGAACCTGCCGCAGAAGAACCCGCCGATACCGAAGGCGCTGTCAAGACTGATGAGATCTCCACCGAAGGCAAGGCTGCTGAGCTTGGTATTCCCGCCGCTGTTGTGCTGCAGGACACCACTGCTCTGGAGGGCAAGAAGATCGGCTGCACGATCGTCTACAAGGGCGACGAATGGTGCGCAGCTCTTGCTGGCGCTCTGGAAGCGCTTGGCAAGTACTACGGTGCTGATCTGGCCTGCGAAGACGGCGACCTGAACGACGAGACCCAGACCAAGCAGGTCGAGAACATGATCGCCAACAATGTTGATATCATGTTTGTTGACCCCGCTACTCCCGACGGTGTCGGCGAAGCCCTGAACAAGGCGCATGATGCCGGTATCCCCATCATCATCTACGACGGCTACTGGACCGAAGGTGCTGAGAAGGCCGTCACCACCGTTACCTGGGATCAGAAGGCCACCGGCACGCTGATCGGCGAGTACTTTGTCAACTATGTCAAGGAGCACAACGATGGCAAGGCCCGTGTGGTTGAGCTGACCAACGCCGTCTCCACCCACTGCCAGGAGCGTTTTGTTGGCCTGCATGAGGTCATCGATGCTGCCAACGCAGAAGGCTGCCAGATCGAAGTTCTGAACAAGTATGACTCTCAGGGCAACCGCGAGACCGCTTACAACGCGATCGCCGCTGTCGTTGAGCCGTACGACTACATCATCTCCGACGTTGACAACGGCGCGCAGGGCGCTGTTGCAGCACTGCAGGCTGCGGGCAACACCTCCGTCAAGGTCTTCTCCATGGGCGCTTACGGCCAGGAGCCGTTCGGCATGCTGCATGACAACGACGTCAACTATCAGGCCTGCCTGAACGTTGACGCGTGGGTCCTGGCGCAGTTCATCATTGATGGTGCCATCGCTCACTTTGAAGGCAAGGAAGTTCCCACCCAGACCAACATCGCCCTGTTTGTCGTTGACAACAGCAACGTTGAAAAGTTCTGGAGCTTCAACTGATTCATTCTGATCACAGCAATCGGTTCCGCAATGGAAACAGGGGGTTTTACCCCCTGTTTCCACAAATATAATCCTTTCTCTTCCTTCCTTGTACAAAACCAACCACCGGACGGCCTGCCGCGCGGCAGCAGCGGCAGATATGACTTTCGATTATACCTTTGCCTGTACTGGATACAGCGCATAAGATTTCATACATGATCTGACACACTAAAATAAAAGGAGCCTTTACTATGAAAAAACTTCGCTGGGGCGTCATCGGCGCCGGCGGTATCGCTGACCGCAGAACCATTCCCGGCATGATGCTGTGTGACAACGCAGAGCTGGTTGCCGTGATGGAAATCAACATGGAGCTGGCCGAAAAATCCCGCGCAAAATGGAACTGCAAGCGTGCGTATGACAGTGAAGCCGCACTGCTGGCCGATCCGGAGATCGACGCAGTCTATATTGCCTCGCCTGTCGTATTGCACGCCAAGCAGGCCATGATGGCTGCGGACGCCGGCAAGCACATTCTGATTGAAAAGCCGCTGGCCATGACCTCGGAGGAGGGACAGAAGGTCGTCGACTACTGCAAGAGCAAGGGCGTAAAAATTGCCGCAGGTCTCATGATGCGCTTTGGCGCATATGTGCAGGCCATGAAGCAGGCTATCGCTGACGGTAAGATCGGCAAACCGGTCTCCGGCTACTCGCAGTTCACCTGCTGGTATCCCGACATGCCCGGCAACTGGCGGCAGAGCAAGAAAAATGGTGGCGGCGGCGCGATGATGGACATGGGCGTGCACTGCATCGACCTGATGCAGTATG
>JAEDFW010000187.1 GCA_016297855.1 Oscillospiraceae bacterium
GAAAACAGGCAGGCAATATCGCCCGAGCCATAAACGATCTGCGGCATGCCGTAGACGAATGTCTTCATGAGGCTTGACACGACGATATAGACGGCATAGACGGCAAGATTCAAAATGACATACACCACCGGCATCGCCGCCATCTGCCCCACGACCATGACGAGCAGCACCGCGAAGCTGTAGTAGAACAGGCAATCGAGGCTCACGACCGCGAACCACTGCAGACACTGTAGCGCCAGCGGCTCACCCATCGCTGCCGTGATGAAGAAACTGACGAGCGCCACGAGCGCGTGCGGCACAAGGAAGCCAAGCAGGCCGGTGAAGAAATTTGTGCAAAACAGTGTTTCGCGTTTCACCGGCAGCGACGCGAGGTGATAGGCGCTGTTTGTACGGAACAGCCAGAAGAACACGAGCCACGCCAGCACCAGCCCATAGACGAAGGTGATTGCGCCTGCGATCGAACCAGCGTTATTCAAAATTGCGCTGCTAAGCGACCATGCCATCACTGCGTCCGACGAGCGAAGCGCGCTCTCATACACCCCGGGCAGCGACAGCGGCAGGATCAGCAGCCATAACAGCGTATACGCTGCCGCGACGAGCGCAACCTTTTTCAGACTGCGCAGGAAAATGGCCCGGTCAAAGCACGATGTTTTTGACGTCATAGTCCACACCTCCGAGTTCGTAGATGAAAATTTCCTCCAGCGTCAGCGGCAGCAGGTCACACAGCAGCGGCTGCGTGAGCGCCAGCTGTTCCGATACTTCCCGCGCGCCGCCGCAGATGATAAGCGTCTGGATGCGGCCCGTCATGGAGCTGTGTACCACATTCAGACTCTCGGGCAGCGGATGCTCTGTGACGAGCTGCACCTTTACAAAATTCTCCTGCAGCTTTTCCAGCGACCGCTCGAGCAGCATTGTTCCTTTGTGCATCACGCCCACATGGTCGCAAACGTCCTCCAGCTCGCGCAGATTGTGCGACGAGACAAGCACCGTCGTGCCGTTTGCCGCCACGTCGTCGAGAATCAGACTCCACACCTGCCGGCGCATCACGGGATCGAGTCCATCGACCGGCTCGTCGAGAATCAGATACTCCGGCCTTGCGCAGATGGCCAGCCAGAACATCGCCTGCTTCTGCATACCCTTGGAGAACCGGCGCAGCGGCTGCTTTTCATCGAGCCCAAATACATCTTTGAGCTGCTCATAGCGGCGGGCGTCGAAGCTCGGATAAAGCTGCCGGTAAAAGCGCATCAGGCTCCGGACGGATTCAAAGGAGAATGCGCTCAAGTCGTCCGGAATATAGCTGACGCGGCGCTTGATATCCGGGTTTTCATAGACCGGCGCACCACAAATCGAGACGCTGCCGCAATCCGGGCGGTAGATGCCGGTCAGCACGCGGATGATCGTGGATTTGCCTGCGCCGTTCGGGCCGACAAGACCGTAGACCGAACCCTTCGACACCGTGAGTGAGAGTTCATCCAGCGCTGTTACGCCGTCAAAGCGCTTGGTCACGTTTTGTACTTCAATCATGGGATGCTTCCTCCTTTTGCTCCAGAAACGCCGTCAGCTCCTGCGTTGTAAAACCGAGCGCGCGCAGGCGGTTGGCTGCCTGCAAAAAAAGCTCAACCTCCTGCTGCCGCTGCTGACGGCGGATGACGGCGATCTCAGCCACGAACGATCCTTTTCCTGCGATCGAAACCGTGTAGCCCTCGGCATCCAGCTCGCGGTAGGCGCGCTGGATGGTGTTGGGGTTGATGGCCAGCTGACTGGCCAACTCGCGCACGCTCGGCAGCTTGCTGCCGGGCGAAAGTGCCTGTGTCAGAATAAGCCGCTGCAGCTCGGCTTTGATCTGCTCATAGATTGGACGCGGGTCACGGTAGTTGAGTTGAATCATGCAAACACCTGCCCTTACTGTATTAACTGTACTAGATGTGTTAATACAGATATAACATATATGGTGCGCATTGTCAAGCGCTTTTTCCACATCAGTTGCTTTTTTGCTGTTCGCTCAAAATCCGCAAAAGTGCAGTCTGGA
>JAEDFW010000062.1 GCA_016297855.1 Oscillospiraceae bacterium
TCGTCCAATCGCGCATTTGTATTCAAAATCACATTCACTCCTATCACAAAAGCAATTTGTTTTTGTCGGAGAATACGCCAATGTTAATCGTGCCGCTTTGTTTGATTTCGTCGACAGTTCTATATATGACACTGTCTGATGTGTCAGCATCTGTGCCGGAAGCAGCTTCCTGCTTGGAAGCGCAGCCTGTAAGGGAAGATAAAATGAAGATAAGACCAAGAAGGGCGGCGAAAGCTTTTTTCAATCTGTTTTTCATAATGTATTACCTCTTTTTCAAATGATCAGGTGAGTAGGTTTTGTCGTAATAAGGAATCTGAGCACAAAAAAGCCGGGGCTTGTTTAAGCTCCCGGGCAAATGGCATATATCACATTTCATATCGAAATGTCATACATCGGTGCAGCACAAAGCAGACGAATGCACCTGGCCATAAAGATATGCCCGGGAGAACAACATTCGGCTACAACACATGATGGAAGTGAAAGAATTGCTTGCTCTATCCATTGCATTCTGCTCCTTTCTTAAGTGGCTGCTCAAATTCGATGGTCGAATCATACACCCATTTACCAAGTATGTAAATAGGTAATATGAAAATTTTTCTTTTTAAATTTGCTGTCTTTCTCTGCAGTAAGATAGAGGAAAAGAAAACTTGTCGTTTGATTTCAACAGGAGAGAGGACTATGACGCAGCGAATTCCCGCTTCGCGCAGGGAAATGTTGAAAACACACTCATTCAATGCGCGCGAGAGTGCCGTTTTACCTGCGGTCCGTGGAATGTCAATGAAGGCGTAGAAACTTTCGGCCCGGGTGTCCTTCCAACCGTTGACCTGGAAGAGAAGGTCGACAAGTTCGACCGTGCGTTCCAGGCCCAGTGCATCGCCGAGCGCAACTACGAAAAGCTCGAGATGTACGTCATGGAGCTGCTCATGGGCGCTTGCTGAGTAACAAAATAGCAAAAAAACCGGCATTTAGCCGGAAATCCTGTAGGACGCGTTGCAAAAGATCTTTTGCAACGCGTCCTTTTTCATGTTTATTTTCCAAGACCGTAAGCTGCGGCCAGTTTGCTGAAGGCGGGAAGGGAATTGCGGATAGTCTCGTATGCCACGCAGTAGCTGACCCGCAGGTAATTCGGCACGCCGAAGTCGTGGCCGGGCACCAGCATGAGCTCAAATTCTTTGGCCTTCTGGCAGAACTCCATGGAATCGGGTACCGGAGACTTCATAAACAGGTAGAAAGCGCCGTCCGGATGCACGCAGGTGAAGCCCATATTCTCCAGACTGGACACCAGAAGATCCCGGTTCCGCTTGTAGTAGCTTACGTCGGCCACAACATCCACGCAGCGGGCAATGACCCGCTGATACAGGTTGGAAGCGCAGATGTGACCAAGAGCCCGTGCGGCACCGGCGCAGGTGTCCACTACGTCCCGATAGGCGGCGCAGCGTTTGCAGATGGCGAGATAGCCCATACGCTCGCCGGGAATGGACAGCGTCTTGGAGTAGGAATAGCAGACCAGCGTGTTGTCATAATAGTTCATGAGATAGGGCACGAAGGCATTGTCATAGGCCAGCTCGCGGTAGGGCTCGTCGCTCAGCAAGAAGATGGGATGGCCGTACTCGGCCTGCTTCTGCTTCATCAGATCCGTGACAGCCTTGATCGTGCGCTCAGTATAGATCACACCGGAGGGATTGTTAGGGGAGTTGAGGATGACCACCTTGGTTTTTTCGGTGATGGCGTCCGCAAAGCGATCCACATCGATCTGGAAGGTATCCTCCATGGATTGGACGATGACCGGCTTGGCCCCGTAGGCCTGCGTATAGATGAGGTACTCCATGTAGTGCGGCGTAAAAATGATGACCTCATCGCCGGGAATCGTAAGGCCTTTCAGGGCGGCGGCAATGGCACCGGAGGCACCGGCAGTGATATAAATGCCGCGTGGCTCCACATGATCGCCGAAGGATTGATTGATATGTTCGGCGATGATCTTACGCACAGACGGATCGCCGGCTGCACCGGTGTAGGCGTGGATGGCGACCGGATCAGCGTTCCGGATCAGATCCATCATGGCCTCATGAACCTCTTTGGGGGCGGGCACGTTGGGGCTGCCGATGGAGAAGTCAAAGACGTTCTCCGCTCCGATTTCCTGTTTCCGCTTCCCGGCGTAAGCCGAAAGGTCCCGGATCACGTTGGGCTTCCGCCCAAAATCGATGATTTCTTGAGAAAACATTGGTAAATCTCCTGGTGTTGTGCGTACTGCGTGCCTCCGGTCTGAGCACCGGATACCGGAACGGAGGCCTGACGGGTTGCTGCAAGTTTGTAATAAAATCGTTCATTCGGCGAAATTACTGTTTGCTACACGCGCCGCAATTGATTCGGCTGCCGCTGCCGGAAATCGGCGGAGAAAAGCAACAAACGCGGCGAGTATCATATCCTCCAACCAATTCGGTAGGCTGGATTTGATGCGATTTATGCCTGAGCGTCATCATTTCTGCGCCGTGCGGGTGGGCGGGACACTGATTTTTTTGAAATTTCCGACGGTCTCATTGACCTCGGTGATATACGCAAAGGTATCCGGGAACTGCGCCAGCGCCTGATGGAAGGCCACGATCTGGTGGCGGTTGACCACACAGATCAACAGTTGCTTCGTATGTCCGGAATACATCCCATACGCGGGAATGACGGTCACGCCGTGCTGCAGATCGTGCAGGAGAAGTTTTGACAGTTCGTCGGCATGCTCGGTCACCACCTCGAACTTGAGCGCACGCTGGCCGCCCTTCAGGATACTGTCGCTGATGCGTGAGCTGAGATAGCAGTAGAGCAGGCACAAAATGACCGGCTCAAATTTGCAGTCATAGACGAAATACGACAGCACCGCCACCGATGCGTTCAGCGCAAAGATCATCCATACAAGGCTGTATTCCGGCCTCCGGTTGCGAACGCAGGCGGCAACAATGTCGGTACCGCCGGTTGAACCGCCCTGCCGGATGACAAGACCGTAGATTGCGCCCGAGATCACCCCCGCCGTCACAGGGCCCAGAATGGACGAGGTGCCGTTTTCGGTGCGGTAGACGTATTCGCTCAGATCCATACGGCCCAGCAGCAGAGTCGCCGCGGAGAACGTGAGAACGAACACCGCATTTTTCAGTGCGAATTCATGCCCCACGGTAAACCATGCCAGCACAAGGAGCGGCGCATTGATGATCAGCGAAAAATAACCGATATTCAGGTGAAACAGATACTGCACCATCGTGGCGATGCCATTGATGCCAGCCGGTGCAAACGAATTGGGAAAGACGAATAACTCATAGCTCAGACCCATCAATGCAGCCAGCGCTGCCACGATCAGATAGCTTTTCAGTTTCTTTCTTATGAGATGCTCCAATACAATCGTCTCCTGTCTGCGCCGGTAGCGGCGTATTTCCGTTGGCGAGTATAGTGCATTTGGAGAAAATATGCAAGAGGTATTGCAAGAAATATTTTTGCATGACGGAACCGATGCAAATTCATGCAAAAAATGGTGGGTCTCCCATCCGCAGACCGGAAAAAGTGCAGGAGTTTCAGCCCGTGCATTCACGCAAAACCGGCTTCCACGCACGCAAACCGCCGCTGCACATGTGCAGCGGCGGAAGCCGGATATTACTTTTCTTCAAACTCCGTGTTCTTGTAGCGGCTGTAGGCTACCACGATGCGGCGATTGGGTTCGGTGCCGGTAGAATAAGTGGTCACGTCCGGATATTCCTGCAGCGCGGCATGGATCACATGGCGCTCGTAGGCGTTCATCGGCTCAAGCGTGATGTTGCGGCGGTACTTGACGACTTTGCCGGCGACCTTCTGCGCCAGACGCTGCAGCGATTCCTCGCGCTTGCGGCGGTAATTCTCGGCGTCGACGTTGATACGCACGCGCTTGTTCTGGCCGCGGTTCACAGCGTAGTTGGTCAGGTGCTGGATCGCGTCAAGCGTTTCGCCGCGGCGGCCGATCAGAATGCCGAGGTTATCTCCGACAAGGTCGACCATGTAGCTCTCGTCCTCACTCTTTACCGCGTGCGGCACGGCGTCGGAGCCCATATGCTCAAGAAGACCTTTGACAAAGAGTTCAATTGTTGCTTCGACGGAGCCGGGCTGCGCGGGCGCATAGACCTTGGGCTCGGCCGGCGCGGGAGCGGGCTTCTTCTCAGCAGGCTTTGCCTGCTGCGGCTTGCGCTCGCGGCGATCACCGCGGGGCTTGTCTTCTTTCTGTGCGCGCGGTGCGTCTTGTTTTGGCTGCTGCGGCTTAGGCTGCGCAGGAGCTGCAGGCGCGATGACGCGTGGCGCGGGTGCTGCCGCCGGAGCGATGACCTTGGGCGCGTTTTCGGACGCGGGCGCGGCCTTTTTGGGTTTGCTGCGCGACGCGCTGGAAAGCGCGGGCGCCGGTGCCGCAGGCTGCTCATCGGGCACCTCGTAGGTCACCTTGATCTTTGCCGGCTGCGCGCCGAAGCCAAGAAAACCGGTTTTCGGATTTTCCAGAACCTCAACGGAAACGCTGTCGCGGTCCATGCCCAGCTGCTCCAGCGCAGCTGCGATGGCCAGATCGATGCTCTTTCCGGTTGCAGTGATAAACTTTTCCATTAAATTCTTATTCCTCGCTTTCTTCTGTCGAAGCGCCTCTGCGGTAGCGGTCGGCCTGATACGCACGGCCGCGGCAATACGGACGCTCGGGATCGCCGGAGAGCGGGCGTTCCGCTTCTTCTGCGTCTGCGGCGGCAGGATTCTTCTTCGCGGCGTATTCTCTGGCAGCTTTTTCGGCAGCCTCTTTTTCCTGCTGCTTCAGCTTTTTCTTGCTGACATTGTCCATGATGCCGTCGGGATTCTGCTCACGGCGCAGCTGGCGCTGACGTTCACGCTCGGCTTCTTCAGCGCGGCGCTGGGCAGCACGGGCCTGACGCTCAGCATCCTCGCGGTCATAAACTTTGCTGTAATGCTTGGTGAGAATGATATCCTGAATGGTGGAGAACAGACCTTGCGCAATCCAGTACAGCGACAGCGCAGCCGGCATCGAGAAGCCGATCCACAAAGACATCAGAGGCATCATCAGCATCATGGTCATATTCGTCTGATTGGCGGTCTTCGCAGCTTCGGCGTCCTTTTCACCGTCAGCGTTTGTGGCGACCTGATTGTTCATCTTCTGGCTGATGAGCATGGAGACGACCTGCAGGCCGGCAGATACGATCGGCAGCAGGAACAGGCCGATCTCCGGCCAGCTGCGCATCGTCCAGAACTTGAACGACGGGATGGCTGCCAAATCAACGCCAAGGAAGGAAAAATTGAGTGTGGCGAGGTTGGCGTTCGCCGTGACGGCAATCTGCTTCAGCTCTTCGGTAAACTCGCCGATGTGACCGGCTGCGGCAAGCTGGGCATAGAACGCATTGCTGCCCAGGTTCACACCCTTGGCCTGCATGAATGCAACGATGGCGGCAGAGACCGAGCGCGAGTTGTGCAGCATATAGGTGATGGGCTCGCGGATAACATAGTACAGCGGCAGCATGATCAGAAGCGGCAGGAACGACCACAGGCAGCCGCCCGTGGTGGACACGCCTTCTTCTTTATACAGCGCCATGACTTCCTGCTGGTATTTCTGCTTGTCGTCACCGTATTTGGCCTCGAGCGACTTGACAAGAGGCGAAATACGAGACATTTTCAGCATGCTCTTCTTGCTCTTGATGCCCATCGGCAGCAAAACAAGCTTGACGATCAGCGAGAACAGGATCAGCGCCACGCCATAGTTTTTGCAGAACGCATGCAGCCAGTCGAGCAGATACCCGAACGGGACGCGGATGATGTCAGAGATGCTGGTCTTGTCCTGTGTTGCCTCAGCAGCGGCTTCGGCGGCCGCAGCAGGCTCCATCGAGGCATACTCGTCTGTCTGTACGGTGGACGCGGCAACACACGCGCTCAGGCTGAGAGCCATCAGCACGACCAGCAGCAGTGCCAGAAATCTTTTCATTGGTAAATTCCTCCATTGTTACGGATGCCAAAAAAACCGGCGCGCATTCGCACCGTTTCACGGCACAGGATCAAAGTAATCGCCTTTGTAAAACGGATTGCAGCGAAGAAGCCGCCTGCACGCAAGAATGCCGCCTTTCCAGACACCGTACCGTTCAATCGCCTCCAGCGCGTACTGTGAACACGTTGGAGAAAACCGGCAGCGCGGCGGGAAAGCCGGGGAAATATTGCGCTGATAAAACCGGATGAGCCATAAAAAGACGCGTTTCATTCTGCATCCTCCGGCTGAAAAACGCCGAGCTTTGCAGCAAGCGAGAGATATGCATGCTCAAGCTGATGGTAATCCGCCTGCATCGCGCGTGTGCGAGCGACGACAACAAGATCATACCCCCGCACAAACTGCTGCTCATGCAGCCGGTAAATCTCGCGCAGACGGCGGCGCAGCCGGTTGCGGTGCACCGCATGGCCAAGTTTGGCGCTGACTGTCAGGCCCACGCGGTTTTCCGTGCTGCCGTTTTTACGGCAGTAGAGCACGAGATACGCGTTGGCGCTGGAAACACCCCTGCGGTAGAGCCTGCGAAACAGATGATTTTGTTTGAGGGATCTGGAAAACTGCATAGCTGCGCCTCTTTTGGGCCTGAGCCCTGATAAACAGATGGGGCGAACAGAACTGCTTCCATTCACCCCTATGACTCATAATGAGCGGTATATGCGGCCATGGCTGCGCGGCGGTTACGCGGACAGCTTGGCTCTGCCCTTGGCACGGCGGCGGGCGAGAACCTTACGGCCGTTGGCGGTAGCCATTCTCTTGCGGAAGCCGTGAACCTTGGATCTCTGGCGCTTCTTGGGCTGATAGGTACGAACAGTGGACATTTCTTACACCTCCTGAAATATTATGCTCAACAGCTGCATCGCAGCCGCAGCAACTCATGTTCGATATTCCGTAGAACATACGAATGATATTATACCGGATAGAAGCGGGGTTTGTCAATTCTTTTTTATGATTTCCCTTAATTGGCGGAAAAAACCGAAGGAATTTTCCACCAGCAAGTCAGCGCTTCTGCGCCAGCGGCTTGGAACGCTGCTGCTCGTCGAGCAGACGCACCAGAATGGAGTTGGACACCATGAAGCCCTTGGGCGTGAGCCGCCAGCGGCCGTTGGTCAGAACCGTCAGATCCTGCTTCTGCAGGTCGAGCAGCACCTTTTCAATCGGCTTAAACGGCAGCAAAAACGAGCGGGTGTATTCGCCCTCTTCCACACCGTCAACGGTGCGCAAACGCAGCATCAGATATTCGCCTGCGCGCTCACGCAGAGGCACGGTCTCACATTCACTCAGGATGACGCCCTTGTTCATGACACCTGTGATATATTTTTCTAGATCCGGTTCAATGGTGAAGCGTTTGCCGGCAAAATCGGACGCGGCGCACGGACCAAAGCCCAGATATTCATCACCGACCCAATATTTCATATTGTGCCGGCAGATATAGCCGTCCTTGGCAAAATTTGAAATTTCGTACTGCTTATAGCCGAAGGACTCAAGCGTTTCCACGGCGTAGAAATACATGTCGGCCTGGGCGTCGTCATCAGGAAGATTTGCGCAGTTCTGATATGCATAGAGCTTCGTGCCCGGCTCGACCTTCAGCCCGTAGCAGGAGATGTGGTCGGCCTTGAGGTCGATGACATGGCGCAGCGTCTGCATCCATTGCTCCCGGCTCTGGTTGGGCAGGCCGAACATGAGATCGACCGACACATTGTCAAAGCCCGCGCGGCGGGCAAGTGAGACGGCCTGCTGCGCCTGCTTGTAGTTGTGCGGCCGGCCGAGTGCCTTGAGCTGCTCGTCGAGGTCCGACTGCACGCCGATAGAGATGCGGTTGAAGCCTGCACGGCGCAGGCTCATGAGCATCGGCAGCGTTACCGAGTCGGGATTGGCCTCAAACGTGACCTCGGCATCGCGGCTGACGTTGAAGCGGCGGTCAATCTCGGCGAAGAGTCTGCTCAAGCCGCGCGCGCCGAAGAACGACGGCGTACCGCCGCCGAAATAGACAGTGTCAACCTCGTAACCGGGCGCAGCGGGCGCAGTTTCGCGGATGTGCGCGACCGTCGCGTCAAGATAGCGCTCCATGAGGTCTTTATTGCGCGCGCCGGGAATGGAATAGAAGTCGCAGTATTCACACTTGCTGCGGCAGAACGGGATGTGCACATAGATGCCCAGCGGCTTCTTTTTGTGCTCGACAACGGGAATGATAGCCATTTGTGCGCCTCCTTATTCCTCGTCCAGCTTGAGAACTGCCATAAACGCCTCGGACGGGACGCTGACGGTGCCGAACGTGCGCATCCGCTTTTTCCCCTCTTTCTGCTTTTCCAGCAGCTTCTTTTTTCTTGTGATATCGCCGCCGTAACATTTGGCCAGAACATCCTTGCGCAGCGCCTTGATGGTCTCCCGGGCAATGATCTTGCCGCCGATGGCTGCCTGCACGGGGATTTCAAACATCTGCCGCGGAATATTTTCCTTCAGCTTTTCGCAGATCTTCCTGGCGCGGGCATATGCGTTGTCGGCAAAGAGAATGAAGCTCAGCGCGTCGACGATCTCGCCGTTGAGCAGAATATCGAGTTTGACAAGCTTCGACGGACGGTAGCCCTCCAGCTCATAGTCCAAAGAGCCATAGCCGCGCGTGCGCGATTTGAGCGCGTCGAAGAAGTCGTAGATGATCTCGTTCAGCGGCATCGAATAGTGCAGTTCCACGCGTGTGGGGTCGAGATACTGCATATCCTTGAACTCACCGCGGCGGTTGGTGCAAAGATCCATGATTGCGCCGACATACTCGGGCGGAGCAATGAGGTTTACCTTGGCGTACGGTTCTTCGGCATGCTCGATCTCGGCCGGATCCGGGTAGTTGAGCGGGGTATAGACATCCACGACCGAGCCGTCGGTCTTGGTGATCTTATAGACGACGTTGGGCGCAGTGGTGATGAGGTCGAGATTATACTCGCGCTCGAGCCGCTCGAGGATGATCTCCATATGCAGAAGGCCCAAAAAGCCGCAGCGGAAGCCGAAGCCCAGCGCGATGGAGTTTTCCTGCGTATAGCTCATGGACGCGTCGTTGAGCTTCAGTTTTTCCAGCGCGTCGCGCAGATCACCGTATTTGGAGCCGTCCGCCGGGTAGACGCCCGAAAAGACCATGGGCTGCGCCTGCTTGTAGCCGGGCAGTGCTTCGGGCGCGGGATTTTCGGCTGAGGTGACGGTGTCGCCCACGCGTGTGTCGGAGATGGTCTTGATGGAGGCTGTGAGATAGCCGACCTCGCCTGCGCCGAGCGCCTCTGCCGGGCGCATGCCGAACGGATGCAGATAGCCGACCTCCACGACCTTGTAGACTGCACCGGTGGCCATCATTTTGATATCCATGCCCGGGCGTACCACACCCTGCATGACGCGCAGATACACGATCGCGCCGCGGTAGGAATCGTACTGGCTGTCAAAAATCAGGCACTGCAGAGGCGCCTCGCGCGAACCTTTTGGCGCGGGCACGCCCTGCACGATCATTTCCAGCACCGCGTGGATATTGATGCCGTTTTTCGCGGAGATCTCCGGCGCGTCCATGGCAGGAATGCCGATGACGTCCTCAATCTCGTGTTTGACCTCCTGCGGTCTGGCAGCAGGCAGGTCGATCTTATTGATAACGGGCAGGACCTCTAGATTGTTGTCAATCGCGAGATAGGTGTTGGCCAGCGTCTGCGCTTCGATGCCCTGCGAGGCGTCCACGACCAGAACCGCGCCCTCGCAGGCGGACAAACTGCGCGAAACCTCATAGTTGAAGTCCACATGACCCGGGGTGTCGATGAGGTTGAGCACATAGTCCTTACCGTCGTCGGCGTGATAGTCCAGACGTACGGCGCGCGCCTTGATGGTGATGCCGCGCTCGCGCTCAAGATCCATCGAATCGAGTACCTGCTCGGACATTTCACGCTTGTCCACGGTATTGCATTCCTCCAGCAG
Source organism: Oscillospiraceae bacterium (assembly GCA_016297855.1). GTDB lineage: Bacteria > Bacillota > Clostridia > Oscillospirales > Oscillospiraceae > CAG-170. The sequence goes on from JAEDFW010000062.1 coordinate 9,968, forward strand.
ACGGTCTGCCAGCGTGGATTT
>JAEDFW010000004.1 GCA_016297855.1 Oscillospiraceae bacterium
AGAAAATCTCTTTCACAAGCATCTCAGTCAGTGCTTTGACCGCTTCCTCTTCGTCAGGGCCTTCGGCAATGATGCTGATTCGCGTGCCCTTGGTGATGCCCATGGACAGAACGCCGAGCAGGCTCTTGGCATTGATCTTACGATCCTCAACCTCGACCCAGATATTGGACTTGAACTCGTTGGCCTTCTGGATGAAGTAGGTTGCCTGACGGTTGTAGAGACCCGATTCACATTTTACGATCGATTGCTGCATGTACATACTTACAACTCCTTACCTGTCATCAGCCAATTGAGGCATTCATGCCTGTCAGCGCCGAAAAAGATCACTGAAGGGCAGAAACCGCGCATGCCTTGTTACCTGATGGTATCATGCTCTACGCCAATTCTACCAAAGAAGTTCCCAAAGGTCAATAAAAATTATTTGAACTCCACGATTGTTACGCCGGTTTCTCCTTCACCGTAGACGCCAAGCCGGAATGTTTTTACATATTTGCACCGGCGCAGCTCGTCATGGACAGCCGCACGCAGCACGCCTGTTCCCTTGCCGTGGATAACGCGAGCGGTGGGAAGATTTCCCATGTAGGCGTTGTCGAGGAAATGATTCAGCACCACGACAGCCTCGTCCGCTGCCATGCCGCGAATATCCAGCTCGGGCTGCGCCGCAGCCTTCAACTCACGCACCTTCCCCTCAATGATCTTCTTGGCCTTCGTCTGCGTCTCATTTTCCAGCAGGTAGACTTCGTCGGGCTTGGCGGAGATCTTCATGATCCCGGCCTGCAGCTGATATGTTCCGTCCTTGTTCACCGCAAGGACCGAAGCCTTGGTTCCGAGCTTCACAAGTTCGACCGTGTCGCCTACGCGAATCTCACGCGAAGCGGCAGGCCGCTGCTTCTGCTCACGGGAGCCTGCCAGCCTGGCTTCTGCCTCATTGAGACTGCGGCGCAGTTGCGCTTGCCGTTCGTTACTGTTCTGCACATCCGCGCCTTCTCTTGCCTGCTTTCTGAGCTGCTTTAGCTCGTCATAGACGGCGTTGGCCGTGCGGCGCGCATCCTCGATGATATACTGCGCGTCTTTTTTTGCCTGCTGTACGGCCTTTTCGCGCTCGCGCTTGATCTGCTCGTAATACTCATCCGACTGCTCCTTCTGTTTGAGCGTCTCGATGCGCAACCGCTCTGCTTCCTGCTTCGCCTGCTCCATCTGCTGGCGCTGCTGTTCAAGCTGGGTAAGCACGTCTTCAAAGTTCACGTCGTTCTCACTCACGAGCGAGTGTGCCTCGTCGATGATATGCTCCGGCAGGCCCAGTTTTTTTGAGATGGCAAACGCGTTGGATTTACCGGGAATGCCGATGAGAAGCCTGTAGGTCGGCTGAAGCGTCTCGACGCTAAACTCACACGAGGCGTTGATAACGCCCTGCGTGCGCATGGCGTAGAGCTTCAGCTCGGCATAGTGCGTCGTCACAGCAAGCTTTGAGCCGCACTTCCGGCAGAATTCGATCAGCGCGATGGCAAGCGCCGCGCCCTCTGCCGGGTCGGTGCCCGCGCACAACTCGTCGAATAGTATGAGGCTGCAATTGTCGCAGACGTTCAGGATCTCAACGATATTTTTCATGTGCGACGAGAATGTGGACAGTGACTGTTCGATCGACTGCTCGTCGCCGATGTCAGCCAGAACAAGATCAAAGACGCTCACAAAGCTGCCATCGTCGGCAGGAATGTGCAGACCACATTCGGCCATAAGCGTGAGAAGGCCAATGGTTTTCAGCGTGACGGTCTTGCCGCCCGTATTAGGGCCGGTAATGACGAGCGTATCAAAATCGTCTCCCAGCCGCACCGAGATCGGCACAACGGTCTTGGCCGCAATGAGCGGATGCCGCGCACGCTTCAGCTCGAGTTTTCCGTCCGTGCGGATTTCCGGCTCGATGGCGTGCATGACGAACGAGAGCTTTGCGCGGGCGAAAATACAGTCAAGCGCGGTAAGCATCTCATAGTTGAGCTGAATCTGCTCGCGATGTGAAGCGGCTTCGGCTGAAAAATCGGCGAGGATTCGCTCGATCTCCTTTCGCTCGGCCACGAACAGCTCACGCAGCTCGTTGTTGCCGTTCACGGCCTGCATAGGCTCAATGAAGAACGTGCTTCCCGATGACGACACATCATGCACAAGGCCTGGCAGCTCATTTTTGCACTCAGCCTTGACGGGCACGACGAACCGGTCGGAGCGGATGGTCACGATCGGCTCCTGCAGGATTTTGGCGTATGTCGGCGAGGTAATGATGCGCTGCAGCGCCTCGCGGATGCTGGCGCTTTGACGCCGAATTTTGCGGCGAATGGCGGCAAGCTCACTGCTTGCTGCGTCGGCAATCTCGTCTTTCGAAATGATGGCGCTTGTAATGCGCTCTTCTAGGTATTTGTTGGGCGTCAGCTGGGCAAAGAACACATCCAGCACCGTCTCCAATCCGGCGTCTCCCGAGGCATATTCCTTCACAAGGCGGGCACACTTGAGTACCGCAGCGATCCGCAGCAGTTCTTCAGGGTTCAGGCACCCGCCGCGGTCGGCGCGCTCAAGGCTGGCGCCAACGTCGATCACGCCCGAGAAGGACGGAGAGCCCTTCAGCGTAATGAGCGTACAGGCCGCGCTTGTCTGCTTTTGCAGCCCGCGGATTTCATCGGCATCGTCAATCGGCAGAATCCGCAGGCAGCGCTCTTTGCCGGCGTCGGAGCCTGCGTGCTCAGCCAGAAGCGCGAGCACCTTGTCAAGCTCGAGCTTCCGCAATGATTTTTCATACAGTTCATTCATATGTAATTCTTCCTAAATCAATCTGAGAGATTCATAAAAATCGAGTGTGGAGAAGCCGCGCTCCAGTTGTGTAAGAAGATAGGTCTGACTGATATCGCACAGCTGTTTGGCAGCTTCACCGGTCAGGGAAAATGAGAACAGCCTTTTTCTGTCGCAGGTGAGGATATAGCGCATCGCAGCAAGCGAGCCTTCTGAAAGCGGTAGCCGCAGTCCGTCTGCGCTGCATCCGGAGCACTGACACATACCGCTCATCACGTTGAACCGGTCAGGGTTGGCGTTGCCGCACACAACGCACTCCGATACCATCGGCGTATAGCCTGCCTGCGCGATCATACGCAGTTCGAACGCGGCCTTGACGAGTGCTGGGTCGCGCTTCGTCTTCGAAAGCGCGTACAGCGCATTCAGTGTTACAGCCAGCACTTCCGGATTCGGCTGATCCTCCTGTGAAAGCACCTCAGACACCTGTGCAAAATAGGACGCGAGCGCCAACCGCTCAATATCCTTGCGCAGCTCCGGGAACATTTCGATCACCACGGCTTCGTTGATGGTGGAAAAGCCGCGGTTTTCAAAGACCGTAAACTCGGAAAAAGCCAGCAGCTGACACGCACTCTTCAAATTGCTCCGCTGACGGCGCACGCCGCGCGCCTTGATTGTCATAAGCCCGTGCTCGCCCGTGAGCACCGTCAGAATACAGTCGGCCTCCTGATAATCGACCGAACGCAGCACAAGCGCTTTCGTTTTGAGATACATACCGCTCCCATCCGCGTGCTACGCTGAGACAGGCTCGGCCTCGCGCAGCATCCGTTTGTAGAATAGATAAACCTCCGGTGCACCAGTCTCGAGAAACAGCTCCCAGAAAAATGCAGCCTGCATTCACAGCCCTCCTTTGTCCATATGCTTAGTGTGGACAAAACGGGCAATGCTATGCTGGAAGTTTATTCGTAGCCGAAGTTGGAGATCAAAAAATCACTGTCGCGCCAGTTCTCCTTCACGCGCACCCAAGTCTGCAGATAGACCTTCGTGCCCATAAAACGCTCGCAATCGGCGCGGGCGGCAGTGCTGATCTTTTTTAGCATGTCGCCGTGCTTGCCGATGATGATGCCCTTGTGGCTCTGCTTTTCGCAGTAGATCGTTGCGTCGATATCAATGATGCCGTTATCTCGCTCGGAGAATTTCGTGATCTCCACCGCCGTACCGTGCGGAATTTCCCGGTCGAGGTTCCACAGCAGTTTTTCGCGGATAATTTCGGCCATGATCTGCTTTTCCGGCATATCCGTTACCATGTCGTCCGGGAAGAGCTGCGGTCCCGGCGCGGCAAACTGCTCACAGACAGTGAGAAGCTCGGCTACGCCGTCGTGCCATTTGGCGCTGATGGGAATCACCGCGGTAAAGTCCAGCACCTGCTGGTACGCCGCGATGACAGGCAGAAGCGCCTCTTTTTCCACGGTGTCAATTTTGTTGATGACCAAAATCGCGGGTGCGCCTGTGGCCTTGATCTGCTCGATGAGCGCTTTTTCCTGCTCACCGACATTTGCAATCGGCTCTACGATCAGAATCACAGCGTCCACATCAGCAACGGATTCTTTAACGACATTCACCATATAGTCGCCCAGCTTCGTGCGCGGACGGTGGAAGCCCGGCGTGTCGATGAACACCAGCTGGCAGTCCTTACGGTTTACGATGGCACAGATGCGGTTGCGCGTGGTCTGCGGCTTATTCGATACGATGGCGATCTTCTCACCCACCAGCGCGTTCGTCAGCGTGGACTTGCCCACGTTCGGCCGGCCGGCAATGGTAATCATTGCAGATTTAGTTGACATAATTTTCTCCTATGTGTCCTTCACGATGTCATCTGTAGAGTTCCAGTTTGGCCGCGATGGCCTCTTCCCGCGCGCGCATCTGGCGCTTCATCTCGCCCTCATCGACATGATCATAGCCAAGCAGATGCAGAATCGAATGGATGGTGAGATAGCCGACCTCGCGCTTGACGCTGTGGCCGAATTCTTTGGCCTGCTGCTTTGCGCGCTCAATGGAGATGGCCATGTCGCCCAGCGGCACAAGCCCGGTCTCCACATCTCGGTATTCGTCCCAGCTGTCCGGCAGCATGCCGGGCGTCAGCTGAAACATGGGAAACGACAGCACGTCTGTGGCCTTGTCGATCTGGCGGTAGGCCTTGTTGATGGCGCGGATGCCTTCATCGTCCGTGATGAGGACGTTGATCTCACACGCGCAGGAAACATGCTCTGCTTCAAGCGCCGCCATGATGCAGCGGCGGATATGGCTTCTGAGCGCAAGCGCACTGAGACTGTGATGCTGGCCGGTGATAACGATGTTATGCTTCATTTCGGCGACCTCTTGTAGTATTTTTTCGGCTGTTCCGGAATCCTTGTTTTTTCATACTGCTCATATGCCGCGACGATGCGCTGCACCAGCACATGGCGCACCACGTCGCTGGCCGTGAGACGGCAGATGGCGATATCCTCTACCCCGTCAAGTACGCGCAGCGCTTCTTTCAGGCCGCTGGTCTTATCGGCCGGCAGATCGATCTGCGTCACATCTCCGGTGATGACGATCTTTGAGCCAAAACCGAGACGCGTCAGGAACATCTTCATCTGCTCGCGTGTGGTGTTCTGCGCCTCGTCAAGAATGATAAAGCTGTCATCCAGCGTACGTCCGCGCATATAGGCCAGCGGCGCGACCTCGATATTACCTCGCTCAAGATACTTGTTATACGTCTCGGGGCCAAGCATATCAAACAGTGCGTCATACAGCGGACGCAGATAGGGGTCGACTTTATTTTGCAGATCGCCCGGCAAAAAACCAAGACGCTCGCCTGCTTCGACTGCAGGACGCGTGAGGATAATGCGGTTGACCTCCTTGGCGCGGAAGGCCGCCACAGCCTCCGCAACGGCCAGATACGTCTTGCCCGTACCGGCGGGGCCCACGCCGATGGTAATGGTATGTTTCTCAATGGCTTTGAGATATTTCTGCTGGCCGATGGTCTTAGCCTTGACGGGCCGGCCCTTTGCCGTGACGCAGACCACGTCTTTGGCGATCTCGCCAACCTTGTCATCGTTTCCGGTCTTGACGAGGCCCATCAAATAGCGCACCTTCTGCTCGTCAATCTCTTCACCCTTGGCAGCCAGCGACAGCAGCGCCTCCAACGCGCGAGAGGCCAAAAACACGGTTTCCTCCTCTTCGCCCGAGACTTTTAATTCGGTGTTGCGGTTGGTGATGCGCACCTGAAACTCCGCCTCGATTTTCTTGATGTTTTCATCGAAGGAGCCGAAAACATCGATCAGCTGCTCCACTCGCTCGGCATTGATGATTCGTTCTGTCATATTATCCGTCATCCTTAAAGATCTCCGCATCCACGCTGCGGGCAATCATTTCCTCACAGGAAAACTGGGCATACTGCAAATATACCCCGCCGCTGCAGGCATACACCAGACTTTCATCCAGAATTTCTCCGGCGACCATATCCTGCGTCTCCTGCCGCACAGCAACTGCGCGCAGAAGCGCATACGCCTGCATCTCATCCGCTTCTTTCTCTACCGTATCATAATCGGAAATCTCTGTAATTTCAATACCCAAGGGCAGAGAAATCCCGCCGGGCAGCGTAAATTGGCAGAAAACGGTCTTTTTATCGCAGGCGGCAGTGTTCACACCGCCGCCGATCAGCGTAATGCGTTTTCTGCCCAGACGCAGGCTGACCTGCCTGTGCGACTCTTCTGTATACTGCTTTTCAAGCACGGATGCTGGTGTAACAGTCCGGCTCTTGCGCCACGTTTTTGCATAGATCTCCGCCAGTGCGCTTGAAACCTGCGTTTTATAGCCGAGATCCGTATAGGCTGAGACGAGCAGCTGTCCCTGCACGACGCTTTGGCCGGGCTTGCACAAGCAATTACCTGCAAGTACGCTCACACGCGTGAGTGTGCCCGCGCGCGTCGCAACCACATTGCGCGGCGCTTTGCGCTCGTAGACGAGCTCCGACGGTTCACGCTCGCGCACAACCACGGTGGCGCGCATTCCGTTTTGCTGAATGGTGATCCATTTGAGTTCCGGAATGCGGCAAAGAATCTTGTTTTTGACCGCCTGTGGCTTGATGGACGGCCCGTAGGTCCCCACGCCCACGCCAAGCTCGTCGAGCGTGCGCAAAATGAGCTCCTCCGGTACACGTTCGTTGCCGGTGACGGTATAGAAAAAGACAAATTTCGGCACGATGACCGCTGCCGATACTGCCAGTATCAGCAGAACGAGCAGAACCGGACGGCGCAGCAGCCCGCCAAACACGCATCGAAAGCCATATCGCTCATTCTCCTCCAGCTCGCACATCGCGCGCATACAGGCCGCCTGCGCCCGGGTAATATCTTTTGCCGGCAGAAGCAGTTCTATCGTAAAGTCGTCAACTTTTTTCGGATTCTGAAATGCGATTCGCGCGTCCGACAGCCTGCTAAGCGCCCACTGCGGGCTTGCGCCCTTGATGCGCGCGCGGCAAAAGCCCATGAAAAACCAGACAATCCTCCACATCAGCCGCTACCTCTCTGAAAACTCAAGCGCCGTGATTTTCCCGCAGACGCACAGGCAGTCACGGTGCATCAGCCGAACCTCTAGGTCGCTTCCGCGGATGGTCACAGTACCGGTATTGACGCTGATAACGATCTCATCTTTCTCATATTCCAGAATTCCGTTGTGGCGGTCAAGACTGCACTCACAGAAGCCATTCATCGAAAGATGCGGCACACCCGCCGCCACGTCAGCCGGCAGCGCCAGTCTCTGCGCCGCTTTTTCCAGAATTTTTCGTGTGCGATGCATGCAAACGCCCCCATTTCTGCTTCTATCTTATGCCGGACAGACTAAATCTTTCCGCAGAGGCATAGATTTCAGTGGGGTGATAGCATGAAACCAACGATGCGCATCTGCTTGATCGCACTGCCTCTTCTTTTCTGCTGCGCAGCGCTCCTGGTGATTCCTGACGTTACCACGCAGGCAGCACGCGAAGGGCTGCGGCTGTGCGCGCGGGTACTCGTTCCGTCGCTGTTTCCGTTTTTCGTGTGCGCAAAGCTCATTGTTTCACTGCGTGCATCAGAACCGCTGGAGCGTCTGCTTGCACCCGTCATGCAGCGTCTGTTCGGAACCGGCGCTTCCGGCAGCGAGGCGTTCGTTCTGGGTCTCATCGGCGGATATCCTACTGGCGCGCAGGTCACAAAAAATCTCTATGACGCGCATCGGATCACAAAAGATGAGGCCCGGCAGCTGGTTTTGTTCTGCAACAACGCAGGCCCGGCGTTCATCTTCGGCGTGGTTGGAAACGGGCTGTTCAGCAGCCTGAAGCTTGGAATTCTGCTCTATGGTATGCAAGCACTTTCTGCTGTTCTGACCGGCATCCTGCTGCGCAAGCCAGTCCAGTCTCAGCAAGCACCGGCTGGGAAAACGGAAGACACATCTGCGCCGCCGTTTGCGCAGGCGTTTGTCGAAAGTGTGCGCCAATCGGGAGCAGCAGTACTGAACGTGTGCATGTTCGTCACGATCTTTTCCGTACTTAGCGGAATCTTGCAGACTCTGACAAAAGGGCTGCTGCCCGATTTTGTATTTGCACTGCTCAGCGGCGCGCTGGAACTGACCGGCGGTGTGGCCGCCTTGGGCGCATGCGCACTGCCGGTCAGCCTCAAGCTGGCGTCGGTATCATTTCTTCTGGCATTTTCTGGGCTGAGTATCTGCGCGCAGACGGCGGCGGTCCTGTCAGAAGATCGTCTGTTTCCGCGCGGATACCTGTTTGCACGGCTTCTGCAGGGACTGATCGCCGCAGCGCTGACGATGGCTCTGGCTGCACTTCTGCGTGTGGATACATCGGCCGTCCAGGCATCCGCGCAGCCGGTATCACACATGATGCCGGTACTATTTAGCCTCATCTGGCTCTCATGTGGCATTATTTGTTTGATTTGCCGAAAAGTGAGCTATGGAAAATGCGCGCATCATCGTGTATAATGGAGGCAGTTTTTGAAAGGCGGTGCCGCAATGCTGTTCCGAAAAAAAATTGACCGCTACTGTACATACTGTCAGTTTGCGGGAAAGGTCGACGAGGAAACGATGATCTGCCGCCATTACGGGCTGGTACCATCCTCGCACCGCTGCCGTAAGTTCCGCTATGATCCGCTCAAGCGTGTACCCGGGCGAAAAGCAGCACAGGATTTTGAGCGTTACGACGCAAAAGACTATTCTCTGTAAAAAACTTCCGAAAAGCACTGCGTGCTTTTCGGAAGTTTTTTATTCCTCTGCAAACCAGTTCTCGTCGGGTGAAAAGCTCTGGTCAAGGTCAAGATAGATCATCGAAGATCCATCGAGAAGTGAAATTCGTACGGCGCTGATATCATCAAACGCACACAACGTGGCCACGATCGGCCGCAGCGCAGCCTCAGCCGATTTTACTCCCGTATCGCAGTCAGCAAATGCATCGCTCAGAACCAACGTACATGTTTGGTCGGATACGGTAAGATCAATGATCTGCGTCAGCTCCGGGACCGTGGAAACAAGTCCGTATTCTTTCGGGCCTTCCAGCAGTGCCTGCAGTGCAAGACTCGGCAGCTGATCGGTGCTGGTATAGGAAACGGTACGCGACTCTTTGCGGAGCAGTCCGTCAGTCCTGCCGCAGAAATAGAGCGTGATCGTCCGCTCAGGGTTGTAGGCCGAGGCATCAAACAGTACGAAGGAGTCCTCCGAGTATTTCTGCTCCGTCTGCGCATACAAACGCGCAGACGGCGTTTCTACTCGCACACTGTCAACAAATTTGATTTGCGTCAGCGTCATGGTCAGGCATGCCGAAGCCAGAGAACACTCCACGCCCGAAAGCGCGCCGTAAGCATCGTTCAGACGCAGCGTCAATACGCCGCCGTCAAGCGTAGCGCCCGTACAAGCAAGCTCTTTTGGAAACGGAGAGCGCAGCGTGTCGGAAATCGGCCCTTGCAGATAGAGCGCAAGAATCTCCTCCACAGTCATATCCATGCGTCCAAGCTCTATCGTCTCGTAACCCAAAGCGCCCGTCTCGGAGCCGAAGGCTGCGTCCTGCCGGCAATAATAAAAATCGATGGGATTGATCATCTGCGGCCGCTGCGCAATTGCCGACGTACACCCGGAGAGCAGCACAAGCACAAGCACCACTGAAAGAATCTTATATCCGCGCATCGTCGTCCTCCTGTTCCAGGCCGAAATACGGGAAACGCACGGTAAAGCGAGTACCTGAAAGCTCCTTTGACTCGACCTCGACGGTACCGAAGTTGCGCAAGACCAGCTCATGCACAATGGAAAGGCCCAAACCCGAACCGCCCGCCTGGCGTGATCGCGCCTTATCCACGCGGTAGAACCGCTCGAAGATATGGCCGATGGCGTCTTGCGGAATTCCGACGCCGGTATCGGCCACGGTGAGCTGCACTTCTTCTTCGGTGTGGCAGACCGTCACGTGAACGCTGCCGTTTTCGTGGTTATACTTGATACCGTTTTCCACCAGATTGAAAATAATCTGATAGATATCATCTTCGATGGACAGAACCGTGCAATTGCGCGCGAGACTGCCGGTCAACTCGACCTGCATACTGTCGGCCAGCGGCACAAGCAGGCGAAATACGCTCGACACCTTCTCGCCCACATCGACAAGCTCATGCTCCTGCGACTGCGCATCCTCAGCGCGGCTAAGACGCAGCAGCTTCTGCGCCATGCGCGTGAGCCGGTCGGCCTCATTGCCGATATCCGAGACAAATTCGCGCATGGTTCCGGTGTCCATATCATTCTGCAAAATGGAGTCCGTCAGCAGCTTGATCGATGCCAGCGGCGTTTTTAACTCATGCGAGGCATCGGACACGAACTGCCGCTGCGCATCTTCCGACTGCTGCAGGCGGTCCGTGAGCTTGTTGAATTCCGTAGCCAGCGTGGTCAGTTCATCACTGCCGCGCATCTGGATCTTATGGCTGTATTCACCTTCGCGCACCATACGCATGGATGTCAGGATCTTCCGCATCCGCCCGGAGCCGACAATGGAAAACACAATGGAGCAGAGAATAATGGCTCCCAGCAGAATAAGCGAGAAGCGCAGGAAATTGAGCTCCAGGCTTGCAATGATCTGCCCCTGATCGGAGTCATATTCGATAATATATACACAGCCCATCGGCTTTTCGCGCAGCACAACCGGCATGGCGCCGCTGCTGATGAGCGCGCCGGAAGAATAGACGCAGTGGAACACATCCTTCCCCTGCAGCGCCTGCACGACCTCCTCGAACAAAGCGATGCGTCCTTCGGCGTTTCTGGTCTGCGACGAGTCATAGAGCACGCGCGCCTGCGCGTCGGTAATGAGAATACGCGTCACGTTCATCTCGCCCAGTACGTTCATCACCTGCTCTGCCGTCTCCTTCGTAAGGGACTCCACACCGCTGAACGACGATACAACGAGCTGGAGCTTATCCTGCTGCGAGGCGTGCTTGGCCTGAAACATCATCTGCCGTGTAGTCGTGGCAGAATAGACGTTCAGAAAAAACAACATCAGCGACGTGATGAGCATATAGGCCAGCGCGTTTCTGAACTGGGACGAGCTCGGCAGCAGAGACGGACGCACTGCGCGCGATTCGGAATCAGAATGTGAAATAGTAGCCCACTCCCCACTTTGTCAGAATGTGCGCCGGTTCTGCCGGATTCTGCTCCAACTTCTCACGCAGCCGGCGGATATGCACGTCGACGGTACGGATATCGCTGCTGTTATCGTAGCCCCAGATGGCGTTGAGCAGCGTCTCGCGCGAGTACACCCGGTTGGGATTACGCATCAGAAGCTCGATGAGATCGAACTCCTTCGCCGTCAGCAGAACCAGCTCGCCGGCACGGTACGCATTGCGCGCGTCGCGGTCGATGGCGATATGGCCGCACTCGATCCGGTTCTCCGGTTCCGCCCTGCGCGTTGTGCCGGACCGTCGAAGCAGCGCGCGGATACGCGCTTTGAGTTCAAGAATGTTGAAGGGCTTGGTCAGATAATCGTCTGCGCCGTTCTCAAAGCCCATGAGCTTGTCCATGTCGTCAGCCTTGGCCGTGAGCATGATGATCGGCACATCGGAAAACTCGCGGATCTTCCTGCAGGCCTCCAGCCCGTCAAGATGCGGCATCATGAGATCGAGCACAATGAGGTCGATGTCCTGATTGGACGCTTTTTCCACGGCCTGCATCCCGTCAGAGCCGGTAACGACCTCGTAGCCGTCGTTTTCCAGATTGAATTTGATGCCCTTGACGAGCAGGTTTTCGTCGTCTACAACAAGAATTTTCATTTCAGTCCCCCACTGTCACCAGTTCCGCCAGTTCGGCATAGCGTTGCTCACCGATACCGGACACATCCATCAGCTGTTCGGCCGCAATGAAGCGGCCATACTGCTCGCGGTATGCAATGATCCGCTCTGCCAGCACCTCACCCACACCGGGAAGCGTCATCAGTACCTCTTTTGTCGCGGTGTTGATATTGACCGGGCACTGCTGCTCCTGTGTATCTGCACTCAGTACAGGCTCAGACGGTTCTTCCGCCGCAGTTTCTTCAGACGTCTGTGTGTGAGAAGGCACTGTGTCGATTGCCGCTTCAAACGGCACCGAGCGCCTGCCGAAGAAGAAACCCAGGCTGAATACCAGCGCCAAAGCTGCCGCAGCCGGGATCAGGTACTTGTAGATGCGCTGCATGCCGTCCGCCCCCTGCCAGATTGACATACGGTCAATTTTTGTTATAATTGTAGCACATATACCGCGCTTTGGGCAAGTGTGTTCCAGCCGAATGTCTGCGCGGAAGAAGAAACTGCCCTTCCATTTCTGACATTGGTGATATCAACATGAAACAACATCGAATTCTTTCTTTGCTGCTGGCCGTGTGTATGCTCACATGCCTGCTGTGTCTGCCGGCGCTTGCTGCAGCAGCAGACGATCAGACGAATGAGGCCCCTGCGGCGCAACAGGCGTTTTCCGTCAATGCCAAGGCCGCGATGCTGGTCGACCTCAATACCGGCCGCGTCGTTTATGAGCAAAATGCGGACGAACGGATCTATCCGGCAAGCCTGACCAAGATCATGACATGCCTGCTGGCGCTGGAAAACGGCAATCTTTCCAGCATCGTTACGGTCAGTGAATCGGCGCTGGCCGATCTTGATCCCAACAGCTCCACAGCCGGACTGCAGGTCGGTGAGCAGATGACGTTGGAAAACATGCTCTACTGCATGATGATTCCCTCCGGTAACGAGGCGTGCAACGCTGTAGCGGAACACATTGCCGGCTCCGTTTCTGATTTTGTGCGGATGATGAACGAGCGCGCCTATGAACTTGGCTGCGAGAATACGCATTTCAGTAATCCTCATGGTCTGCATGACGAGGATCACTATACAACTGCACGCGATTTGGTAAAGATCACACAGGCCGCGCTCAAAAGTGAGAATTTCAAGCAGATCGTCAACACTGCCGAGTATGAGCTTCCGGCCACAAATCTCTCCGAGCCGCGCACGCTGAAAACAACAAATCAGCTGCTTGTGAAAAACTCAAACAACTCTTTTTACTATTCCCGCGCAATGGGCATCAAGACCGGCTACACCAGTGCAGCAGGCCGGTGTGTGATCTCGTGTGCAAAGGACGACGGGATGTATTTCCTTGCTGTCGTCTGCGGCGCAGATACCACAGTTCTGGAAAACGGTGATCTGCAGATGGAGAGCTTCCCCGAGTGCATCCGTCTGTTCAATTATGGCTTTGACCAGTTTTCGTATGTAACGGCTGTCTCACCGCTCTATCCCATCGCGCAGGTATCGGTCAGCAATTCTGCTGGTTCTGAGGTCGTGGCATTGGCACCGGCATCGGATATCAAGGTCTTGCTGCCGAACGGCTACGACGATGCTTTGCTTGTCCAGCAGATCGATCTGACCGCGCAGACAGTCGAAGCGCCGGTGCGCGCGGGTGATGTGCTTGGCAGCGTAAGTATCAGCTATGACGGCGAACTGCTCGGGACGACCAATCTTCTGGCCATTGCTGATGTGGCGCGCTCCGAGATCTCTGCTGCGGCCAGCAATACCGGAACCTATATCCAGCAGAACTGGTGGAAATGGATCGTGATCGTGATTGTAGCGCTTGTTGTGATGTGCCTGGCGCTGTTTTTGGCGCTGCAGGTGCGAAAACGTCGGGAACGTCTGCTCAGATTGGAAAGACGCCGCCGCGCGTTGGAGCAGCGAGAACGGCAGCGCCGCTTTGGAGGCTTTGACGACGATGACGTATGATTGGCAGCAGCTTCGGCAGTTGACCCTGCAGTGCACACAGTGCGCGCTGTGTCAGACGCGCACAAATGTCGTCTTTGGCGACGGCGCGCTGGATGCCGAGATTCTGTTCGTGGGCGAAGGCCCCGGCGAGCAGGAAGACCGCACGGGCGTGCCGTTCGTGGGTCCGGCAGGGAAATTTCTCGATGAAATGCTCTGCATCATCGACCTCGACCGCACAAAGTATTATATCGCAAACATTGTCAAGTGCAGGCCGCCGCACAACCGCGACCCGCTGCAGACCGAGCAGGACGCATGCATCGGCTTCCTGCGCGCGCAGACAAAACTACTGCGGCCAAAGATTATTGTCTGTCTGGGGCGTATTGCCGCCATGCGGCTGATCGACCCGAATTTCAAAATCACGCGTGACCACGGAAAGTGGACACAGAAAGGCGGTATCTGGTTTACCGCTTTGTATCACCCGTCGGCACTTCTGCGCGACGAGTCCAAGCGGCCGGAGGCATTCCTTGACCTCAAGTCCCTGCAGGCGAAGATCATCGAAGTCTGCAAACACACTTATTGAGATAGTCCCTGCCAGCGTTGGCGGGGGCTTTTGCTAAAGTCCGTGTTCAGGATGCAGGGTGACGGTACTTTTTGTGTAGTCGATGAATCCATCTGCTTTCATTTTCGACAGCTCTGCGCACATGGCGCTGCGGTCAACATTCAGATAATCTGCCATTGCCTGCCGGTCGTACGGCAGCGGAAAATGGTTGCTGCGCGCGCGCTGCGACAATTCGTGGAAGTAGGATAGTAGCCGCGCGCGGATGGTCTTGGGCGCGGTATGCAGCATCCGCTGCGACAGGCGCAGATTCTTTTCCGCACACAGCGCAAGCAAGTTCTGCACGATGCGGCTGTGGTGTGCGCAGGCGTTGGAACACATATGAAGCGCGCGCGCCACATCCAGAAACAATACTTCGCAGCACTCGGCTGCAACGACGCTGACAAGCAGCGGCTGCTCTGGCAGGCACGCGTAGGCCTCGCCGAATATGTCGCCGGGCGCAGCGCGGCTGAGGATGCTGCGGTTTCCCCAAAAATCATCTGACTCCACTGTTACACTGCCGCGCAGAACAAGCCCCGCCGTTCGGATGCATTCGCCCGCGCGGAAAATCGTCTCGCCCTTCTGATACGCCCGCGTCACGGCGGCAAGGCACGTGAGCATCTGCTCCGCCTCCTGTGGACTCGTGCCGCAGAACAGCGGCGTGTTTGATAAAAAAAAATAATCCATAGTGTTCTCCGTTTTGTTGTAACTACAACAGACTTGATGAAAACAGTATACTATACTGTGCCCGTAAACACAAGAACTGCTCTGTATGGAGGAAGATATGATTCGTAAAATAATTCAAATCGACGAAGAAAAATGCAATGGCTGCGGCGCATGCGCGGCAGCATGCCATGAAGGTGCCATCGGCATGGTAGCAGGCAAAGCCCGTCTGCTGCGCGATGACTACTGCGATGGTCTGGGCAACTGCCTGCCCGTCTGCCCTACGGGCGCAATTACGTTTATCGAGCGCGAAGCAGCTGCTTACGACGAATCAGCTGTACTGGCCAACAAAGGGAAAAAGGAAGCTCCGCTCCCCTGCGGCTGTCCCGGCTCTCAGGCGCGCACCATCAAGCGTGGGACGAGCGTCTGTGCGGGCGAAGATCGCCCCTCGCAGCTGAGCCAGTGGCCGGTGCAGATCCAGCTAGTGCCGTCGAATGCGCCGTACTTTGCAAATGCCGACCTGCTTGTTGCGGCTGACTGCACGGCGTATGCCTATGCCGGCTTTCATGAGCGGTTTATCCGCGGACATGTGACGCTGGTCGGATGCCCGAAGCTCGACAATGTAAATTACGCGCAGAAGCTGACGCAGATTCTGCAGAACAACAGCATTTCATCCATTACCGCCGTGCGGATGGAAGTTCCATGCTGCGGTGGGCTGATCCATGCAATCCGCACTGCAATCGAGCAGAGCGGCTGCGGCGCTTCATTGCGCGTCGTGACCATTTCCACAAGCGGGCAGATCATTAGCGAGGTGACGGTATGATTTTCAGCGGCTGTCCGGGTTCGGATAAACTCCGCAACCCCACCATCAAGGAAAAAGAATGCCCGCAATGCGGCAATATCATTGAGCTGTTCTCCATCGACACCGAGGTTGCGTGTGACAAGTGCGGCTTTGTGGCCTATAACGACGAGCTGAACTGTATCCAGTGGTGTCAGTATGCCGAGAAGTGCATCGGCAAGGAACTGTATGACAAGCTCGTAACGAGCAGAAAGAAAGACGAGCGCTTGCACGGCTGATTGAATCATGATAGACTGTTGCTATCACGGTTTTGGAGGCGCAGATGAACCGAAACCAGCTCAAAATACTCGCGGCGGCCGCGATGCTGCTTGACCATATCGCGCTGGCCTTTCTGCCGCAGACGGGCGCAGCATATTTTATGCTGCGCTTTTTCGGGCGCATCACGGGGCCGGTCATGGCGTATTTCGTCGCCGAGGGTTACAGATACACCAGCAACGTAAAACGTTACGCGCTTCGGCTGTTTGCCTTTTCGCTTGTAGCATGGCCTGCTTTTTGTTTCTTTGAGACCGGCCGTCTGCCTGTGCAGCTGCTCGCCGGGCATGAAGTCCCTGACGGCTGGCTTGGATGTAATCCGGCTGTGTCTGATTTAACTCTGGCAATTTATCCGCATTTCAGCGTACTGCACACTCTGCTTTTAGGCCTGCTCGCCGTCTGGCTATGGGACAAAGGCAGATGTGCGCGCTGGTGCAGGGCATTGGGTGTTATCGCGCTGTGCGTGCTTGCCCTTCCTGGTGACTGGTCGTTTTACAATGTTCTTTTTGTGCTGCTCTTTTTCATCAAGCGCGACAGCCCGAACGAAACCTCGCTGGCATTCAGCCTTCTGGCAGCTATGATGATCCTGACGAACACCGCGTCATGGTACGATCTCTACCGGCTAGGAATGTTTCTCGTGCCGCCGCTCATTCAGTTTTGTTATAACGGTCTTCCGGGTCGCAGAACCGCAATTGGCAGATGGGGCTTTTACACATTCTATCCGGTGCATCTTTTTTTGCTTGGATTTCTTCGATTCTGAATCACAGAGCGCCGCAGAACGGTATGTTCTGCGGCGCTTTTTGAATATGTTCACAGATACTTCCGAAGTGTTTCAATCAGTTCTGCACGTTCGGCCTCCGGCAGAAATGCCGCCTCAGCCGCGCAGATGTTCATACGTACGAGGTCTTTTTCGGAAAAGCCCATCTCATCGACACAGTGCGTATACTCTTTGTCCAGATCTGTTGCAGCCAGCGTCATATTATCGGTGCTGATCGTCACGCCGATCCCCGCTTCAAAGAGCTTTTTTGCCGGATGTTCGGAATACGACGGCTGCGTGCGGCACTGAATATTGCTGGTCGGGCAGATTTCCAGCGTCACGCCGTCCTTCAACAGCCGTGGCCACAGTTCGGGTGCGTCATAGACGTGATGCCCGTGGCCGATGCGCCGGGCTCCAAAGCCCAGCGCGTCTTTGACCGTATCCGGGCCCTGCGAATCACCGGCGTGACACGTATACGGCACACCCAGCTCGCGAGCAAGGTCAAAGACAGGATGGAAGTTCCGCAGCGGCACGATGCCCTCGGCTCCGGCAAGGTCGAGGCCGACCACGCCCTTGCCGAGATACTCTCTGCACAAACGCACTGTTTCCAGATTCTCAGCCATATTCAACGTCTCCGGTCCCACGGACATGGCACATAGAAGAATACCGTTTCTGATCTCCGGATTCTCAGCAAGCGCCTGCGCGCGCCCTTTCAGAACGGCTTCAACGGCGTCGCGCTGGGTCAGGCCTTCGCGGCAATGCAGCTGCGGTGCGAACCGGATCTCATCATAGATATGTCCCTGCCCTGCCAACACACCGATAAGCTCGCGCGTCACGCGGGTCAGACTTTCAGCATCCTGGAGCAGCAGCAGCGGCAGCTCAAAGCGCTTGAGATATTCATTCACATCCCGGCAGTCGGCAGAGCGCACGAGATATTCAGAAAATTTCTCCTGTGTCTGTGCCGGCAGCGGCACATTCTTTTCTTTCGCCAGCGCCCACATCGTTTCCGGCGGTATCGCGCCGTCAAGATGTAGGTGCAATTCAATCTTCGGTATTGTATATACAGCCATAACCGCACCTCCTGAAAGATAGCTCTATTGTAAAGCTCCGCAGTGGGCTGCGTCAAGCGGTTCGTTTCGTTTCGTATGTAACATTTTTTCCGGCTGGACGTTGACAATCAGCTTGCATTAATGTACAATAATCGTGTATCTTTTGGTACAAATTTTATAGAATCTACATATGGAGGAATGGAAATGAAAAAGATTCTTGCCCTGCTTCTGGCGCTTGTGATGCTGCTGGGCCTTGTTGCCTGCGCATCGAAAACCACAGAAGAGCCGGCAAAGGCTGAAGAGCCCGCCGCTACGGAATCGCCTGCCGAAGAACCGGCTGCTGCGGAAGAACCCGCCGCGGAAGAGCCCGCTGAGGAAGGTAAAGTTTACAATGTTGTCTATATCGTCAACGGCAACCTTGGTGACAAGTCCTTCTTTGACTCTGCGCAGGCCGGTATCGATCAGCTGATCGCTGATGGCCGCATTGAATGCACCACCATCGAGCTGGGCGGCACCGACGAAGATCAGCCGAAGTGGCTCTCCACGCTGTACGACGTATCTGAGTCCGGCGAGTATGACCTCGTCATCTGCGGCACCTATCAGATGCCCGACTACCTGAAGGAAGTCGCTACTGCATATCCCGATCAGAAGTACTTCATCTTTGACGACAACACCTATGTCGGTGAAAACTCCAACGTTGTCAACATCACCTATAAGCAGAACGACATGGGCTATCTGATCGGCGTCTATGCTGCATGCATGACTGTCGACACGAGCCTGCCGAACATCAATGAAGACGCAGTTCTCGGCTTCGTCGGCGGTGTTGACTCGCCTGTTATCAATGACTTCCTGGTTGGCTTCATTGAGGGCGCGCAGTCCATCAACCCCGATATCAAGATCGATACCCGTTACACCAACGACTATGTTGACACCGCCATTGCCAAGGAGTATGGCCTGTCCATGATCAATGACAACAAGTGCGACATCATCTGGGGCGTCGCTGGTAATGCCGGCAACGGTGCTGCTGAGGCCGCTCTTGCCACCGGCAAGGCTTGGTTCATTGGCGTTGACTCCGACCAGGAGCTGACGCTCTCGTCCGATCTGGCGGCTCTGACGCTGACCTCGGGTCTGAAGAACATCGGCAATTCCATCATCTGGTTCTTTGATGAGTGGGACAAGGGCAACGAATACTGGGGCACCGAGGTCACGCTGGGCCTTGCTGAAGGCGGCGTCGGCATCGTAACCGACAAGAACTTCGACACCTATGCCTCAGCCGAGACCAAGGCTGCGGTTGCCGCTGCTGAAGAAGGCGTTCTGAACGGCTCCATCACCGTTGATTCTGCGCTGACCGGCTTTGATGTCAGTGCGCTGAGAGAAGCTGTCCGTCCGTAATTTCTTCAGAGACGAACAGGTTTTCGAGCTTGACCAGTAAGGGGGCTCATTTGAGCCCCCTTTTCTTATTTGTGCGCTGCTTTTAAATAGCCGGTAATAGTCGGTTCATTTCAAGGCAGCGCAGATGTAATAAACGCATCAAACCCGCGAATTCCAGTAACAAGGAGGAGCACAGCCATGCCAGACGAGAAAACTGTCCAGCCCGGTGAGCAGTATGTCGTCCAGATGAAGGCGATCACCAAAGTCTATCCCAACGGTGTCGCCGCGAATCAGGGCGTGGATTTTAACCTGCGAAAAGGCGAAATCCATGCGCTGATGGGCGAAAACGGCGCCGGAAAATCCACACTTATGAAAATGCTCTTCGGCCTTGAACAGCCGACCAGCGGCGAAATCATTGTAAACGGGGAAAAACTGAATCTAACCTCACCATCTGTCGCCATCAGCAATGGAATCGGCATGGTGCACCAGCACTTCATGCTTGTTCCCAGCCTGTCGGTTGCGGAAAATATGGTACTTGGCATGGTGCCGAAGAAGGGTCTTTTTATTGACCAGGCAAAAGCCATTGAGATCACACGTGAGAACGCAGAGAAATACAATCTGCACGTTGAGCCTGAAGCCAAAGTCATGGATATCCCCGTGGGCATGAAGCAAAAGGTTGAGATCCTAAAGGCACTCGTACGCGGTGCCAAGATCCTGATTCTGGATGAGCCGACGGCAGTTCTCACCACTCAGGAAACGACGGAGTTGTTTAAGGAGCTGCTGCATCTCAAAGAGCAGGGCTATACCATCGTCTTTATTTCGCACAAGCTCAACGAGATCATGCAGATCACTGACCGTCTGACCATCATGCGCAACGGCCGCAGCATGGGCGTATACAACACCAAAGACGTGACCAAGGAGGAGATCTCGCGACTCATGGTCGGCCGTGACGTTGTGCTCACCGTGCAGAAGGACAAAGCCCAGCCCAGCGATACCGTTCTGCGTGTGCGCGATCTGGAATACGTCAACGAGTGGAATAAGAAAATGCTCGACAAGATCAGTTTTGACGTGCGCAAGGGTGAGATTCTCGGCATTGCGGGCGTTGAAGGCAATGGTCAGAAGGAACTTGTCGATATGCTATTCAACTTCAATACACCCAACGCCGGCACGGCAACAGTCAACGGAGAGAATATTCTCGGCCTGCCGCAGCAGAAAATCCGTTCGCTCGGCGTATCGCTGGTGCCGGAGGATCGCATGCTTTATGGCATTGCCTCCAGTGCTTCGATCGAGGAAAACGTGATCTCCGACCGCTGCGCCGAAAAGCGTTTCAATGTCGGTCCGCTGTTCAAAATGAGCGCCATTCACGCCGAATCTGACCGTCTGATTCAGGATTATACCGTGTTGTGCAAATCGAGAAAACAGGCAGTCGGAATGCTCTCTGGCGGCAACATTCAGAAAGTCGTTGTTGCGCGAGAATTTTCCAATGACCCGGTTCTGATCCTGGCTGATCAGCCGACCCGCGGCATCGACGTCGGTGCGACTGAGTTCATTCGGAAAAAGCTTGTCGATCTTTCGCGATCCGGCGTTGCGGTACTGCTCATCTCCGCCGATCTCAACGAGGTCATGGAACTTTCAGACAGTCTCATCGTCATGCACAACGGTCATATTGCCGCTTACTTTGAAGACACTTCCGCGCTGAGCGACGAAGTCATGGGCGAATACATGCTTGGTCTGAAGCAGCAGACGGAGGAAGAAGTCAGGAGGGTATGTCATGACTAAAAGACGACAAATCGTTTTCTCACTGGTGCGCGGTCTGATCGCTATCGCCATTGCACTTCTGGTTGCGATGCTGCTGATCTTCATCAGTGCTTCTGGTGACAGCTTTGCAGAAAAGCTGAAGGCCACCGGTGAAGCGCTGCGTCAGATGCTGCTTGGGCCGCTGTTCCGCATGGGCAAAAACGGCACATCGTTTGAATTCAAGCGGCTGACTGATATTCTGGCTACAATGATCCCCATCATCTTTACCGGCCTTGCCGTGTGCATTATGTTCTCGGCCAACCAGTTCAACCTCGGCGCAGAAGGCGGCGTCATGTTGGGTGCGTTCACCA
This sequence comes from Oscillospiraceae bacterium, assembly GCA_016297855.1. Lineage (GTDB taxonomy): Bacteria > Bacillota > Clostridia > Oscillospirales > Oscillospiraceae > CAG-170. Next base: position 21,694 of record JAEDFW010000004.1, read on the forward strand.
CGGCAATGATCGCGATTTATGTTCCTATGGCCGCCTTCATCCATCCGCTAGTTGCTGTAATTGGCGGCGGCGTGGCCGTGGCAATCATGATGCTGCTGCCTGCACTGCTGAAAACAAAGCTGAACGTGAGTGAAATGGTCTGCTCACTGATGCTCAACTACATCATCATGTACCTCATCAAGTTCCTGATGAATGCATACCTGGCCGATAAAACCAAGGGTCAGATCCAGAGCTACGAATTTCTGGAAACGTCCAAGATTGCACCGCTCATTGACAACGGCTCCAAGCTCTCGTGGGGCTTTGCCGTCGCGATTGTGGTTGTCGTCCTCTGCGGCCTGTTCATGTACCGCACGCGCTGGGGCTATGCCATCCGCATGATCGGCATCAATCAGGAATTCTCGCGCTACTCCGGAATGAAGGTCGCATCGGTCATCGTTCTGTCTCAGGTGATCGGTGGTTTCCTCGCCGGTATCGGCGGAGGCATCGAAATGCTTGGCCGGTACAGCACATTCTCGTGGAAATCGTTGCCCGGCTATGGCTGGACAGGCATTACCATTGCGATTCTGGCCGGTCGGAATCCATGTTATGTTCCGCTGGCTGCATTCTTCATGGCCTATCTTGCCAAGGGCTGTGAGCTGATGGCGACGTATGCAAATGTCCCCTCACAGCTGATTGATATCATTCAGGGCGTCATTTTCCTCTTCTTCGCTGCCGAACAGTTCCTGTCCCGCTACCGTCAGAAGCTGGTTGTCAAGTCTGCACAGGAAGAACTGGCGCGTAAGAATGCCGCTGAATCTCAGGAAGGAGGCGCGGTCCATGCTTAACTTTTTGAAAATGCTGCTCACGCCGGAGTTTTTCTTCTCTATTATCCGCATCTCAGCGCCGATCCTGTTTGCAACGCTGGCGGCTATCGTGGTTGAAAAAGCGGGCTTCTGCAACATCGGTCTGGAAGGTTTGATGATGTTCTCCGCTCTGGCTGGTTCGCTTGTGAGCTATTACGCCGGCAGCTGGGTATGGGGTTTGCTCGCAGCAGTCGTCATGGGCGTTCTGATGAGCCTTCTGATGGGTTTCTTCGCGTTTCAGCTCAAAACTGACATCACACTTGTCGGCATCGCAGTCAATATGATGGGCTCCGGCGGCACGCTCTTTCTGTGTCAGGTCATCACCAATCTGACCGAGGGCAAGGCCATGGCTTCCACCACGGGTCTCATCACAAAAACGCTCTGCATTCCCGATGTCGCCATTCCGCTCATCAATAAGATTCCGTTTTTAGGCGGTATTCTGTCGGGCCACAATCTGCTGACCTATTTTGCGTTCCTCTGCTGCCTGCTGACGTCCATCATGCTCTACAAGACAAGCCTTGGCCTTAACATCCGCGCCGTCGGCGAAAACCCGAACGCGGCATCCTCGGTCGGCGTTTCGGTGCTGAAGATCAAGTACATCGCCATTGGTTTCTCGGGCCTGATGTGCGGTTTTGGCGGCGCATTCATGTCGATGTCCTATGCACAGGGCTGGTCGCAGGACATGGTATCCGGCCGTGGTTTTATTGCGCTGGCTGCGCAGGCCATGGGCAACGGCGAATGCCTGGGCGGCATGCTGTCGTCTCTTGTGTTCGGCTTTGCACAGGCGCTGGGTATCAAATTCTCGGCCATTGGTCTTGATTCGAATTTGGCCTCCCCGATTCCCTACGCCGTGACCATCATCGGTCTTGTCATCTTTGCAGTTGTCCGCCGGAATCGCGAGAAAAAGCGCCATTCTGCTGCCGGTCTTGAAAAAATAGCTGCTACTGCAAAATAATCACTGATCCGCTTCCCGCCCGCATCGCGGGTGGGAAGCATCTGTTTTGGAGGAATTTATGTCTGAACAAAGAAAGATCCCCGTCATTCTTGACGGAGACCCCGGACACGACGACGCGATTGCGTGGACGCTGGCACACGCCAGCGGTAGGTTTGACATTCTGGCTGTGACGTCTTGCTGCGGCAATCAGACCATTGAAAAAACCACCTATAACGCCAGACGCGTATGCACGCTGATCGGCCTTGACGCACCCATCGGCCGCGGCTGCCCGCATCCGCTCATCACCGAGCCGATGAACGCTCCGTCCGTACACGGCGAATCCGGTCTTGACGGTCCCGTGCTGCCGGAACCCGTGATGGACGTGAGTGCGCTTGGCGCTGTAGAGCTGATGGCAAAAACGCTCCGGGAGAGTCACGAACCGGTCACCATCGTTGCGACCGGACCCGAGACAAACGTGGCCGCGCTGCTGCTGGCACATCCTGAGCTGAAGCCCAAAATCAAGAGAATCTCCGTCATGGGCGGCGGCATCGGTTTCGGCAACTGGACGCCTGCGGCTGAGTTTAACATTCTTGTCGATCCCGAAGCGGCGAAGGTCGTGTTTACCTCCGGCATTCCGATCCTTATGGCGGGTCTTGATGTGACGGAAAAAGCGCTCATATTACCTGAGGACTTTGCGCGCATCCGTGCCATTGGAGGCAAAGTCTGTTCGATTGTGGCCGAATGGCTGGAATTCTTCTACATCTTCCACCGCAATCTCGGCTATGCCGGCGCGCCGATGCATGACCCGTGTGCCGTGATGGCGCTCATCCACCCCGAGGTGTTCCAGATGCGGGACATGTATGTCGCGATCGAAACGAACGGCGAATACTGCAAGGGCACGACCGTGGGTGACTTCTTCGGTACATCCGGCCAAGAGCCGAATGCCACCTGTATTCTGGGCGTTGACCGGCAGGCCTTTGCTGACCGGCTCGTGGAGGCCATGGAGTTTTATAAGGAGGCAGAGGCATGAAAAAATATCCTGTCTGGCTCGACTGTGACACCGGCGTCGACGACGCGATTGCGCTGATGGCGCTGCATGCGCTGGAAGAAGTAGAGCTTATTGGTATTTCCGCAGTCTGCGGCAACGCACTGCTGGACGATACCTTTACCAACACGCACCGTGTCTGCGGTCTGATCGATGCTAACTACCCCATCTTCCGCGGAGCGGAAAAGCCGCTGTTCGGCGAACCGCACGTCTCCACTCTGTTCCACGGATCCAACGGACTAGGAGACGTACAGCTTCCCATTCCCGAAAGCGCTGTTATGCATGATACGCCGGCATGGGAGGCGCTGCATGAAGCCGCATTGGTGCATCCCGGCGAGCTCCGTTTGATCGCCATCGGGCCGCTTACGAACGTTGCCATTGCCCTCACCAAATACCCGGATCTGGCTTCTCTGTTGCATACCATCCTCATCATGGGGGGCTCTGCCTCGGTCGGCAACGTCACGCCAGCGGCCGAATTCAATATCTATGTTGATCCGCATGCGGCACAGATCGTGTTCAAATCCGGCGTACCCATTGTAATGTGTGGTCTGGATGTGACCTTGAAGGCCGTACTGACGCCAGAAGACTGGGACGAGCTGGCCGCAATAGGCAGCAAAGCCGGCAGATTCACGCGAAACTGCCTCCAGCAGCCCTGGAAAATGCTTTCGCAAATGGGCTTTTCTGGCGTGCCGATGCACGATTCGTGCCCGGTTTTGTATCTCGTTCATCCGGAGCTGTTTACCGCGGAAGAAGCCGGTGTGTATGTGGAAACGCATGGCACCATCACGCAGGGCAAAACGGTTACAGACCTCTACAGCGACAAGCAGTTTGACAAAAAGAACGCAACAGTCGTTCTTGACGTCGAGCGCGACAGGTTTATCGCGATTCTCAAAGACTGCATCAGCCGCTTGCCGTGATTCCTCATTCCCCTTTCACCAATTTCTGCGCAAAAACTCGCAGGCACGAATGTACCTGCGAGTTTTCTGTATCAAGGCTGCAGCCCGGATGAATCAAACGGATTTTTGTTTTTTCTGAGAAGGTTCAGCAACCAGTGTCCAGATTTTGCGGAACAGCTTCTGGTTGAAATAAAACAGATAAATCCCCAGCACGCTGACACCCAGCGCAATCAGGCAAGCCATCACAACGTCCGTCAGATAATGCGCGCCCATCCAGATGCGCGATACAGCGACCAACAGCATCCAGCCAGCGCCAACTGCCAGACATATACGTTCTTTGTCATGCCACTGTTTTTTGAGCGTCGGCAGCAGGATAGCCAGCATTGCACACGCGGCGCAGGCCGTATGCCCCGAGGGGAACGAACGGAACTCGTCCGGCGAGATCCCCTCACCGATCAGCCGCTGCTTGAGCGTTCCGCCAAGCTGCCACCACGGCATGAAGTAGCTGTCATTGCCTGTGCTGACAAGCAGGCGCATTCTGGGACGCGCCCAGGGCACTTTGATAACGTTGATGAGCACCATTGTCACAAACGCGACAAAGACAATTGTCAAGATAAATCGCAGCACTGTCTTAGTCGGGCACTGTCTGGTCAGCAAAAACACGCCAACGCCTGCTACGGCAGATGTGAACACCGTCACCAGCAGTGACACCCATACCGGCAGCGCCGGCACGTTGTCGGTCGCCTCATGAATGTTCATTCCAAGGCCAAACACCACTAACAGCGCCGAAGCGACCAGAAACAGCACGTTCCAGTCACTCCGCAGCCGTCCACGGATCAAAAACAAGAGTATGCCCGCACAGGAAAAACACAAAAACGCCGGCATTTCACCAAATGCGGCAAAAAACTGGCCAAGACTGCTCTCATGACCGGGATACAGGAGCTTTGAAATCTGCAGGTCTAGGCAGGAGCCAACAATCAGTAATATCATGAGCACCGCCAGCACAGTCAGCGCACAGCGGCGGTAAGTTCGCTTCAGTTTTTTCATAATAGTCCTCTTCAACAATGTTATGTCATACGGAGGTCAGTATAGCACAACATTTACATAATATCAATTGACGAAATTGCATGAATCGTGGTATCATTTTCTGTACAAGAAAAGAGGCTTTGCTCAATGAAACTGATATACCCGGATTATCTGCCGCAGTTCCTGTGTCTGGCTGGAAAATGCCCCGACACCTGCTGTAAAGACTGGCAGATCATTCTGGATCCCGATACGCTCGCGCGCTACCAGAAGCTTCCCGGCGAGCTGGGCGCCGATATTCGCGCAGCGCTGATTACAGAAGATGGTCAGACGCGCTTTCGTCTGATAAACAGTCATTGCCCGCTTCTGGATGCAGACGGTCTTTGCCGTATCCAGCGCACACTCGGTTTGGGAGGTCTGTGTACCACCTGCCGATGCCATCCACGCTTTATTGAAGAATACGGCGCAACGCGTGAGATCTCTCTCTCACTGAGCTGCCCTTCGGCAGCCGCGCTCATCTTAAACCGTGAAATGCCCATCGCCTTCCTCACCGAAACGACAACCGAGGAGGTTAGCGAATACAACGAACTGGACCCGCAGCTGTATCTGGCGCTTGTGTCCATTCGAGAGCGGCTGTTTTCCATTTTGCACGCGCGCGATCTTTCGCTGAACGAGCGTCTGGGCCTTTGCCTTCTTTTGTGCGTTCGCGCGCAGCGTCTGCTGGATGAAGGCCGCTATGACGCGCTTATGACGCTTCAGGACCGTTTTTCTTCACCTGCACAATGTCAACGTCTGCTTGCGCGTGTGCGCAGGCTGCTCCGCCGTCCGGCGGATTTCTTTCCCTGCTGGATGGTGCTGAACAATATGGAGCATCTGACTCAGGAATTCAGTGTACATCTCGAGCGCCTCAGCACCGGTATACCATGCGGCAGTCTCAGCGCCATGCAGGAAGAAAATCTGGCAGTATATTTTCTTTTCCGCCATATCCTAAAAGCCGTGAACGACGGTGAGCTTTTATCCCGCATGGAAAGCTGTGTGTTCCACGTTTTGTGCATCCGCCGTCTTTGCCGTAATGCCGGCAGTTCTTGTGAACAGTTACGCGCCGCAGCGCTCTACTCCAAGGAGGTCGAGCATTCTGAAGATAACTGCGCCATGCTTCGTCGTGTGTTTCGCCGCGGAGCGTTGCGTCCTGGTCAGATGATTCAAATGCTCTCTGGCTGATGCTCATCAATCTGCACAGTTTTTCGCCATATTGCCTTCAATACTTTGTCATATTGCCTGTTGATTTTCCTAGGCAACGCCATTAAAATGTAGCGTACTACCTATTATCGGTAGTACGCTACATTTTTTAGGAGATGGTCCTTTTGATGCCAACCAGCCACCTTGGTCCCCGTCTTCGCAGACTTGACCATCTGATTGTTCAGGCAATCAATCGCCATTTTGAAGCGATGGATCTGACCAGCACGCAGTCGCACATTCTGCGCTATCTAAGTGAAAACGAGGACAAGGTAATCTACCCCAAAGACATTGAACGGCGTTTTGGCCTTACACATCCCACGGTTTCCGGCGTGCTGCAGCGGCTGGAGGCCAAGCAGTACATCGTCTGCAGCGCAGACCCCGATGACCGCCGCTGCAAACGCGTGTCGCTCACCGATGAAGCCCGGCAGTATCTGCAGGAGATTGCCCGCTTCTTCTCTTCTCTCGAGCAGACGATCACGCGCGGAATGACCGACGATGAGGTGCGCCTGCTGCAGCGCCTTCTCGAGCAGGCCAGTGAGAATCTGACACAGTCATTTTATAAGGAGGAATCCAACGTATGATTAAACGCCTTGCCGGCTGCATTCGTGAATACCGCACGCCTACAATACTGACGCCGCTGTTCATGGTCGGCGAAGTCGTCTGCGAATGCTGCATTCCCCTTCTGACAGCCAGCCTCATCAACAACATTCAGACCGGCTGCGAAATGAACGTGATTTTGCAGCACGGTTTAAAGCTGCTTGTCATCGCTATGCTGGCGCTCGCCTGCGGTGTTGCCTCAGGCTGGTTCTGCGCAACTGCTTCAGCCGGCTTTGCAAAAAACCTGCGGCACGATCTTTACTACAGAGTGCAGGAGTTTTCGTTCGCCAACATTGACAAGTTCTCTACCTCGTCTCTTGTGACGCGCCTGACCACCGACGTCACAAACGTCCAGCAGGCATTTATGATGCTCATCCGCACAGCGGTCCGTGCGCCGTTGATGCTCATTTTCGCAGTCATCATGTCCGTCAGCGTAGGCAAAAAACTCTCTTTTGTGTTTGCAGCCATTGTTCCGTTTCTTTTGCTCGGTCTCTCGGCGCTCATCTATAAGGCGCTGCCTCTGTTCCGCGCTGTGTTCAAAAAGTACGACCAGCTGAACAACTCCGTGCAGGAAAACGTTCAGGCCATGCGCGTAGTCAAGAGCTTTGTGCGCGAGGATTATGAGACGAAGAAATTCACAGCTGCGTCCGACGACGTTCGTAAAGATTTCCTGCGCGCAGAAAAGCTCCTTGCGCTCAACAATCCGCTCATGCAGCTCAGCGTCTATGCTGCCATGATCCTGATCTCCTACTTTGCGGCAAAGCTCATCATCTCCTCCGGTGGGCAGTATCTGAATGTCGGCTCGCTCACCAGCATGATCACCTACTCCATGCAGATTCTCATGAGCCTGATGATGTTGTCGATGATTTTCGTCATGCTCACCATGGCGTCTGCCTCGGTACGCAGAATTTCCGAGGTACTTGATGAGACCAGCGATCTGCACAATCCGGAAACCCCCATATATGAGGTACCGGACGGCTCGGTGGATTTTGACAACGTAAGCTTTAAGTATTCCGCACGCGCAGATCGTATGGCGCTGTCAAATATCAACCTGCACATCAAGTCCGGCCAGACCGTCGGCATTCTCGGCGGCACAGGCTCGTCCAAAACCAGCCTTGTCCAGCTCATCTCGCGTCTGTATGACGCCACGGACGGCGTTGTGCGCGTGGGCGGTATCGACGTGCGCAAGTACGATCTGGATACGCTGCGCAATCAGGTGGCGATGGTTTTGCAGAAAAACGTACTCTTCTCCGGCACAATCCGGGAAAACCTGCGCTGGGGCGACCCCGAAGCAAGTGACGAAGCGCTTGCGCGCATCTGCCGTCTGGCCTGTGCTGACGAGTTCATCGAACGTTTTCCCGACGGATATGACACTTACATTGAACAGGGCGGCACGAATGTTTCCGGCGGCCAGAAGCAGCGGCTGTGTATTGCACGGGCGCTGCTGAAAAAGCCGAAAGTTCTGATTCTCGACGACTCGACCTCGGCTGTTGACACCAGAACCGACGCGAAGATCCGGCAGGCCTTCCGCACCGAAATCCCCGAGACCACAAAGATCATCATCGCCCAACGCGTCAGCTCAATTCAGGACGCAGACATGATCGTCGTCATGGACGGCGGTACGATCAGCGCCTGCGGCACGCACGAAGAGCTGCTCAATACGAGCGAGATCTACCGCGAGGTCTATGAATCTCAGAACAAGGCAGGAGGTGTTGACAATGGCTGAGCGTCCCATGCGCGGCCCTCACGCCCCTCACGGCCCACACGGCCCACACGGTCTCAACGGCATGCAGGCCAAGGGAAAAACCAATATGAAAGCGCTTGGAAGGCTGATCAAGCTACTGTTCCGCGAATACCCCGCCATGCTCAGTATCGTCATGGTCTGTATCGTCGTCAGCGCTCTTGTTGGCGTTGCGCCGTCTGTGTATATCGAGACCATCACCAGCTATATTGAGCAAGGCCTTCGCTTGGGCTGGGCCGAGGTCTATACTCCCATTGTAAGCGCTATTGTCACCATGATCGCGCTGTATTTGCTGGGCCTTGCAGCCACAACCATCTACACCCAGCTTATGGCGCACGTGACGCAGAACTTCCTGCACAAGCTGCGCACCGACATGTTTGCCGGCATGCAGAAGCTCCCCATCCGCTATTTTGACCAGAACAGCCGCGGCGATATCATGAGCTACTTTACAAATGACACCGATACGCTGCGTCAGCTGATATCGCAGGCGCTGCCGCACCTGTTCTCATCCGGACTCATTGTGCTGTGCCTGCTCTTCATCATGTTCTATTACAGCATCCCGCTGATGCTGATCGTGTTTGCCGGCATCTTTTTCATGTTCCGTGCCACAAAGACGGTCGGCGGCAAGTCAGCCTCTTTCTTCGTCCGGCAGCAGAAGTCGCTCGGCAAGGTGGAAGGCTACATTGAAGAAATGATGAACGGTCAGAAGGTTGTCAAAGTATTCTGCCATGAGCGTGCCGCAGAGCGCGAATTTGACAAGATCAACGACCAGCTCTTCTCCGACGCGCAGAACGCCAACCGGTTCTCGAACATCTTCGGGCCCATCATGAACAACATCGGCAATATTCTCTACGTTCTTATGGCGTTTGTGGGCGGACTTTTCATCTGCTCCGGCGTCGGTATTCTGAACGTCTCATTCCAGAACCTGTTTGAGACAGGATCGATGCTTGCGCCCATGCCGATTGCCGTTGTGGCAACTTTCCTCGGCATGACAAAGCAGTTCACCAACAATGTCTCTCAGGTCTCCCAGCAGATCAATGCTGTTGCAATGGCCGTCGCCGGTTCAGAGCGAATTTTCCAGCTGATCGACCAGCAGCCTGAGGAGGATCACGGTGACGTCACGCTTGTAAACTGCCGTGAAGAAAACGGAGCGCTTTCTGCGTGCAGTGAGCATAGCGGTCTTTGGGCCTGGAAATGCCCGCAGAAGGACGGCGGCAGTACGCTTATACCCCTGCGCGGTGACGTACGGTTCTTCGACGTGGACTTTGCCTATGAAGAAGGCAAACCGGTGCTGCACAACATCTCGCTCTATGCCAAGCCCGGCCAGAAGCTGGCGTTCGTCGGAGCGACCGGTGCAGGCAAAACCACCATCACGAACCTTATCAACCGCTTCTATGACATTGCCGACGGAAAGATTCGTTATGACGGTGTGAACATCAACCGCATCAAAAAGGCCGATCTGCGCCATTCGCTCGGCATCGTGCTGCAGGACGTAAACCTCTTTACCGGGACGGTCATGGACAATATCCGCTACGGAAAGCTCGACGCAACCGACGACGAGTGCATCCGTGCGGCAAAGCTGGCAAACGCGCACGATTTCATCACGCGCCTGCCTGACGGCTACAACACCATGCTTACATCCAACGGCGCGAACCTATCTCAAGGGCAGCGGCAGCTTCTGTCCATTGCGCGCGCGGCCGTGGCAGACCCGCCCGTCATGATTCTCGACGAAGCCACGTCCTCGATCGACACCAGAACGGAACTTCTCGTCCAGCGCGGCATGGACGCTTTGATGCAAAACCGCACCGTCTTTGTCATCGCGCATCGGCTTTCTACCGTGCAGAATTCCGACGCCATTTTGGTGCTGGACCACGGCCGCATCATCGAGCGCGGAACGCACGACGATCTCATTGCGCAAAAGGGCGTGTACTATCAGCTCTATACCGGCGCGTTCGAACTGGAATAAAAAAATGCCAGCCTTCCCGGCTGGCGTTTTTTCATTTCTGGTTATTTGTCTTCTTTTCATCTTCCGGACGTGGCTGCTTCGTTACGACCACTGCCTCGCAGCGGTTGATGGGCGTACCAAGCTGATAGAACTTCTCCTCATAGCCCGTCATGATGCCCACAGGACCGTTCGCGTGCAGATCGCGCGTGACGTTGCGCAGCTCCAGAAAGCACGACTCCATCTCCGGCAGTGACCACTCAAAGAGCTTGGCATTATCAGTTTTGAAATGGATCTCACCGCCCAGGCGCAGCACTTTCTTGTACTTCTCCAGAAACGTGTGATATGTCAGGCGGCGCTTTGCATTCTTGCTGCGCGGCCATGGGTCGCAGAAGTTAATATACAGAAGATCGATTTCACTATCGTCAAAGAATTCATCGATATTGCCTGCATCCAACGAGACGAAAAAAACATTGTTGAGTTCCAGCCGCATTGCGCTCTCCATCGCCAGCACCAGCGCGTCGGGCACGCGTTCAATGGCGATAATGAGTACGTCAGACTCCGATTGTGCCGTCTCAACCGTAAACTTTCCCTTGCCGCAGCCGACCTCCACGCGAAGCTCCCGGCATCCGGGCATCAGGCTGCGCCAGTTTCCGTGCAGTGTGCGCGGCTCATGAATCCAGACGCGCTCACACGCCTCCATCCGCGGAGCCAGATTGTTTCTTCTTCTCATTCGCATAGCATGTACCCCATTCTTCTGCGCGCAGATTTTTTGTAAGCATATCACACGCAAGGCAAAAACGCAAGCATCGGCGAAACGGCTTTTTCATATGAAACACACTTTTGCTCTTGACAACAGAGCCAAAAGCCGGTATAATACTCAGGCTGACGGGGTGTGGCGAAGTTTGGTATCGCGCTTGGTTCGGGACCAAGAGGCCTCGGGTTCAAATCCCGACACTCCGACCAAGTCGCCGCGAACAAAATGTTCGCGGCGATTTTTCATGTTTGAAGGGAACGGGTATCATGAGGACTGTTTTAGTGACAGGCGCGTGCGGCGGCATGGGGCGCGCAATCTGCGCAGCTCTGCTTGAAAAACAATATACAGTCTATGGCATTGACCGGAAGGGATGCAAGCCGCCGGAGGGTATCCGGTTTGCCGAATGTGATGTGACCGTACCTGCCAGCATCGACGCGGCTTTCGCGCGCATACAGTCAGAAGCAGGTCATCTGGACGCCATCGTGCACACGGCCGGCGTATATGATCTGGATTCTCTGCTGGAAATGGACGAGATTCGCTTTACCCGGATGTTTGAGGTCAACCTATTTGGCGTATACCGCGTGAACCGGACATTTGCGCCGCTGCTTTGTAAGGGTGGGCGCATCATTATCACATCCAGTGAACTCGCACCGCTCGATCCGCTTCCCTTTACAGGAGTGTACGCCGTTACAAAGGCAGCTCTTGAAAAGTACGCGTATTCATTGCGCATGGAGGCCAATCTTCTTGGCGTTTCAGTATCGGTCATCCGTCCCGGTGCGGTCAGAACAGGTCTGCTTGACGATTCTACCCGCGCGCTCGACCGGTTCTGTGAACACACGCAGCTCTACCGCTGCAACGCACAGCGGTTCAAAAAAATCGTTGGCAGCGTGGAAACGAGAAGCGTTCCACCGGAAATAATTGCAAACACCGTCTGCAACGTGCTTACCGCCGGCAGACCGAGATATATCTATAATATCAACCGCAATCCTCTGCTGCGGCTGCTGAGTCTGCTGCCTGACCGGCTGCAGGTGGCAATCATCCGCGGAATACTGAAACCGTAATTATGTAACAACCGCCAGTGCGTGTGCACTGGCGGTTTTTATTCAGAAAATCTCTTTCGCGGCGTTAACGATCGTCTCAACTTCATCGTCTGTGTGCGCAATGGAAAGGAACATCGCCTCGAACTGGCTGGGCGCTGCGTATACGCCGTGCGAGAGAAGCCCCAGATACCAGCGCTTGAATGTTTCAAGGTTGGACGATTTTGCCTGCTCATAGCCGGTGACGGGCACATCCGTGAAAAACACCGTCAGGATTGAGCCGACACGGTTTACCTGCACCGGAACATTCCTGAGCGCGTCCTGCAACCCTGCCTGTAGCGTAGCGCCCCGGCGTTCAAGCACACGATAGATTTCCGGTCTGCTCTGCAAAATCCGCAGCTGCACCAATCCCGCCCCCATAGCCACAGGATTTCCAGAAAGTGTGCCCGCCTGATATACAGGGCCAAGAGGTGCAACCTGCTCCATGAGTTCGCGGCTGCCGCCATACGCGCCCACAGGCATACCGCCGCCGATGATCTTGCCGTAGGTGACAAGATCGGCGCGCACACCGTAATATTCCTGCGCGCCGCCGGGCGCAAGACGGAAACCCGTAATCACCTCGTCAAAAATAAGAAGGCTTCCAAATTCATCGCACAGCGCGCGAAGGCCCTGCAAAAAACCGTCCTGCGGCGCTACAACGCCCATATTGGCTGCAACTGGCTCCACAATGACTGCCGCTACCTGCGCAGGATTCACCTCCAGCAGGCGGCGTACACTTTCCAGATCATTATAGGAAGCGGTCAACGTATCGCCCGCGATCTCAGCCGGGACGCCAGCCGAATCTGGTGCGCCGCCTGTCAGCGCGCCCGAGCCTGCTTTAACCAGCATCGAGTCGGAGTGGCCGTGGTAGCAGCCGGCAAACTTGATGATCTTACTTCTGCCCGTCGCACCGCGCGCAAGCCGCAGCGCCGACATAACGGCCTCGGTACCGGAGTTCACCATCCGCACCATCTCGACGCCCGTCATCTGGCAGACCAGCTCCGCCATCTCAACCTCAATTGCCGTCGGCGCGCCGAAGCTGAGGCCGTTTTTGACGGCTTCCAGCACCGCCTGCTCCACTTCTTCATTGCAGTGACCGAGAATCAGCGGCCCCCAGGAGCAGATGAGGTCAATATACTCGTTTCCGTCCGCATCCCACACATGGCTGCCCTTTCCCTTTTCCAAAAAGCGAGGATAGGTGCCAACAGCGCGGCACGCACGCACGGGAGAGTTCACACCGCCCGGCAGCACCTTCTGCGCGGCGGCAAACAGTGTTTCAGAGCGCGTCATCAGCCCAAATCCCCTTTCCGCATTGCCTCGGCCAACTCTTTTGCAAAGTAGGTGATGAGAATATCCGCGCCCGCACGGTAAATAGAAAGCGCGCTTTCGCACATCACACGGTACTCGTCAATGAGGCCTGCCTTGCCGGCGGCCTTCATCATGGCGTACTCACCGCTGACAGAATACGCGGCCAGCGGAAGCTCAAACGTATCAGCGCACTCGCGGATAATATCGAGATAGCTGAGCGCAGGCTTGACCATCAGAATATCCGCGCCCTCCTGAGCATCCAGCTCACATTCCTTGAGCGCCTCTTTGCGGTTGTGCGGATCCATTTGGTAGCCCCGGCGATCGCCGAACGCGGGCGCAGAACCAGCCGCGTCACGGAACGGGCCATAGAACGCCGAGGCGTACTTTGCAGAATAGGACATAATTGGCGTCGTCTCAAAGCCGTTTTCATCCAGAATCGCGCGGATGGCCGCCACACGGCCGTCCATCATGTCAGACGGAGCGACCATGTCCGCGCCAGCGCGCACATGCGACAGCGCCGTCTTTGCAAGAACCTCGAGCGTCTTATCGTTATCGACTTCGTGCTCGTGCAGAATGCCGCAATGGCCGTGATCGGTGTACTCGCACATGCAGACGTCCGTGATGATGTAGCAGTCGGGATATTTTTCCTTGATGGCACGGATGCCCTGCTGCACGACGCCGTTTTCATCCCACGCAGACGAGCCGCATGCGTCCTTGTGCGCGGGGATACCAAACAGCAGCACGCGGCTCACGCCAGCGTTCATGCACGCCTCAATTTCCTCGCACACACGGTCGGGTGAATAGCGGTACTGTCCGTCAAGCGATGCAATCGGCTCTTTGATATTTTCTCCTTCTACCAGAAACAGCGGATAGATCAGGCTATCGGCGGATACTCTGGTTTCCCGCACCATGCGGCGCAGGCTGTCGCAGGTTCTGAGTCTGCGCGGTCGGATGGTAAGTTCCATATTCTCACACTTCCTTGATACATTCGATCAGCGATCCGATGGTGGCCTCTTTGCTGACCGCCACGCGAATGCCGTATTTTTCTGCCTCCAGCGCCGTCTGGCGACCGATGCAGCAGCCCATCACATTTGAGAGATCTGCACCGGGCAGACTGCTTACAAAACCGCGCACGGTGGACACGCTGGTAAAGCTGACCAGCACAGGGGCTTTCAGCCACGCGAGCGCCGCTTCCGGGTCTGGACTTTCGTATACCGTATCATAACACGGCGCATCTGTAAATGGCACGCCTCTTTTTTCAAAAATCTGCGGCAGTGCGTCGCTGCCCTGACTGGCTCTGCATAAAAGCACCGGACCTTCGACCTGCGCCATGGCTTCGGCCAGATGCGCAGAGTCGTAGACCGCCGGAACAAGGTCGGCAATAAGGCCGAAGTTTTCAAGTGCCTCGGCTGTTTTGGGGCCGATGGTGGCCAGCTTAATACCTGCCAGCGCTCTTGCGTCCTTCCCTGCAGCGCGCAGACGGCGGAAAAACAACACAGGGCCCAAGGGACTGGTGAATACAAGCCAGCGGAAATCGGAAATAGACGCGATTGCCATGTCCAGCTCCACAGCGGGATCCCGTACCACGGTCCGGATGCAGGGATATTCCAGCACATCCGCGCCGAGCGCACGAAGCTCACGGCAGAGCGTGCCGTTTCGTTCTGCAGGCCGTGTGACGATTACACGCTTGCCTTTGAGCGGCAGATTGTCAAACCAGTCAAAGCGCTCAGACAGCGCGCAGACCTTTCCGACTACGATAATGGCAGGGCTTTTGATCTTCGCGTCCTGCGCTGCCTGCGGAAGCTCTGCCAGCGTTGAAATGATCTTGCGCTGGCTCGGCAGCGTGCCGCTTTCCACCACGGCGGCAGGCATTTCTTCATCCATGCCAGCGCGAAGTAACCCGCTGCAGATCTCCGGCAGCGTCGATACGCCCATGAGAAACACCAGAGTGCTGCCTGTGCGGCGCAGTGCGTCAAAGTCGATTTTCAGCACCGCATCCGCCTTTGCATGGCCGGTGATGATATGCAGCGACGAGCAGAAATCCCGATGCGTCACGGGGATGCCCGCATAGGCGGGCACCGACAGCGCAGAAGTCACCCCGGGCACCACTTCAAACGATACGCCGTTTTCCTCCAGCAGCTCCAGCTCCTCTCCGCCGCGCCCAAACAAAAACGGGTCGCCTCCCTTGAGGCGTACAACGCGCTTACCCTCCAGCGCCTTTTTCAGCAGAATTCTGTTGATTTCCTCCTGCGGTACGAGATGGTGACTGGCCTGCTTGCCCACGTCGATGCGCTCAGTCTTTGCCGGGATAAGCGATAGAATCGCAGGACTCACCAGCCGGTCAAATACCACGACCTCGGCATTTTGCAGCGCGGCTTTCCCCTTCTCAGTCAAAAGTCCCGGATCGCCCGGGCCAGCGCCAACCAAGATCACGCTTGCTGCCATAGGCCTCACCCTCCTTTTCCCAGTTGTGCGGCAAGCGCGCAGCCCAAAGCTTCTGCGTCGGTTTTGCGTCCGCTGCACGCTCCCTTTCGCACGACGCTCTCGTCTTCGCTTACATACAGTCCCGTGAGCGTCAACGTGTCGTTCACTACCTCGGCATACGCTGCCACAGGCGACGAACACCCGCCACCCAGTGCGCGCACAAATGCGCGTTCAGCCAGTGCGCAGCACGCGGCGTTGGCATTGTGAAATGTCCGCAAGCAAGCGGTGTCCATTCCCCTCCGCGTCTGTACGGCAAGAATCCCCTGTCCGGCGGCTGGCAGCATCTCATCGGTCGTGAAATAGCGGCTGATCCGATTCTCAAGCCCCAGACGCTTGAGTCCCGCCGCAGCCAGCACGAGCGCAGAAAACTCGCCTGCGTCGAGCTTGGCAAGGCGCGTCTGCACGTTGCCGCGCACAGGCGCGACCTGCATATTGGGATACAGCCTTTGCAGTTGCAGCCGCCGTCTGGCCGACGAGCATCCAATAGGCTTCGTCTCATCCAGCCAGTCAGCACCCAAAGGCAGCACAAGAACGTCACGCGCATCGGCTCTTTCAGAAAGTGCCGCCAACGGCAGATCCTCCGGCAGCTCCATCGGCATGTCTTTGAGCGAATGTACAGTAAAATCGGCGCGTCCATCACGCAGCGCCTGGTCAAGTTCCTTGACAAACAGGCCTTTGCCGCCGACCTGATCGAGCGTTTGGTCGAGAATTCTATCGCCGGTCGTTTTCATCGTTACAAGCTCCAACTCCGCGCGGGGCTCGGCTTCGGCGATGGCACGCATCACCATGCGGCTCTGAATGACCGCGAGCGCGCTGTCTCGGCTGCCGATTCGGATCTTCATTCCAGTTCCTCCAATACTTTTCGGATCTCTCGCGCAGCGCGGGCCGTTTTATGGTGGTCTTTTCCGGACGAAACGACTCCCGCAATCAGATTCTCACCAGCGCACACGGCGGGAAAATAGAAGCTGCATTCTGCTTCGCAGTCGGCAACCGACACAAAAATGCCCCGTCTGCGCGCTTCTTCTCCGACGGCTCGATTGACTGCGCGGTCGTTTGTCGCTGCAACGGCCAGATATGCGCCGTCAAGATCTCCCGGCATATACTGACGCTGCAGCCATATCAGCCCTTCTTTGCTGCACGAGAGCGTGGGCGAGATGACCTTGATCAGACAGCCAAATTGCCGCAGCGATGCAATACGTCTGGCCGCAATTTTGCCGCCGCCGATCAGAACCACAGTCCTGTCCGTAAGATCAACAAACAGTGGAAAGCGCGGCGCATGCATGGATTGACGGCGCTGCCACTGACGATATTTTTCCAGTTCTTCATCAGCAATGGCCTGCATCTGCGCAAGTGTATCCGTGTTGCCCACTCCACCGGTCCCCAGTGAATCGGCGTCATAGCAGCGGATCAGCTGGCTGCACGCAGGCTCAATATCACGCGGCACAGCCAGATCGACCGCAACACAAGGCGGATTCTGCAGCGTCATGAGCTGCTCGAGCGTAATGGTATAGTGCGGACTCGTCGTCGCTGAGACCAGTGCGTCCATCCCCTCAAGCGCCGCGACGCGCTCATCATACGGCACCGTACAGCAGCCGGCAGGCACGACGGTTTCGCCATGGCGGTAGGTACGCAGGGTAACAAAGACCTGCGCTCCCGATTGCTGTAAAAGCGCTGCGGCGAGTCTGCCCATTTGACCGTTGCCGATGACCAGTATGCGTTTTTCCCGCAAGCCGCCCAGTTCCTGCTCCAATACTTCACAGCAGCGCGTACCCATTGACGGCACGCCTCTAGAAATATGCACCTGCGTTTTGGCGCGCTTGCCGGCCGTTACTGCGCGGCGAAACAGCGCCGAAAGCGCGGGACCTGCCGTGTTTGCCTCAAGCGCCAGTTCCATCGCCTCGCGCACCTGCGTAATGATCTGATCTTCACCCAGAATCTGCGAGCGCAGTCCGCAAGCAACCTCCATCAAATGCTGCGCCGCGTCCTCACCGGTCAAGGTGGTAAAGTAATGCTCAAGTTCCTGCTCGTTTGCCTGTGCCGCGCGGCATAGAAGCCGCCACGGCGTGGGCGCATCGCCCGTGAGGTACAGCTCCGTGCGGTTGCAGGTAGACAGCAGCACGCACCCCTCCACGCCCGGCTGCTTTTGCAGCCAGAGGAGTGTGTTGGTCACCTGCTGGCGAGAAAAGGCCAGCTGCTCGCGCAGCACAAGCGGTGCACGGTGACAGTCAAGGCCGGACATTACAAGACTCATACGGTTCCCTCTTTGGCGATGACGAGTGAGAAATAGCCCGTCGGCTCCTTCAGTTCATCAAAGTGCGGATATACACGTTCCGTCGGCATGCTGCAGTTTTCCACCATGCTGGCATTATCCAGTTTACCATACTCTGCAAGCAGTTTCTGTAATTCCAGAATCGAGCGCCCGGCTTTCATAAATACCTTATTGGCAGGCACATCCATGAGTTTTTCGGCATCATGCGAGGCCGGAATGATCAGAAGCGGCTCTGCGCCAAGACACAGAGAAATCCCGAGTCTGGCCGCCGCCGCGCAGAACGACGGCACACCCGGTACAATCTCGGCCGGATATCCCAGGGCGAGCACCTTCTGGTGGATGTAAAGATACGTAGAGTAAACAGTTGGGTCTCCCAGCGTCAGAAACACCACCTGTTTTCCTTCATCCAGCAGCGCGCAGA
>JAEDFW010000005.1 GCA_016297855.1 Oscillospiraceae bacterium
TCAGCTTTTTCATTCTTCGCACTCCATATGCAGCATTCCTGCGTAGTATACCACATTTTCCGTCAGAATGCCACAAAAAAGCGGCTGCCCAAAGGGCAGCCGCTTTTGTAATCGGTTATTTTCCTGTTTCGCACAATCCCTGTATATACGCGCCATATGCCGTGTTTTTCAGCTTCGATGCGCACCTGGCCAGCGTTTCGTCATCGATATAGCCCATGCGCCACGCGATCTCCTCCAGACAGCCGATGAGGCGCCCTTCCTGCTTCTGCAGGCGCATAACCGTGTTGGCCGCCGTGAGCAGGCTCTTCGCATTACCCGCATCAAGCCAGACAAACGGCTGCTCGAGCTTGACCACGCGAAGCAGGCCTTCTCTGAGATACTGCGCATTGACGGCAGTAATCTCCAGCTCGCCGCGCGCTGACGGCTGGATCCCGTGAGCCACATCCAATACACTGCTATCATAGAAATATACGCCCGGAACCGCATAATGGGACTTTGGCTGCGCGGGTTTTTCCTCGATGGAACGCGCCCTGCCGTCAGGGTCGATTTCCACCACGCCGAACGGCCTCGGGTCGTCCACATGATAGCCGAAGATGGTCGCGCCGGTATTCTGCGCAGCAGCGGTGTGCAGCGCCTGATTGAGGCCGTCGCCGCAGAGGATATTGTCTCCCAGCACAAGGCACACATGATCCTCGCCGATGAAGCTCCTTCCAATCAGAAACGCATCGGCAATGCCGCGCTGCTCATACTGAATGCGGTAGGTAAGGTTCACGCCGAAGTTCGCCCCGTCACCGAGCAGCTTGATAAACGAATACATCTCATCCGGCGGGACGATCAAAAGAATATCGCGGATGCCTGCCTGCATCAAAACAGCCAGCGGATAATAGATCAGCGGTTTGTCATACACAGGCAGCAGCGGTTTACAAACAGGAAGCGTCATGGGGTACATGCGCGTTCCTTTTCCGGCAGCGAGAATGATACCCTTCATCTGTGGATGCTCCTTTCTTCCCCGTACTCTTGTGGGGTACGGTTTCAGTATAGCCGAACCAGCACAGATTGTCCAGTACCGCCTTATTCGATCGATTTGAGCGCCTGCGCCATATCAATGCGGCGGATTTTCAATCGCAGGATCAGACTGACCAGCACACTGAACAGCAACGTCAGTAGCGCCGAGAATACAAAGCTCCACGGTGCAATCCGCACATCGAACGATATCAAATCGAGCTTGATCTGCGCCATGACATACGCGTGCAGCCCCACACCCATGGGAAGTCCCACTACAACACCCAACAGCGTCAGCACAAAGTTCTCGCGGAACACATACATATCCGTCTCGGGATCATAGAAGCCCAGCACCTTGACTGTGGCAATCTCCCGGGCGCGCTCGGTGATGTTGATATTTGTGAGGTTATACAAAACGATAAAGGCCAGCGCGCCTGCAAAGAGAATGACCGTCAGCACGATATAATCCATGCTGCCCAGCATCGTGTTGATCCGCTCGGAGGTATCGAGATTGATGCTCATGCTCATCACGTCAGCGTCATCCGAGATCGCTGCCGCCGCAGCGTGTCCCTCCAGAGAATCGGAAAGCAGCAGCCACGCGTCCTGATACGCAGGCTCCGAATGCATCTGATCGTGCCAGGTCGACTCGGTGAGAAAGACGAAGCTCGACAGATAGTTCTCAAAGATGCCGCTTACACGCAGATGTATGGGATGATGATCACTGTCGTAGACGGTAAGCTCTCCCCCGGTGGAGACGCCCAGCGCGTCGGCCAGCGCTTCGCTGAGCGCGCATTCGCCGTATTCCGGATACGCCACCGGCTCACCGTCGAGATGCAGATCGAAATAGCCCTCGGGCGCGTCGCCTTCGATGACGGTCACATTCGCGGACTTACTCTTTCCGTTTGCCTCGCACGTCAGATTCTGCTGGGCGAAGAACCTGCAGCCGTCCATCTCGTCAGGATATGCCGCGCGGAACGCCGCGCGCGCATCTTCGTCCATAGCGCCGGAAAAATGCACCGACGCATCGTAGACAGAGATCTCTCCGAACTGGTACTGCATCACGTTCTGAATAGAATCGCGGATACCAAACCCTGTGAGCAGCAGCGCCGTACAGCCGCCGATACCGATGGTCATCATGAGCATACGCTTTTTGTAGCGCAGAATGTTGCGGATGGAGACCTTGTGCAAAAATTTGACGCGGTTCCAGAGGAACGGAAAGCGCTCGAGCAGAATACGCTTTCCGGCCTTCGGTGCCTTGGGGCGGATCAGTTCAGCCGCAGGCAGCGTCAGTTCGCTTGCGCAGGCATACCATGTCACAAGCAGCGCACAGACCAGATATGCAGACGATATGCCGATCGCCAGCGGCCAGTCAAACGCCCAGAGGATATCCGAAAACCCGTACATGATGTTATAGCCCTGCCAGATGATCTTCGGCAAAAAGTATGCACCCGCCGGGATACCGGCCACGCAGCCCAGAATGGACGCGCTGGCTGTATAAAACAGATAGCTTGCGGTGATCGCACCGTCCGAGTAGCCCAGCGCCTTCAGAACACCGATCTGCGTGCGCTGCTCTTCGACCATGCGGGTCATCGTGGTGATACACACCAGCGCTGCGACCAGAAAGAAAAACATCGGGAAAACGCGCGAAACGCCCTGCACGATATCGGAGTCGCTGGAAAAGCAGACATAGCCCGTATTTGTATCGCGGTCCAGCGCATAGCCCTCTGCCGGTTCCAGTTCGCTGAGCGCGCGCTCACCGTCCAGAATCTCCTCCTCGGCGTCGACCAGCTGCCGCTCGCCGTCGAGCAGTTTCTGCCGTGCGTCTTTCAGCTCCTGCTCGCTGTCAAGCAGTTCCTGTCTGGCATCAAGCAGTTCCTGCTCACCGTTGAGCAGTTTCTGCTCCGTCTCCTTCTCCGCCTGATAATAGCTGCTCCAGCCGCTTGTGATCTGCTTGCGTGCGTCGTCCAGCTGCTTTTGCCCGTCTTGGAGCTGCTGCTCGCCGTCAAGCAGCTGCTGCATGGCCTCGTCCAGTTCAGCCTGTTTTTCCAGAAGCTGCTTTCTCGCGTCACATAGCGTCATGCTCGCGTCGTGGATCTGGTTCTGCGCGCCCATCTGCTGGTTCGCCAGCTGACTGCGGCCGGCATCGAGCTGTGCCTGTCCCTCATCGACCTGCTGCTGCGCCGCGTCCAGCTGCTTGATCGCAGCACCCAGCTGCTCGGGCGTAACCTGTCCGGTCAGAACGCCCAGCGCCAACTGCAGCTTCTGCCGGTTGATCTCGCTCTGCGCATCGTCAATCTGCTGCTGCGCGCTTTCGAGCTGGCCATACGCATCCGCAAGCTGCTCGTCCGCCGCCAAGTAGGCACTTTTGAATTCCGCGCGGCCTGCGTCATACTGCGCCCACGCCTCGCTGAGCTGCTTCTGCCCGTCGGCAAGGGTCTTTCTGCCTTCTTCCAACTCGGTTTTCTTTTTTTCGAGCAGCGACTGCTGCGCATCGATCTCAGCCGCGCCATCGATCAGCTTCTGCCGGGCGGATGCCAGCTCACGACTGGCCTGTTGTCTGCCGTCTTCCAGCTCCTGCAGGCCGTCTTGGTAGCTCTGCCAGCCGTCTGCAAGCGCCTGTTCTCCGTCAGAAAGGTCCAGTTTGCCGTCTTCCAGCTCCTGTGTTTTTTCCGTCAGCGTCTGCCGTGCTTCGTCAAGCTCCTCCCGCGCCTCCAGACGCACTGTCTCGTCGCGTCCGGCAGCGAGGCGGTCGCTCAGCGCAGTCATGGCAGGCTCGGCGGATGCTACTGCGTCATTGTATGTATCAGAATACACCTCTCCCGGCGCGTCCGAGAGTGTCAGGTAGATATCCGTATAGTAGTCCAGCGCATACGCCTCGGGCAAAATGCAGAAATAGCCCATGAGCGTACCGTTGCCGACCTTGGTACTGCCGCGTTCATAATTGATATACAGCGGCGAATGTACCAGCCCCACGATGGTAAACGTATGCGTTTTGAATGCATCCAGTGTATCTTCGTCGTTTTCCTGCGTGATGGTGAGTGTTTTGCCAAGCATCGACTCGTCGTAGTGCCACCCGTCGAGCACGCATTCATCCGAGGTCTGCGGCAGACGACCGGCCTCCACCTCCAGAAGATTCACCTGCTCTGGCAAGCTCATGCTGTGCATGGCCACACCCAGATCGTCGCCGGCAGAGCACACAACGTCCTTCCAGATTGCGCCCTCGGCCTGCGCCACACCGGATTCGCTTCGCACGGTCTCGACGTCGTTTTGAGCAAAGCCCATCGTGCACACCAGACGGTAATCATACATATTCTGCGTATCGGTATACACGTCCAGTGTATGTATCATTGCCGTCTTGGTCAGCCTGAGCCCGCAGAAAAAGCCCACGCCCAACGCCACAATGGCAAAAATGGCGAGAAAGCGGCCAAGTGATTTGCGGATCTGCCGCAATGTCAGCTTCAGCATACCCATCACCACTCAATTTCTTCCACAGGCGTGGGATTGTCGTTGCAGCAGACCGACTGGATCTGCCCGCTTTTGACACGGATCACACGGTCGGCCATCGCGGTCAGCGCAGAGTTGTGTGTAATGATGACAACCGTCATTCCGTTTTCGCGGCTCTGCTTCTGCAAAAGCTGCAGAATCTGCTTGCCGGTATTATAGTCCAGTGCGCCGGTCGGCTCGTCGCACAGAAGCAGCTTTGGATTTTTTGCCAGCGCGCGGGCGATGGCTACGCGCTGCTGCTCGCCGCCGGAGAGCTGCGCCGGGAAATTCTGCATCCGTTCACCGAGTCCCACGTCCCGCAGCACCGTTTCCGCCGGGATGGGATGCCGGCAAAGCTGGCTCGCGATCTGCACGTTTTCCAGCGCCGTCATGTTCGGCAGCAGATTATAAAACTGGAACACAAAACCCACGTCCTGTCGACGGTAAGCTGTGAGCTGGCGCTTATTGTAACCGGAGATCTCCTCATCTGCGAGCATAACACGCCCGGACGTCAGCCGATCCATGCCGCCGAGAATGTTCAACAGCGTCGTCTTACCTGCCCCGGAGGCACCGACAATCACGCAGATTTCCCCTTCATCAATAGTAAAAGACGCATCTTTCAGCGCCTCGATCTTGACCTCACCCATGGTATACGTTTTACAAACGTGTTCAAATGTGACAAATGCGCTCATATGCTTCACGCTCCAGACAGTTTCCAATCGAACAGGAAAGATGGGAATACTCCCATCTTTTCAACAATTTATCAGCATTATAGCACATTGTCCACCGTGCGCTGTGAACATTCCGTAAATTCTGTCTTACCCCAGCCCTGTCCAGACCTCGCGCTCGCCGATGATTCGGAAGCTGTGGCCGACTGCGGCCTCCTGCAGATCGAGAAAGTATCGGTACTGCGTGTCGACATTGTCGCAGAACAGCGGCATACCGACCATCAGATCATCGAGCGAGCCCGGCGTGCGTCCGAGAATCCGGTTCATGATCGCTGCAAACTGGCCGCGCGTGAGCGGCTCATCCGGTGCAAACACGCCGTCGTGCAGCCCCATGACCCAGCCGTTGTCATCTTCAAACGTGATTTTCTGTTCCTTCCATCCGCAGGCCAGCGCGCTCATTGCTTCTCTGCCAGCCCTTGTATCGGCAATGCGCGCAAGCGTCAGCGCAAGCATCTGCCCCGTCACGCCTTGTTCCGGATAAAAACTGCCGTCGGCATCCGCCATCAGAATCCCCAGCGCAGCCATTGTACTGACGGCGGTGTATGACCACCGCTCGGGCGGAACATCCGGAAAACACCCTTCACACAAGCCGAGCTGTTCAAGATACGCCGCATCCATCATGCGGTAAAGTACCTGTGCCAGCGCTTCGCGCGTGAGCGCCGTCTCCGCGCGGATGCTCCCGTCCGGATAACCGCAAAGATACGGCGCGTGGAAATCCTCCGCTGTCTGTGCCCGCACCAGCGGCATCAACGCAAGCAGCAGGATCAGCGCCAGTACCGCGGCCAGAATTCTCTGTGTTTTTTTCATGATTCGTTCCCTCCCTTACGGCATATTGTTGCACATCGGCCGCGCGAAATCCGTTGAAACGGAAAGCGCCGCAGGCAAGTGCCTGCGGCGCTGAACATATAAGCTTATTGCAAAGAAGACTATTCTGTCAGGCATTTAAGAACCTGATGCCGGATATCGCTGTTGAGCGGTGCAAAGAGATGGCTGTAGTATTCGCACAGCCAGATGCCGGAATACCCGGCGCCGCGCAGAATGGAAAACGCCTCTCGCAGCGGCGCGTTTCCCCACAGCGGCGGAATATGGATATCTCCGCGGCTGAAGGCAAAGCGGTATCCCTTGTCGAGCGTGTCATAAAGGTGCTGGTTTTCCAGGCGCATCGGCTCAAATACACCGAAATTGTCATTGACATGCACATGGCGGACATATGGCGCGCACTGCCGCACGGCAGGCAGATAGTCGTAGCCATAGTAATTGGCGGAAATCCACAGATGTCCCAGATCGAGCGTCATACCGCAACCGTCGGGCGTGAGCGCCTCTACCGCATCCAGTGCATAGCGCACATCTTCCACTTCGATGTTCTCCAAATTCACCATCACGCCGAGCGTTTTTCCCAGTGCGCACGCCTCACGCATCCGCTCGAGAAACTGTTGTTCAGCGCGGTAATCTTTTGCATGCTCCTCGTAGTGAAAGTTGAGCCGGTCAATTCCGAGCGCGGCGCAAGCCTCAAGCGACGCACGCATGACCTGCCGGTGCAGCTCGGCATTCTGCTGCGTGCGAAGATCCAGTCCATAACCCACATGCGCCGTATACTGCAGCGCATAGCCGTCCATCACGCGCTTCATCTCACGCACCACCGGCTGCTGCAGCCGTCCGCCGAGAATCAGAGGACAGGATGACAGGTTCAGCTCGGCTGCCTGCCAGCCGTCATTCGCGATGCGCGAAAGCGCAGCGTCCAGCGCATCCAGCCGTGTTCCGCCCGGAATATTGACGCCAAGAATCGGTTCCATGGCTCTGCTCCTTTACGCGTAAAACTTGCGGATATATGCCTCTACGTCCTCTCTCGTTCCGCTGAAAACACCGGGTTTTTCCATCTTCAGCGACACGCACGCCGTTGCATAAAGCAGTGCCTGCGCCATATCCGCCCCCGTCATACGCATGGCAAGATAAGCGCCGAAAGTCGTATCGCCGCGGCCCGTGCGGCCGGACAGATTGCGAGCCTTGACCGGGCAGGTGCAGACGGTTTTGCCGTCGAACGCCAGCATCTCGGAGTTGTGCGAGATGACGATTTCCTTTGCGCCCCACGCATAAAGCTGTCTGGCAGCGGCCTCGCGGTCGGTCAGGCCTGTCAGGATCTCTGCCTCTGCTGCATCGGTCTTCAAAAAGTCCATATACGGCAGATACTTCAGCTTGTCCTTCCAATCGTGAAAAACGAGGCTGCCGTTTTCATTGTGCCGCAGAAAGCCCTGTATATCGGCCGAAACCAACCCCTTCTTATGCAGTGATTCGATCAGCTCGTTCGGAAAATCACCGTACAGAAGTCCCGCCAGATGGTACAGCCGGCACGGAACGTCCGGAATCTCGCCGGGCAGAACGGGATCGGACTGCGCGCAGCAACCCGCCTTGCGGCGTTCGCGATCCGGCGTAAAATACTCATTGCGCATCAGAGTGGTTTCTTCCGATGGCAGGAGCGCGATATCCGCCGGATCCATTCCAAATACGTCTATGATATCCGTATCGTCCGGCGCGATTTTTACAGCAGCAAATACATTTGCGCCGGCTGTTCTGGCTGCGGGCGTGCAAAATGTCACCGCGCCTCCAACGCAGCGGTCCTCTGCGCCGGTATAGTCGATATTGACGTCACGCGTCGCGGGACCGATGATCATCAGATCATACTCTTTCATAGTATTACCATCCTTTCCCAGAGCGCCCAAATTTCCCGTACCGCATCAGGTACGGGAAATTTGGGTAAGAGCGTATTGCTTATCCGAACAGGTGGAACTTCACAACAAGTGTTGCAAAGACGATTGAAACCATGCTCAGCAGCTTGATGAGAATATTGATCGACGGACCGGAGGTGTCTTTGAACGGGTCGCCGATGGTGTCGCCAATGATGGCCGCCTTGTCGTTTTCACTGCCGCGGCCACCGAAATGGTCGGACTCAATGTATTTTTTCGCATTGTCCCACGAACCGCCGGAGTTCGACATGAACACGGCAAGCAGGAAGCCGGAGGCCGTTGCGCCGCAGAGCATACCGACGACGCCGGCTGGCCCGAGCAGAAGTCCGCCAAGGATAGGAACGAAGACGGCAATGAGTGTCGGCTCAACCATTTCCTTCAGGCTGGCTCTGGTGCACAGATCCACGCAGCGGGTATAGTCAGCGTCGACCTTGCCCTCGATCAGGCCCTTGATCTCACGGAACTGGCGGCGAACTTCCAGCACCACACTGTGTGCCGCACGGCCGATCGAGCCCATCGTGATGGCCGCAAAGATGAACGGAAGGCAGGCGCCTGTGAAGATACCGACCAGAACGACCGGGTTCATAACGCTCATATCCATCGACAACTCCGGAGCGATGGCCTTGATCTTTTCCACATACGAAGCAATGAGTGCCAGTGCGGTCAGCGCAGCAGAGCCAATGGCAAAGCCCTTGCCGGTAGCTGCGGTGGTGTTGCCCAGGGAATCCAGCGCGTCCGTGCGCTCACGCACAACAGGATCCAGGCCGGACATCTGTGCAATGCCGCCTGCATTGTCGGCAACGGGGCCGTAGGCGTCGGTTGCCAGCGTGATGCCAAGTGTTGAGAGCATGCCGACTGCCGCCAGAGCGATGCCGTAAAGGCCCATGGCGTTGCGTGCGCCGTCGGTCAGGCCGATGCCGGAAACAAAGTAGGAAATGAGGATGCAAACGCCGACAATCACGACCGGCAGCAGCGTCGAACGCATGCCAAGGCTAAGACCGTCAATGACGAGCGTCGCCGTACCGGTTTCGGAGGTTGCGGCAAGGTGCTGCGTCGGCTTGTAAGAATCGGAAGTATAGTACTCGGTGCAGCGGCCGATCAGCACGCCGGACAGAAGGCCGGACAGAACGGCAGCGTAGAGACCCATGTAGTTTTTGCCGAGCATGAACCAGATCAGCGGGAAAACTGCCACAGCAATGATGATGGCCGAGGTATTGGTGCCGCGGCGCAGCGCCTTCAAAAGCGTCATCTGCTCGGTGGACTCGCCCGTACGCACAAGAAGTGAACCGATAATGGAAGCCAGCACGCCGATAGCCGCAATCAGCAGCGGAACGGCAAATGCACGGATGTTTTCAACTGCGGGGATATAGCCGAAGGCAATCACGCCCAGCGAGCACGAGGAAATGAGCGAGCCAACATACGACTCGTACAGGTCGGCGCCCATACCGGCCACGTCACCGACGTTATCGCCGACGTTATCGGCAATGGCAGCGGGATTGCGGGGGTCGTCTTCGGGAATACCGGCCTCAACCTTGCCCACAAGGTCGGCGCCGACGTCGGCAGCCTTGGTAAAGATACCGCCGCCCACACGGGCAAACAGTGCCATCGAGCTTGCGCCCATACCGAAAGTCAACATCGCGGCGGTGATCTCATCAAGCGGCAGGCGGAACGCGTAACGCAGCAGCAGATACCAGCCTGTGATATCAAGCAGGCCCAGACCTACGACCGTAAAGCCCATGACCGTACCGGCCGAGAACGCGACCTTCAGGCCGGAATTCAGGCTCTTCTGGCAGGCGTTGGCCGTTCTGGAGTTGGAAGCCGTGGCAATCTTCATGCCGATGAAGCCTGACATGCCGGAGAAGAAGCCGCCGGTCACAAATGCGAATGGAACAAACCACGTCAAAAAGCCGAATGCGGCCATTACGCAAAGAACAACGAACATGCAAACGAAGAAAATAGCAACCACACTGTACTGCCGCCGCAGGTATGCATTTGCACCCTTGCGGATGAAGGAAGCGATCTTTTTCATCTGATCGTTGCCCTCAGAAAACGACAACGCACGTTTCGCCATAAAAACTGCAAAAATCAAGGCCATCACAGAACCCAATGCCGCAAAAGCGATAAACAACTGATTCATTATGCACGCTCCTTTAATTTGTTTTTCGTTTTCCCAATTTCACTTTCAACTGTTCAGGCGATCTCGCCGCGGACTAAACACGGCTGCGGCCCGTTTTTACGGTATCCGTGTGCGGATCTCCGCTCAAAGCGGCGAAGAAATCCTGCATCCGCTCGTCCGAATGACGGCCGCTGAAATCAGCCTTGAACGAGATTTCAAACACGTCATCCCCCTGCTGGTTAACCTGCATGGCAGTCAGCGTCGCATCATACTGCGCAGCCAGCGCATTGATCCGTTCAAGTGTCGCTGCAATGTCATGGCAGTCTACACTGAACATATGCTGCGCATAACGGCTGCGCATCAGCTTCTTCTGCAGCCACTCGAACAGCACGAGGGTAATCATCATACCTGCTGCGCCGGTCAGCCCAAGCACATAGTACCCTGCGCCAACGGCGATGCCGAGGCAGGCCACCGCCCAGATACTGGCCGCCGTAGTCAGGCCCTTGATTGACGGGCCTTCACGCATGATCGTGCCCGCGCCCAGAAAACCAACGCCGGTAATCACCTGTGCGCTCAGTCGGGCCGGGTCCGGTGTCGCACCGTAGATCCGGTATTGATGGAAGATCATCTGGCTGGTCACCATGACCACGCAAGCGCCCAGCGCCACCAGCATATGCGTCCGCATGCCTGCCGGGCGATGGGTGAATTCGCGCTCTGTTCCAATGATCGCGCCAATGAGCATCGCGCAGAGGATACGCAGAATGATCTCAACCGGCCCAACAGCCAGCGCCGATACATCAACGGTTTCCACCGCTGCTGTCAGCATCATACCTCTCCCTCCTTCTTCAGAAACGCTTTTGTCTTATTTCCCGTATGCTGCTCCTTTGCCAAGCACCATCGCATCATACGCCTTCTGGATCTTGGCGTAGTTGCCGTCGCGGTCAAGCGCAATGCCGCGGCCAACGCCGTCTACGACAACACCGCGTCCGATCTTTTCCAGCCGCTCTTCCAGTGCGCGCAGCATGCCAGGCGCGCTGCCGGGTTCGGTGCTGCGGCCATCGAAGATGATGTGCAGATAGACCTCTTCAACGCCCTCGGCCATTTCCGTCAGCATCAGCGGGTATTCAATGCAGCCATGGCTGGATTTTTCCGTCAGATACGCCAGCAGATGCAGCGCGCCGCCCTTCTTTGCCTCGTCGATGGCGCGCAGGAACACCGGATTGGTGCGGAACGAGCCGTCGCGAATCGCCGCATCCATACGAACATCATCCTGCGCAACTACGCGGCCTGCGCCGAGGTTCGAGTGTCCGGCCTCGGAGTTGCCGGGCTTGCCGTCCTGCAGACCCACATCCTCGCCGGAAGCACGCAGTTTGCAGTTGGGATACCGCTGGAGCAGCGCATCCCACGCGGGTGTCTCCGCCATATAGATCGCGTCGCCGTCGTCATGTGAACCATAGCCCCAACCGTCAAGAATAATCAGCATCATCTTGCGGTTAGTCAGGCCCTCAGTCGTAATGAGCGGCGTGCCGGTCATTTCTTCCGGCTGCTGAAGGCCAAGCACGGACAGAACCGTGGGCGCCACATCGCCCAGGCGGCCGTCACGGAGGGTAACTTCACGGTTCTGCGGATCGAGAACGACGAACGGAACCAGATTCGTTGTGTGCGCCACATGCGGTTTGCCCTCTTTGTTGTAGAGCTTTTCAATGTTGCCATGATCGGCGGTAATGGCGACCAGGTAACCATGCTCTTTTGCATAGTTTGCAGTCTGATCGACATAACGGCTCACTGCGGCTGCAGCCTGCAGCTTCGCCTCGGTGTTCGCCGTATGACCGATCACGTCGCCGTTGGCGAAGTTGGTCAGAATAAAATCATAGCCTTCATCGACCGCACCCAGAACCTTTTCCGCGACCTGGGGCAGGCTGAGTTCCGGCTTCTGATCAAACGCGATTCCCTTCGGCGAGGGTACGCACACGTCGGTCTCGCCCGCAAACGGCTGGTTATAGCCACCGTTAAAGAAAAATGTCACATGCGCGTACTTTTCCGACTCCGCACAGTGGAACTGACGAAGGCCGGCCTCTGAGAGCACCTGTGCCAGCGGCTTCTGCACGCGTTCCGGCGCAAAGGCGATCGGAAGATGCTTGAATTTTTCGTGATACATTGTCATAATCACGAATTCCAGATCCGGCATATACTCACGCGGGAAACGGTTAAAGTCCGGATCGGTAAACGCCTCTGTCAATTCGATCTCGCGTTCGCCGCGACGGCAGCAGAAGATGACCTTGTCACCGTTTTTGATCTTACCAACCGGTGCGCCGTCCTCATCCATGAGCACCATCGGCTCGAGATAATAATCGGTCTGCCCCTGCGCGTAGGCGGCTTCTACCGCCTTGGCCAGTGACGCAGCACCATGGAATTCCTTCTCACTCATTATGTAGCCTCCTCCTTCAGCGGTGGGAACAGATCCAGCAGTTGCGAAAAATGTGTGATAAAGCAGTCCGGCTTGTTCTGTTCGGTAACAGTCTGCGGTTTTTTTCCGGGATACTGCACACCGACGGTCATGCCAAGACCGGCAGCCTTGGCGCCAACGATATCACGATCCAGATTGTCGCCCACATAGCAGGTCTTCGCAGGATCTGCACCGCACTCTTCCAATGCGTAGTAATAGATGGCCGGATGCGGCTTTCGGATCAGACACAGGGACGATTGCTGTACGGTTTTGAAATACGGCCGGAGCTGGTCGCGGTCGAGCCATTCGTCCACTTCGTGGATGCCGACCAGATCGCTCACGATGCCGAGCGTATAGCCGCGCCGGTAGAGTTCCTTGACCGTTTCAATGCCGCCGTCGGTCACGACACGCTCGCCCTTGGTCTTGCGGTATTCGTAAGTCAGCTCGCTTGCTGCAGCTTCCACGCGGTCACGCGGGAAATCATAGGCCAGCCAGCGCGTCCAGAGTTCCTTTTCGGGCGCTTCGCAGTAAAAATGCAGTGCCCATTCACGGTACTTGTCGTAGCGCGGTTCAATCACGTCACGGTAGAACTCCACAGGATCCTGCTGCGCACCGAGCAGCTCCGCAATACGCGCCTTCGCTGCGTTCTTATACGCCTCATCCTTACGGATGACGCGGAACGTATCGCCCAGATCGATAAAAATGGTGTTGATCTGCTGATGCATATCGCCGCCTCCTTACTGTAAAATGGGCAGATCAAGAATATCCAGGAATCGGTGAACGATGTAGTCCGGCCGGTTTTCATCGGTGATGGTCTTCTTCGCCAGCTTTTCCGGACTGATAAACAGCACGTTCGCTCCAATGCCGGCAGCCTTTGCGCCGGTGATATCGCGGCTGAGATTGTCTGCAACCGACACGCACTGTTCCGGTTTGAGTCCGAGCTGCTCACAGCCCAGCCAGTACATCTTCGGATCGGGCTTGCGGATATGACACACGGATGAAAGCACCAGCGCGTCAAAATACTGTTCCAGGCCGTCGCTGCGCAGCCAGTCAGGAATCTCCTGCTCGCCGATCAAATTGCTGATGATGCCCAGCTTGTAGCCGCGCGCGTGCAGCGTCTTGATGACTTCGAGACCGCCTTCAACAACATGGCGAAGGCCCTTCACCTGCCGGTACTGATAGGTCATCTCATGGCAGATACTCTGCAGCTTGTCCTCCGGAAGCTCGGGCAGGAGCCATTTGGCCCACAGCTCATAGTCACCAGACTCTTTGTTTTCTGACAGCGCCCAGTCGCGGTACGGCGCATAACGCGCTTCGACCATGTCGATAAAGCCCTCTACATCGTCCGCTCCTGCAAGCGCAGCCATACGCGCCTTCGCTGCCTGCTCATGCTCAGGAACGTGCTCGGCAATGCGGAGCGTGCCGCCCAGATCAAAGAAGACGCCTTCTATTTTGACCATCTCACACCTCAGTTTCTCGGCGGAAACAGGTCCAGCAGATCACGGATGGCCTTAATACGGTAGTCCGGCTGCACAGTGGGCATCTTGCCTTCGCGGTCTGCCGTGCCGGCATCCTCATAGAGGATCATGCTGCCGTAACCGGCATCCACAGCGCCCTCAACGTCACGCACGGGGTTATCGCCAACGTACGCGCAGTTCTCGGGATTTGAGCCGATGCAGCGCGAGGCCAGCAGATAGATTGCCGGATCAGGCTTGCGGATACGCACCTTGGAGGAAAGGATCACGGTCTTGAAGCAGTCGGCCACCTGTGCCTCGCACATCCAGTCGGGAATCTCTGTTTCGGTGATGGTGTTGGCGATGATGCCGAGCTTGTAGCCACGACGGGTCAGCTCTCTGAGCGTCATGACAACGTCATCGTGCGCCAGGCGTCTGCCGTCGTGATCACGCCAGAGTCTCGTCAGACGCGCGGCATTGGGCGCGATGCGTTCTGCGGGATAATCCGGCAGCAGATACTGCAGCCAGAGTTCCATTTCGGATGCATCGAGCAGAAGCGTCTTTGCCATTTTGCGATATGCCTTCCAATTCTTTTCAAGCTTTTCAAAGAATACGTCATGCGGCTCCTCTGCGCCAACCAGCTCCATCAGTTCTTTTTCTGCAGCGGCCGCAAATTCGGGATCCTCCACCACATAGCGCAGCGTTGCGCCAACGTCGAAGAAAATCGTGTCGATATTTCTGTTCATGGGCCTGTCTCCTTTACAATTTAACACTTAGCGGATGAATGAATGCGGAACGGTTCGTTATTTTTGGTTTTCTTTTTCGATCAAAGCCGGAATCTCGGCTAAATCTTCAATCAGATAGTCCGGCGCAAGGCCTGTGCCTTCAAATGCCACATCACGATGCCGGACAGAAGGATTCTTGATCTGGATCATACAGCGCCACCCGGCGTTGCGCACTCCCAGTACATCGCGCGAGAGCGTATCGCCCACATACGCAAGCGACTCCGGCCCGAGCCCCATCTCACGCTCGGCGATGCGGAAGATGCCCGCATCCGGCTTGCGAATGCCGGTCACGCTGGACAGGATCACGCAGTCCATCTCATCCGCAATTCCATACTCTTCCAGAAAATGCGGCGCGACAGAACGGGAGATGATATTGCTGATGAGCCCGAGCCGAAGTCCCATGGCGCGCAGGCCCGTGATGGTCTCGGCCAGATGCGGCCGGCGCATCACGCGCATGCGCTCATAGTCGTACAGAAAGCTCAGCTCTTCGGCAATCGGCGAAAGCTGCTCACGGCTGACGCCAAGACCGTGCAGATAGAACTCACTCCAGATCTCGTCTGCCGGCAATTCGCGCAGCGTTTTTTCCGAGTGGTGCTTGTATATCTCGCCGTTTTGTTTCAGCAAGGATGCCAGTTCTTCGGCCTGCACGTCAAGCGTGATGCCATAGTCCCGCAGCCGCTCCAGCAGCCGCTGTGCAAACCAGTTCTGTCTGCCTTCGGGCGAATCCGCTGTGTGCAGTGTGCCGCCCAGGTCAAACAATACAGCCTGAATCAAGATCCTCTGCCTCCCCGTTTCTCCGAAAAACAATACTCAAACGTTTCCGGCTCTCTGTGCAATTATCATACCGTATTATTTCTCTCTTGTCAATACAAAAATCAAACTATTTTTCATGATTTATGTTCGATTTTTGCTTTTATTAAGATATTTCATAATTTTTCGGATATTTTTCAGAAACCGCCTCGGGCATTTTCGGAATATTCCCGGATATTTTCATTTGTCTCATAAGCATTCGATCCTTTTCTTTTCATTTCGCACAATTTCTATGATTGATTTTCCACAATTTTATAAATATTTTCAAAATACTATTGATTTTCTTGTAAAAGTGCCCTACAATATACCGGTAAAATCCATTCGGATATTTTCGATGCGGAGGTCTGAAGATGAAGAATGTAACCATCAAAGATGTTGCAAAAGCAGCCGGTGTTTCCTATTCCACAGTCTCTCGCGCCCTTTCCGGGAGTCCGGAAATCAGCGCTGATACACGCGAACGTATCCTTCAGATCTGCAAAGAGATGAACTACACCGCCAACGCGGTAGCGCGTGCAATGGTCATGAAAAGCACCAAGCTGCTGGGTCTCATTCTGACCGACGTCAACAACCCTTTTATGTCGGAATTGGCCTATCATATCGACCGGCAGGCCAGAGCACGGGGATATAATATCATTCTCTGCAACTCCTCGCGTGATCTTGAGCAGGAACGCGAGTTATTTGAGCTAATGATTGCCCGCCAGGTTGATGGTGTGATCCTCTTCCCATGTGGTCCTGAAAGCTCCGATTCGCTTGCGCCGTATCTCACTCGAATCCCCACAGTATTTGCCGGAGAAAACCTGCGTGAGATTCCGGTAAGCTATGTGTCGGTTGATAATTTCCGCGGTGCATACCTCGGTGTGGAATACCTCTACAAGCTCGGCCACCGTGATATTCTCTATTTCGGTCGCCGCCGCGGAAGTACCACGCACCAGCTTCGCGCTGACGGTTACGCTACTGCCTGCAAAGATCTCGGCCTTACGCCGCAATACTGCAACAACACCTTCTCATACACCTCCATCAAATACGGCTACCAGCTCAGCAAACAGTTGTTTGCGCAGGAACGTTCCTATTCTGCGATCTTTGCTGCTACCGACACCAACGCGCTCGGCATCATGCAGGCAGCAGAGGAGCTTGGTATCTCCATTCCCGAAGACATTTCCCTGCTTGGTTTTGATAACATCCGCGACAGCGGCCTGCCGCGCATCAATCTTACCACCATCGAACAGCCAAAAAAAATGCTGGCTTCGATGGCCGTTGACAGTCTGCTCGATAAAATTCAGAACGAGCTGGCCGGTTACAGTCACCGGATTCTCACGCCGACCATCGTCGAGCGATCGTCCTGCGTTGCCAAACACTGAGTCCACGCAAAACAGCTGCGTCCGCCGGCAGATGCCTGCGGACGCAGCTTTTGTCTTTGTCAGTTTAAAACTGAATCAGCTTTTCACCAGCTGCTGCACAACCGGATACACATCGTAGATATCCTCAATGCAATAGTCAGGCTCAAACTCATGATGAACGCCTGCGTCTTTTTCCCGCGTCAGCTTCGAGCAGATCTGTACAGCAGCCGCAAATCCTGCCCGTTTCGAGCCGATCACGTCTCTGGAAATGGTATCGCCGACGTACACGCATTCATCCGGCTTTGACTGAATCTGCCGCAACGCTACGGTGAAAATGTCCGTGCAGGGCTTGCGGAAGCCCGTCACCGAAGAAAGCGTCACATCCTGAAAATAGTCACGAATGCCGTATTCCTCCAGAATATCAAACACCTGATACAGTGCCGCGGTATTGCTGATGATGGCCAGCTTCAGTCCCATCGCTTTGAGCCCGTCCAGCATTTCCGCCACACGCGGCCGCAGACAGCGGTGGTAGTGTGTAATCTCCCACATATGGGCAATCTGCTCACAATGCGGGCGAAGCTGCTCCAATGGGAATCCAAAATCCTTCAGAATATAGTCGCACCAGATCTGTTCCGGTTTCAGCTCAACATCGTTTGCATCGCGGTAGACGCCATACCGTTTCCAGCCTTCGTCGACACGACGTTTGAGCTCCTCACGATCGACGCCGCACGAAAGGCCGTAGCTGGTGAGCATCTCGTCAAGTTTTTCGATTGCTTCACGTTCTGACTGTTCGTCCACATAGATGTCCTCCAATGTGCCGCCCATGTCGAATAGTACCGATGTAATCATGTTAACCTCCCGTCTTCCTTTCGGTGGCCGGTTCGAGGATCGAACCATCCGCCAAAACGGTAAAGACTGCTGCCGGCCAATGAACCGGCGGGTGCCACTGTGCGCTGAACGCGTCAGTGAACCAGATGTGTGTTCCCTGTTCGGCAAGCAGCGCCGCCGTTGTGTTCGACGGACGATCCTTGCGCGGGATATATGCCGCCGCGCAGCTGATCACGCCATGCAGCGGATGCAGTCTGTGCGCCAGTGCCGGTGTAAGGGCTTTCCCATCGCCGTGATGGGGCACTTTCAGAATATCACAGGCAGATTCTTTCCCGACCTGCCAAACCGAGCCGTAACAGTCCGCGCCCAACTCCACGCGCCGGCCTGCATAGCAAAGCCGCAGGCGCAGTGACGCAGGATTACGCGCTTTCGAAGACCAGTACAGCAGCTCGGGCGGGACATCCTGCCCGCAAAACAGACGCTGCCAGATCTGTCTGTGCAGGATGCGCAGCGGCTCGCCGCATTCCGGCAGCTCGATCCGCAGCGTATCCGTCGGCTGAAGCACCATGCCGCCCGTTGCCGTATGCAGCCGGCAGCCAAGCGCGCGCATTGCTTCAACGTCCTGCTGCCAACGCGTCAGCGCGTCCAGCAGCCCTGTCACAGACTTTCCCTGCATCACGCCACGGCGCGGTGCACGGGCTGACATTTCCGGGAAATACGAGGAATAGGCCTCGTCCACGCGAACCTCACGCAGCAGCGCGCGAAGCCCGCCAAAATGATCAAAATGTAAATGGGTGATGAACAATACGTCAAGATGGCGTACCGCATGCCGACGCAGATATTCCACACAGCTCATACACGCCGGTCCCTGCTGCCCTGCCTCCTCCAAGCCGGTATCAACCAGCATACGAAAGATTCTCGGGCCGCAGAACTGCTCAACCAGAATACAATCGCCATCGCCGACGTTAACAAAATGCAGCCGCAGCACGCTTACCGCCTCTGCGTATACTGCTTCCACGGCGCATCCTCTTCCTCGCCCTCGCGCGGCGCAGTATAGTCTTTCTTATACAGCGCATACGATGCAGCAAGCCCTGTCAGCACAGGAATGAGCATGAACCACAGATAGAAATCCAAAAACACTCCGGTCGCACCGGAACCTCGCAGCATAATCAGAAGCGTTATAAATGCCGCAACCAGATACACTGTCATCCAAACAAACGTACCAAAAAACAGCCGCTTGTCCTTCAGCAGAAGGTGCAGCAGAGCACCGACCAGAATACCGACCGCGCTGACAGCCAGCGACTGCAGCAGATTTGCAACAACAGTATTCATATCAGCCAGCACGGGTGCAAGCCAGTCGATCAGATAATTGAACGCCAGAATATAGACCGCGATGAACAGAAAGCTCAGGCAGAAGGTGTAGATCATCAAGCCGCTTTTCGGTTTTCCGTCCTTTGTGAATAAGAAAGCCTTCCAAAAGCTCTTTTCACGCTTTGCCCATTTCCCTTTCCGCTCGGCCTTTTTTTCATCTTTTTTTGCTTGGTATGCCTGTCGGTCGAGATCATCGATGTCATACATGTGGGTTCCTCCAGTCCGGAATAAATGCAATTCCCCCTTGCAGCGGGCGGTGCCCGCCGCAAGGGGGTCCGCTATATCAGGCTAAGCCTGGTTCCAGTTTAATGAACGTTCGGGTTTTTGTCCAGCCAGTACGTCCACATATTCTGCGTGTGGATGAACTCGTTGTAGATCGCCTCGAGATCGGCCTCGATTGCGCCGCACTCTTCAAGCGTTGCGGGGTTCCAGTCGCATTCGACGTCACTACGGACCGACCAGTTGCCTTCCTTCTTGAACGGCTTCAGGCCGCCGCTTTCACCGTCAGCACCACCGGTGATGTAGCGGATGAACAGGCGGGCGCCCGCGGGATGCTGGCAGCCTTCCACGACATACATGTATTCACAGTTCTGCAGGCCGGTGTAAGGTGCCAAATTGTTCACCCATGCAATGTTATAGCCAGACTCGTCACGATTGCCGATCTTGCCGCCGGAAGCCAATGCCAGAGCCGGATCATCCTTGGTGGAGTTGTGAACAGCAAGAACCAGCTCGTCGCCGTCGCCGATGAAGGTCATCTTCATCTGGCTGAAGCGCCACAGATACTCAATACCGGCGTTGTTCTCGGGAACGTCAAAGTCAAACACGCTTGCGTCGTAGGTGTATTCCAGATCGGTGCCATAGGTATCCTTGTAGGACTGCTCCATCTGATCAGCATTCACAATGAAGCTGGCGAACAGAGACAGGTACGCAGTCTCAGTGCCGATTTCCTTGGTGAACAGGCGGTATTTCTGGCTGCCATCCTCGTTGCGCTCAATGATCTCCCACCAGCTGTTGACCGGCTGGCCATCGGGGAACGCTTCAGTGTTGTAGTACCAGAAGCTCTGCGAAGCATACAGCGGATAGCCGTAGCGCAGCAGGCCCGGATCGATCTTCTCGGAGATATCCTTGGGATAGAACGCGGAGCAGTAGCCATCCTCATAGAACTCAAAGAACACGTTGCCGTTGACGTCCTTCGCCTGCAGCACGTCGCCGAGGACGTTGCCGGAGTCAGCCTCAAGACGGCACTTCTCCAGAACTTCGTCCTGATCCATATCCAAAATGTTCAGATCCAGACCGGGGAACGTTTCTTCAAAGCCTTCCTCAGCCTTCATCATCTTGGAAGAGGTCGCGTAGACGTTGATCTCGCCGCCCTCCTGCTTGGCCAGCTCGTAGAGTTCTTCATCGGTCATGTCGCTCCACTCATCGTAGATGGGGCCGAAGAACGCAGACTCCTCAACAGCAGAGGAAGC
The DNA here is from genome assembly GCA_016297855.1 of Oscillospiraceae bacterium. GTDB lineage: Bacteria > Bacillota > Clostridia > Oscillospirales > Oscillospiraceae > CAG-170. The sequence goes on from JAEDFW010000005.1 coordinate 20,571, forward strand.
TTCAGGTGCCTCAGGCGTCTCAGCCGGGGTTTCGGCCGCAGCGCTGTCGCCGGTAGCTGCAGGCTCAGCAGCTTTCTCCGGCTCGGTCTTGGCCGCACAGCCAGCCAGTGCACCAAACAGGACGCACAGCGCAAGCAGCAGCGCCAACAGTTTACTCTTTTTCATAATCCGGTTTCTCCTTTCATATTTGACCTTTCGGTCGATACATAGGGTTCCGCTGGTTATTCCTCACCCGCAATCGTGCGGCGTGTTGGAAACGGGTCAGCGCGCGCGCTTGATCAAACGCGTGCTCTTTGCGTCGTAGATGTTGATCTTTTCCGGCGCAATGGTGACATAGACCGTCTGATTGACGTCGTAATGCGACAGGCCGATCTCCTTTGCCAGAAAATCGCTCTTGCCTGCCTGCAGCGAAACAAGTGTTTCAGAGCCAGCAGGCTGGTTCGCATAGACCGAGACGGGCAGGCCGCCTTCGACCTTCTCCGTGGAGATGTGCACCTGCTCGGGGCGGATGGCAACAACAACCGGGAACTCACCGTCGGGAATCGGCTCATCCGTCATATCGGCCTTGTCAAACTCGTACTCGCTTAGCTCGCACTTCACACGCAGCTTGCCATTCTCATAAGTCGCAGCGCCCTCAAGGAAGTTGATACGGGGATTGCCGATGAAGTCGGCGGCCTGCAGATCGATGGGGTTCATGTACAGTTCCATCGGCGTGGCCACCTGGCTCAGCTCACCTGCCTTGAACAGTGCGATCTTCGTGGACATGGTCAGCGCTTCGACCTGATCGTGCGTGACGTAGATGATGGTCGTGCCGAGTTCGCGGTGCAGGCGCTGCAGTTCGGAACGCATATCAATACGAAGTCTCGCGTCGAGGTTTGACAGCGGCTCGTCAAGCAGCAGCAGCTTCGGATTCGAGGCCACGGCACGCGCGATCGCAACGCGCTGCTGCTGGCCGCCGGACAGCTCATTGGGGTAACGGTCAATGTACTCTTCGATACGCATCATGCGCAGCGAATCCATCAGACGCTTTTCGATCTCCGCCTTGGGCAGCTTCTGGATCTTCAGGCCGAAGGTGATGTTCTCGCGAACGGTCATGTGCGGCCAGAGCGCATAGGACTGGAACACGAGGTTGAGCCCGCGCTTGCTGGGCTCGGCGTAGTACGCCATATCCGCATTGATCATTTCCTGACCGTCGATGGTCATCACGCCGTTCTGCGGCTTTTCAAGGCCGGAGACGACGCGGAGTGTAGTAGTCTTGCCACAGCCGGACGGGCCGAGCAGCGTCATGAAATCGCCGTCTTCGATCACGAGGTTCAGATCGCGCAGAACATGGTTCTCGCCATAAAATTTATCAATATGTTTTAATTCTATTCTGCTCATACTGCAAAAATCCTTTCTCCAATCGTAGTCGTGTCGCTTACCATGCTTTACCGATATCTGCGCCGAAACGGTTGGCGATGATATAGCAGATCAATATGAAGAACAACACACAGACGGAGATTGCATCCGCCATCTGGTTCATGCCTTCCTGCGAGTAGGTAAACGCAAGATACGACATGGTCTGCGTGTGCTTATCCATCATGATGATGATAAGGTCAAGCTCTTTGGCAATACTGATAAACGTCAGCATAAAACCGGAAATAAAGCCGTTCTTTGCCAGCGGCAGAACAATTCTGCCCATGCGCTGCCAGAAATTCGCGCCGTTGATATCGGCTGCTTCTTCCAGTTCGGTGGAGATCTGCATCATGTTTGCAGTACCGGAGCGGCTGGCAAACGGGAAGTGCTTTACCACGGACGTCAGCACAATCAGGGCGAACGTACCGTACAGCGCCGGGATAATGCCGCCCAGACGCGGACGGTTGAACATAGCGACATACATCGAAGAGAATGCAACACCGCTCATCAGGTACGGCACAAACACGAGCTGTTCGGTCAGAGAACCGTACCATTTGCCGCGACCACGCGTGGAGATGTAGCCCAGGAACTGACCACATAAGGCGGTGATGATCGAGCCGAGCGCCGTCAGGCGGATGGTATTCCACATGGCCTTGCCGAATTCCGGATTGCGGAAAATGCCGGGATAGCTGGTGTACTTTTCGGCTTCGTTGACAGCGCCGATCCAGTTATAGAGCGTCAGGTTGCTCAGGCCGTAGCCGTTGCCGGTTGTAACCTGGAAGGTCTCCATGACGAGCACGAACATGGGCATTACCATGGCGAGGAACAGGAACACCACGCAGAATACCATCAGCGGGCCCTTTGCCTTGCCCAGACGCATCTCAGTCGAGCGGCCGCCCTTGCCGCCGATGGTGGCATAGGACTTACGCACGCCAATGATTTTCTGGTTCGAGAAGATAATCATGGCTGCAAGGAAAATCAGAACAATGGACATCGCATAGCCGACACCCTGCGGGCCGCCGCTGATGAAGGTTTTCATCTTGGTTGCCAGCGTAAAGTAGCCGATACGGTTGCCAAGGTTGGCGGCAACGCCGTAGGTGCCGATGGATTTACTCAGCGTCATGACAACAGCTGACAGAATACTGGGCATAACCAGCGGCAGCGTGATGGATTTGAGGATCTGAGGTTTGGTCGCGCCGCAGATCTCGCCCATTTCCTCAAGTTCCGAGTTGATTGAACGCAGCGCCGAGGATACCTGGATGTAAGAGAACGCGTAATAGTGCAGCGACATACAAAGCACAATCGCTACAGGGCCGTAAGCCAGCCAGTCGGGAATGGGAATGCCCATGCCCGCGAGGAAGCCCAGCGCACCGGAGGTCTTGTTGCGGAAAACCGCCAGCCAAGAAAGCGCCTTGCACCAGGACGGAATCATGTACGGAATGACAACCAGCATACCCAGCAGCTTTTTGCAGGGAATATCGGTACGCACGATAAGCCACGCAAGAATTGAGCCGAGCGGCACGGACACCACAACCGTAAAGAAGCCGATGACAAGCGAGTTCTTCAGCGGTCCCCACAGTGTCGCTTTGGCCAGGTAACTGGTCAGAATATACTTCCAATAATACAGAGTGAACGAGCCGACTGCTGCACCGGCCTCACGGGCCTCGGAACGCGTACCTACGGTAAACGTGGACGCTATCATCTGCAGAAGCGGAATCACGATCAGACAAAACAGGATAATCAGGGTGATAAACACAATCATATTGAACGGGTTGGTCACAACGTTCAATATCTGATTTTTCAGCCGAACCTTACTGAATGGCCGGCGCGCGCGCTTGGTCTTCACTTCATTTCTCCTTTCAATCCGGACATTGCATGGAAAGCCGTGTGTTTATATGAGCGAAACGGCTGAGTTCGCAGTTAATTTTCTAGTTCATTCCACCTTTCATCGAACACGTTTCCGCTAGTGTTCTATGGCTAAATTATAACAAGATTGTGAATTTTCGTCAATTACTTTCCGGCTCTCGTAACGTAATTTTACTATTTATACGATAATCAGGTGTAAAAACTAGGACTTTTCACGATAACCTACTCGCTCCATAGTGAATCAGCGGGCAAGAATCAGCGAAGTTCCTTCATTTTTTCGCAAATGTTTCCGTAAATTTTACGGAAATCGTTATTTCTCTTCAGCCCGCCGAATGAACCGCCGCCCAGCTTTTTGTGAAAGCCGGGCGGCGCTGATCATTGTTTATTTGTAGAGTTCGGGTTTTTCGATCGTCTCAACCGGCAGGAACTGCGACGTACCGCGCGAGGCGTTCAGCGCGTCACCTGCCACACAGGCGACATAGCCATCCCAAGCCGAGGGACCTGTTAGCTTACCGGCGTGCACCGACTGCACCCACTGGCAGAACTCAATGTCATATGCTTCAATGAATCGCTCTTTCCAGTCGGTCATAATGGGCATGGACTCTGCGGGATTGCATGTATCCCAGCCGGCCGGACGTGAACGGCGCACCACCGCATAAGGATCCGGCAGCTTGACCGTGCCGTTCTCGCAGACAACTTCACACTGAATGTCATAGCCGTAGCCATCGGCCACCTGAACCTCGACGTCGATAAAGCACCCCTTCTTCGTGCGCATCAGCATAACCTGCGGATTATCGTAGCCCTTGTTGGAGTTGGCGGACTGGCGAACCTTCACACACTGCACGTCGGCATATTCATCGTCCAACAGCCAGCGGCAGATATCCAGCTCGTGGATCGCAACGTTCGTTACACCGTTCTCGGTTTTGAAGCCCGGACCCTGCGACACGTTGCGGTGGCAGGCCTTGATGAGCAGCGGCGCGCCAAGCTCGCCGGAGGAGATGATGCGCTTCATCTCGGCATAGCCGCGATCATAGTGGCGCATGAAGCCCACCTGCACCAGACGCTTGCCGATTTCCAGTTCGCGCGCGATGATCTCTTCGCAGTCTTTGGCATTCTGGCTGAGCGGCTTTTCGCAGAAGCACCATTTTTCCTCGGCCAGCACCTTCATCACATAGTCGTGATGCGTGGGGTCAATGGAGGTGATCACAACGGCTTCGACCTCCGGGTCCTTGATCATGCCGTCGCAGTCGTTGCCGAACGAGCGAATGCCGTATTTTGCCGCAGTTTCGTCAGCGGCGGCCGCCACATAGTCGGACACAGCCACGACCGTAGCGCCCGGCACAGTTTCGATGATACGGCGGCAGTGATCCTTGCCGATCGCGCCGCACCCGATAACGCCGATTTTCAGAATGCTATCCATAGAGCAGTTTCCTCCATTAATATTTTCTTGTGTTCTTCAGATGTGCCAGATGATCTTCATAGGCTGCCAGGTTGCGCGGGTTTTCCGATACCTCGGTATCGCCTACACGCCACCACGCGCCGTAGCCTTCGGTCATGGACTTCGGCAGCACACGGATGTCGAACAGCACTGGTACGCCTTCGATCTTCTTGGCGTCGGCAATGGCCACGTACAGCTCGGAAAGCGTATGGATGGTATAGGATTTGCAGCCGTAACCCTCGGCGATCTTGGCAAAATCCACCGGCATGAAATTGCCGGAGAAGGTGCCGTCTTCTCCGCGGAAGCGAAGCTCAGTGCAAAGCGTCTCATTGCCGTGACCGACCTGCAGATTGTTGATGCAGCCGAAGCTGGCATTGTTGAACAGGCAGATATTGATCTTTTTATGCTCCTGCAGCGCCGTCAGCATCTCCGAATGGAGCATGATGAATGAGCCGTCACCCACCATTGCGTAGACATCCCGGTCGCCGATGGCATACTTGACGCCCAGCGCGCCGGAGACTTCGTAGCCCATGCAGGAATAGCCGTACTCCATATTATAGGTATCCACGCCTCTGGGACGCCACATCCTCTGCATATCGCCCGGCAGCGAGCCGGATGCGCCGATCACAACGTCCTGCGGATCGATGGCATGGTTGATCGCGCCGAGTACCGCCGTCTGCGTGAGATCTGCCTGCAGATCCTCTGCAAAACGGAACGCAGAACCGGCATTTGCATCGTTAACCTCCGGCACATAGCCTTCGCCGAAGCAGATGCTGTCCAGACGGTCAAGCTCTTTCTGCCAGCGCGCACGCGCATCGGCGACCTCGGTGGTATACGGCGCTTTGTAGCCGTCCAGCGCCGCAAGCAGTGCTGGCAGAGCACGTTTGGCGTCGGCGACCACGGGCACGGCGTCCAGCTTCAGCGCCTGGAACTCAGAAACGTTGATGTTGACAAAGCGCGCATCCTCGCGGAACAGCCATTTGGACGCGGTCGTAAAATCGGTATACCGGGTACCGACACCGATGATCACGTCGGCCTCGCGTGCAATCTCATTTGCAGCCGAGCAGCCCGTCGTGCCGATGCCGCCCAGATTCAGCGGGTGATCCCACACGATCGCGCTCTTACCGGCCTGTGTCTCGCCGAAGGGAATCCCCGTTGTCTCGGCAAAGGCACGGAATTCATCATGCGCCTCACTGTAGCGCACACCGCCGCCGCAGATGAGAAGCGGCTTTTTTGCTGCACGGATGACCGCCGCAGCCTCGCTGATCGCTTCGTCTTCAGGTGCGCGGCGTGCCAGCCGCCAGACACGTTTGGCAAAGAAGCTCTCGGGATAGTCATATGCCTCGCCCTCGACGTCCTGCGGCATGGCAATGCAGACCGCGCCAGTATTCGCCGGATCGGTCAGCACACGCATGGCGCTGATCATCGCGCTCATCAGCTGCTCGGGCCGCACCACACGATCCCAGTACCGGCACACAGGCCGGAATGCGTCGTTGGTAGACAGCGACAGATCGTGCACCTGCTCCACCTGCTGCAGCACCGGGTCGGGCTGGCGGCAGGCATAGACGTCGCCAGGAAGAATCAGCACAGGAATATTGTTCGCCGTAGCCGTGGCGGCAGCTGTCACCATATTGGCGGCGCCCGGGCCAACCGAGGACGTCACAGCGATGATCTTCTTGCGCTTGCACTGCTTGGCAAAGGCCACTGCGGTATGCGCCATACCCTGCTCATTCTTGCCCTGCCAAACGTGCATCCGGTGTGCTTCCTGCGTCAGCGCCTGACCCAGGCCCACCACATTGCCATGACCAGGAAGCATAATGACGCCCTCAATGAATGGATGCTCTGCGCCATCAACGCTCAGGTACTGGTTTTCCAGAAAACGAACAAGCGCCTGTGCCATAGTCAAACGAATGGTGTTCATGCTATATCCTCCTTTTTAGCCGCCCTGAAAGATATGCTCGTTGGCATCGCTCTTCCACAGCCATTCATGTTCCTCATCATCGATGCGCGTCTTGCGCCAGGGATCGCCATCGAGATGGCGGATGCCCCATGCGTAGCACATCGCATAGCCCGGCGCAGCAGCCTGCGAATGGAAGCCGCTGTTGATGACCGCCAGACCGTTGTGGCCCGTTTTATAGATCTCGCCGTTGGCAAAGCCCGCGCCGAACCCCTGCGGATGGTCAAAACGGTAGAAATACACCTCCGGCTGCGGATGATGATGCGGCGGATACGACGACCATTTGCCAGGGAAGTTGAGCACCTCACCCAGCACCATGTTGGAAAACGGTGCGTTGTCATAGTCGAAGAACGTCTTGATCTCGCGGCGCATACAGCCCATCAGTTCTCCGTTCGCACCGGCGTGCTGCACCTGTACCGTTTCCGGCGTATACATGACAGGCGTATATGTGCGCTCGTTGCGCGTGGCCTGCAGATACAGCTCGCTGTGCGCGGATGCACAGATCGTGATCTTCGTGTCCTTCGGTGCCAGCAGGCAGTAGGCCTCATGCCGGAAGCAATCGGGCCGCACGGCAGCAACGCGCTCACCGTTCCATGTATACTCCACTTCGCCGCTGAGCAGAAGGATTGCAACCTCTTTTTCAGCGCTTTCATAGCAGTATTCATCTCCGGGCTCAAGCACCAGCACTCCCACATCCATCTGTGTGCCCAGATCGTCTGTTTCTGCGTCTATGTATGCCGTATAACCGCGCTGCGGCTGTTTTGACAGATACATACCGTACCTCCTTACAGACCCGTCTGCGTGCGGATATAGGCGCGTGCTTTCATTGCATACTCCAGCGGGTCAGCCTTGGCAGGATCCTGCTCTGCCTCGACCAGCAGCCAGCCCTCATAACCAGCTTCATCCAGCACGCGGAAAACAGGCGCGAAGTCTACATCGCCGTCGCCCGGAACGGTAAACGCGCCGTTGCGCACCGCCTGCAGGAAGCTCCATTCATTGGCTCTGGCCTGCTCGACGACCGGCAGGCGCATATCCTTGAGGTGGACGTGACCTACGCGCGAGACATACTTTTTCAGCATCGCCAGCGGATCCTCGCCGGCAAAGGTGAAGTGGCCCGTGTCATAGCACAGCCAGACCAGCTTTGGATCGGTGTTTTCCATCATGCGCTCGGTCTCTGCTGCCGTCTGCACGACGGTACCCATGTGATGATGATAGCAGAGCTTGAAGCCGCGTGAAGCCGCCATGCGCCCCAACGCATTGAGGCCATCGCAGAAGCGATCCCATTCGGCGTCGTCCATGACGTGCTTGTGGCCGCCGGTGAGCACCGGCGTGTCCATCTGGCCCTGAATGGAATAACTCTGTTCACTGACATTGATGCGGTCAGCACCCACGGCAGCCAGGAAGTCCAGTTCCTTCGAGAACGCCTGCGCAACCTCGTCATACGGCTGCGTCAGCAGGAACGAAGAAAACCACCGGCTGGCGATCCGCATTCCTCGCAGATCCAGCTGACGCTTCAGCTCCGCAGGATCCGAAGGATACTTGTTGCCGATCTCACAACCCGTAAATCCAGCCAGTGCCATCTCGCTCACCGTCTGCCGGAAGGTGTTTTCTGCGCCCAGTTCGGGCATATCGTCGTTGCACCAGCCAATGGGTGCAACACCAAGTTTGACTTTTTCTGCATCCAGCATTGCTTTTTCTCCTTTCAGATTCTGGCCACGCCGGTTTTGCGCGCGGCCTCGGCCACTGCTTTGGCAACTGCGGGACCGACCCGCGGGTCAAATGCCTTGGGAATGATGTTTTCCGGCGAGAGTTCTTCCTCCGGGATAAGCGCTGCAAGCGCGGCCGCGGCTGCCATATTCATCTCGTCGTTGATATCCGAAGCGCGCACGTCAAATGCGCCGCGGAAGATACCTGGGAATGCCAGCACATTGTTGATCTGATTGGGATAATCGCTGCGTCCCGTGGCAATTATGGCCGCGCCGCCTGCCTTCGCCTCCTCGGGGAATATCTCCGGCGTCGGATTCGCGCAGGCAAAGATGATCGCATCACGCTTCATGGTCTTGACCATTTTTGTCGTGAGCGTGCCCGGCGCAGATACGCCGATGAACACATCCGCATCCACGACCGTCTCGGTCAGCGTGCCCGGACGGCAGTTGAGGTTCGTCACCTCGGCCATTTCCTGCTTGATCCAGTTCAGACCCTCGCGGCCTTTGTAGATCGCACCCTTCCGGTCGCACATCGTGATATTCCGAAAGCCTGCCGCCAGCAGCAGCTTCACGATCGAAATTGCCGCCGCACCGGCGCCGCTGGTCACGATGCGGATATTCTCCTTTTTCTTCCCAACAACCTTCAGCGCGTTCGTAAGACCCGCCAGCGTGATCACCGCCGTACCGTGCTGGTCGTCATGAAAAACAGGGATGTCGCATTTCGCCTTCAGCTTGCGCTCAATCTCAAAGCAGCGCGGCGCGGAGATATCCTCCAGATTGATGCCGCCGAACGAACCGGAGATGTTGTAAACGGTATTGACAAATTCATCCACGTCTTTCGTCCTGACACAAAGCGGGAACGCATCCACCCCGCCAAACGTCTTGAACAGGACGCATTTGCCTTCCATGACCGGCATGCCGGCCTCGGGGCCGATATCGCCGAGCCCCAGCACTGCCGAGCCGTCGGTAATGACAGCGCAGAGATTGTGCCTGCGGGTCAGCTCATATGACAGATTCACGTCCTTCTGGATCTCCAGACACGGCTGTGCCACGCCTGGCGTATATGCCAGTGACAGATCGTCCCGGCTTGCCACCGGCACCGTTGCCGTCACCTCGATCTTGCCGCGCCACTGGCCATGCAGCCGCAAGGATTCTTTTGCATAGTCCATGTGTCAGTTCACCCCTTCTTCTTTCACCACCGGCAGCGTTGCGCCGCCAAACGGCATCGCAAGTACGCGCGCATCCGGGCCGTATCGTTCCATCGCCTCGTCAAACGCCGCCTGCGCCGACGGCTGCGGATTCAAAAAGATGCTGCGCACAAAATCGCTGTCCATTTTGCTGACAAGATCGATCCGCGCGTTTTCCAGCACCATTCCAATTGCCGCCGCCTTGTGTCCGCCCAGTTCAAATTCTCTGCCGATGCGCTCAACCATTGCGTGCGCGCTCGGCGAGCCGGTCAGCCACTGTTCAAACTTCGCGCTGCCGAGTCCTTCCTGGCACGCGCCGATCAGAATGATCGTACCACCCTTTTTCACCGCGTGCTTGGCATTGTCCAACGCCTTCTGCGTCTGATAGAGATTGGCGTCCTTTGGTGCGCCGCCCTGCGAAACCAGAACAATGTCTGCTTTCTGCGCGATTGGCTTGCGGTACATCCGGTCCAGATACTGGCATCCCGCGCGGTGCGCCAGAACGGCATCGCCCGCGACGGCATAGACGATCTTTCTGTGTTCGTCAAGCACCACATTGACAATGTAATCCACGCCGCAGATCCTGCCGGCTTCTTCAATATCCTGCCGCAGCGGGTTCGTGTCCAGATTGCCGGCACAGGCCAGCTCGCTGACCATCATCCGGTGGTTGGCCTGAATCGCCGCTGGCGTGGACACGCCCGGCATGATCGCCTTCACGCCGCCGGAATAGCCTGCGAAATAATGAAATTCAATATTGCCCGTGCAGATGCGGAAATCTGCCTGTGCCACCGCGCGCGTCACATCAACCGGCGTGCCGTTTTTTGTCACGCCCATATGCACGCAGTCGTCCGGATCGGAGTCCACGCAGCGCACCCGGCGAAACACCTCGCTGCCTGCGAGCCGTTCCTGTTCCTGCACGGTATGATGCCGGTGGGAACCGAGCGCAAAAACTACCGTAATATCCTCATCCCGGCAGCCGGCCGCGTGGAGCTCATCGAGGATTGCCGGCAGAATCTCACTGCTCGGCACCGGACGGGAAACGTCGCTGGCAATGATGGCGATCTTCTGCCCGGGCTTTGCCAGCGTGTGAAGCGGCTCTGCGCCGATGGGGTGCGCGAGTGCATGACGTACCGCGTCCTCACCGCGCCGCTCATGCTGCATCTCGTTGGCTGTAAGCACGCCCATCAGGTTTTTTTCCGGCACCTGCACCGTCTGCACGCCTGTGCCATAGCCAAATTCCAGCTTCATGCGCGCTCAGCCCTTTCTGCCCAGCACGGCAAGCACCTGCCGGACGATGTGCTCAGCTGTCAGGCCGAATCGCTTCTGCAGATAGCTCTGCGGGCCGACCTCGCCGAATTCGTCTTCCACTGCCACGCAGCATGCGGGCGTGGGACACCGTTCCGCCAGCACCTGCGTCACTGCATCATACAGTCCGCCGTTCCTGCTATGGTTCTCCGCCACGACCACCGCGCCTGTTTTGCGCGCATATTCGACCACCGCCTCTTCATCCAGCGGCTTGATCGAGAACATATCCAGCACAGACGCCTGAATCCCCTGCTGCTCCAGCGTCTTTGCCGCCTGCAGCGCCTCGTGTACCATGATGCCTGCGGCAAAGATGGCAACGTCGCCGCCTTCCCGCAGCGTCACGGCCTTGCCGATGGGCAGCTCGCTTCCGTCTTCATACACGCGGGCATACTGCTTTCTGCCGACGCGGATGTATTTTACACCCGGGCGGTTGACGCACTGACGCAGAACGCTGATCAGCATCGTCGGGTCGGTCACGTCGATGACCGTTGCGCCCGGCAGCGCGCGGTACAGCGCCACATCCTCAAACGGCATGTGTGTGCCGCCGTTCAGCGCGGCCGTCACGCCGGGATCGGTGCCGATGATGGTGATATCGTTCTTTGCGTATCCGCCGGACAAAAATGCCTGATCGTAGCAGCGGCGGGATGCAAACGGCCCAAAGGTGTGTACGATCGGCTTGAAGCCGACGGATGCAAGACCGCACGCCACGCCGATCATATTCGCCTCTGCAATGCCGCAGTTGATCCCCTTATCCGGGTTGGCTGCGGCCCATTTTGCCGTGCCGATGCAGTTCATCAGATCCGCGTCGAGATAGATGACGTCGGGATCCTCTGCCGCCAGCGCGGGGATGGTCTCGCCCAGAACCGATTTGCACAGGCGCGGATCAAGTTCTCCGGTATAGACAATCTTCATGGCTCAGCCCTCCAGTGCCGCCAGCTCACTGCGAAGCTGCGCGGTCCATCTGTCGTATTGTTCGTCGCTGACGCTGATCGAATGGTTCATCGGCATCGCAGCCACTTCCGCAATGCCCGCGCCCTTGACGGTATCAAGAACGATGGCATATGGCTTCTCTCCGCCTGCACGCGTGCGTGCAAGCGCTGCCGCAATCGCTTCCACATCATTGCCGTCGACCTTCACGGTATCAAAGCCAAAGGCGCTGAACTTTGCCACATAGTCGCCCATGGGATACACATCCTCCGTCCAGCCGTCAAGCTGCCGCTTGTTCCAGTCCAGCAGCACCACAAGATTCGACAGCTTTTTCGCCGCCGCGAAAGCAAGCGCTTCCCAAACTTGGCCCTCATTGCTCTCTCCGTCTCCAACGATCAGGAACGTACGGCTGCCGCGTCCACGAATGCGGTCGCCCATCGCCATGCCGGCAGCCAGCGACGTGCCCTGTCCGAGCGAGCCGGTCGTCATATCCACGCCCGGCGTCTTATTGCGGTCGCAGTGGCTGGGCAGGCGTGTGCCGGGCCGGTTCAGCGTCTTGAGTTCTTCATACGGGAAATATCCCTTTACAGCCAGCGTGCCGTAGACAGCCGGGCCTGCGTGCCCCTTGGAGCAGACCAGCTTGTCGCGCTCCGGCCACTGGGGGTCGGCAGGATTGATCTTCATCTCTTCGCCGTAGAGTACGGCCAACACATCGCAGATCGACAGTGCACCGCCCAGATGACCGGAGCCCAACGAGTGAATGGCCTCCAGCGCCGCCAGGCGGATTTTAACTGCCAACGCCTGCAGTTCCTGCTTTTTCGCTTGTTCCATTGCGTTCACCTTTCTGCAAATCATTTGCCGCACAGCGACGCGCCATGGCGCAGCGCCTTGATGACGGGCAGCTCTTCTCCGGACAAGAATCGGATCAGCGCGCCGCCGCCCGTGCAGATATAGCCCATCTTATCTGTCAGCTCATATTTTTCCGTCGCCGTGATGCTGTCGCCGCCGCCGAGAACGGTAAAGCCCTCCGTCTGCGCCAGCGCCTGCCATACGGCTCTGGTGCCGAATTCGCTGGGTGCCTGTTCAAATACGCCCATGGGTCCGTTGACAAACACCGTCTTCGCCTGCAAAATGGCTGTGCGGTACACTTCCGCAGTCTTTTCGCCGATATCAATCGCTGCGATTTCTGCAGGAACATCGCCAAGCTCCGCTTCATGACGCACGCCGTCCGTGACCCAGGCAAGATCGCACGGGAGCGTGATCTTTTCGCCGTAGCGGCGGTAGAGTGCTTCTGCTTTTTCAATGTATTCGCCGTAGTTCGACCGGTAGATGAAATCCAGGCTTCCCTGGCCGATCTGTTTGCCCAGTGCGGCAAGGAAGATATTGCCCACAAGGCCGCCGGTCAGCACCTGATCGGCCACGCCCTTTCCAAGCACCGTTTCCATCATCAAAAACGCATCGGAGATCTTTGCTCCGCCCAGGACAAATACGCAGGGACGGTCCGGCTGCTCCATCACACGACTGACGGTGCAGAACTCCTTTTCAAACAGTCTGCCCATGTACGACGGCAGCACCTGCTCAAATCCGCACAGGCTCGGCTGATCTCGGTGCGCGGCGGCAAACGCGTCGCACACATACATATCTGCCAGCGGCGCCAGCTTCTCGACAAGCAGTGTCTTTGCCTGCTGCTCATGTGTGAGTCGCAGCTTCATCTCAAACAGCGTCTGCTCTTCCGATACATAACGGACGTTATCCAGCAGCAAAATCTCGCCATCGTGCAGCGCTTTGATCTTCTCACGCGCGGCCGGGCCGCAGACGTCGTCGATCCATTGCACTTCGCAACCCAGCAGTTCCGACAGCACCTTCGCGTGCGGCTCGGTGGAATAGAAATTCTTATACTCGATATCGCTGCCCTGATGCGCCAGAAGCACGACCTTTGCCCCGCGCTCACAGAGCTCACGGATGGTCGGCACGCACGCGCGGATGCGGTTGATACTCTTGAGCGTTCCCGCCGCACGGTCGACCGGCTGGTTCATGTCAACCCGGCACAGCACGGTTTTCCCGCGCAGTTCGGCCTCGTCGAGCGTTCGGATTCCAAATTGCATGGCACAGACCTCTTACTTTCTGAACTTACCAATGCCGAGATATTTGTTCGTCATGGCCGTGCCTTCTTCGCGCGTCAGCTGCATCTTCGTTGCGGCGCGGATCGCGTCCATCGTCTCGGGAATGGTGACCGACTCCTGCGGGATGTTGATGGCGTACATGATGTCGTTGCCGCTCTCCACGATGGAGTCTGCCCAGAGGCCGATTTCGTACATATCACCGCGGCGGTTGCCGAGGTCGCGCGCATATTTGAAGAACGACGCGTTGCCCTTGAAGCCCTCGTCCATCGTGACCACGCGGATACGCGGATGCTGCTTGAAGGCCTCCAGCGCCATTTCCTTCGTGATCTTCTTGCCGTCCTTTGCGGTAGCAAGAACGGTGATGATATGGCCGTGCGTCACAGGCGTATGCACCAGAATGCCGGTGGCATTCACGTGCGGCATGATGGTCATGAGATCAACCGCCTGATGGGTCGGCGCTTTTTCCATCTGCAACGCGTTGGTCAGTCCGCGATGGTAATCGCCGGGGTCGGCCACGCGGCGGATGATGGTGATGGCCACCTTTTCCAGACCAATGGCGCGATCCAGGCAGTCGACCGTACGAATCAGGCCCGTTGTATTGCAAGAGGTCAGCTTCAGATAGTTCTGGCCTACGCCCTTTTCATAGTTGGCATAACCATGGAAGAACACGTCCGCGACGGAGTTCTTTTCACCGCCCTGGAAGATGGCCTTGACGCCATACTTATCATAATAGTTCTCCTTGTTCTTCGCGCCCACGCCGCCGGGTGCGGAGTCGAGCATGATATCGACCTTCTGGCACAGCTCATCAAATGTACCGGCAACCGGAATGTCCTTTTCCGCAAATGCTGCCGGATCCGCGCCGTCAACCAGATAGAGATTGTACTTCACGCCGTTAGCGCCGATCATCTCGTTCTCGCGCAGCGCCTGAATGGAAAGCGTCGGTGCCAGATCGGCGATGCCGACCAGTTCCATATCCTCCTGCAGCGCTACGCCGTCTGCCAGACGCTGTCCGATTGTGCCGTATCCAGCTACGCCAACTTTGATCTTCTTCATTTTAAATTCCTCCATTTTTCATGAACTGTTGTCTTGTTTAGCGCAAACGTTTCCTTAACCAAATTGTAGCACTCGCCCCCAAAACTGTCAATTATGGCAGAAACAATTTAAGTATATTCTACTTTATCTACAAATTGAACCCGAAAAATATAAAACAGTTGACAAAGTCGTGTACGTATTATATAGTCTTTTCGGAAACATTTGCGATAAATTTTCAAAGAATGCGCTGTACAGATCTGTTGTTGATCTATTATTGTGCGCATCGAAGGATGGAGGATCACACGATGTACAAAATCGAGACGCACCTTCACACTACCCATGTCAGCAAATGCGGCTGGATGACGGCAGAGGAGCTGGTCGCAGCCTACAAAGCTGCCGGTTATGACGGCATCATCGTCACAGATCACTACAACCGCACCACCTTTGAATATCTCGGCATCGATACCACCGCTCCCGGCAACAAGATTGCGCCGTTTCTGGACGGTTACCATCGGATGGCCGAGATTGGTGCGCGTGAAGGACTGCACGTTTTCCGCGGCGCGGAACTGCGATTTGATGAATCCGACAACGACTACCTGCTTTACGGCTACTGCGACGAGCTGTTGGCCGAGCCGGAAGACATTTTCCGCATGGGCATTGCCGCGTTTTCGCCCATTGCGCGCGGGCGGGGCGCACTGATTATTCAGGCGCATCCCTACCGCAAAAAGTGCACCCCTGCGATTGCCTGTTATCTCGATGGCATCGAGGTTCGTAATGCCAATCCGCGCCATGCAAACAACAACGAACTGGCGCTGGAATACGCACAGCAGTTTGGCCTGATCGGCCTGGCCGGCTCCGACTGCCACCGTCCCGAGGACGTTGCGGCGTCCGGAATTCTGAGCACCGAGATGCCCAGCGATTCGTTCGGTATGATGCGCCTCATCCGTTCTCGGCGCTTCACGCGGATCGGCGAATGATCGAGCAAGAAAAAGCCGTCACAAAACGTAAGTTTTGTGACGGCTTTTTGTGCGACGGATTATTTCAATCATGTTTCAGCGGCTGTACGCTTGGATAGAGGCTTGCATTCGTATGCGGCAGGAACTGTGCCGCGCGCATATTCTCAAGAAACGTGTCGATCTCACCGAACTGCACATAGGTAGCCGACTGCACAAAATGGCGGATGCGTTCAAGACTGGCATCGTCCAGCAGCACGCGCTTCGCGCCCGCAAGCGAGCTGTTGCCGAGAATCATGAATGTTTCACGCGGCAGATCTGGATACATACCGACAGTGATGGCTGATTCGAGATTCAAATGCGTGCCGAAACCGCCCGAAAGATAGAACGTGCCGATCTGATCGGGCGTGATGCCGCTGGCATCAAGCAGCGTGGCAACCATCGTGTGCGCGGCGGCCTTGCAGCGGATGAATTCGGCAATGTCCTTCTGCGTAAAATACAGCTGCTTTCCTGCGCGCGAGGCATAGACGATGGCGGGGATATTGGCGTGGCTCTCATCCTCCCAGACCATCCGGATGCGCGCAGATGCGCCCATATTGAGCGTCCCGTCGCCATTGAGCCACCCGGCCAGATACCCTTCGGCGATGAGATCGACGATGCCTGAACCGCAGATGCCTTCAGGCGGCAGATCATCAATCGTCTGCACATGCAGCTCGTTTCTTTCATCGATCCGCACACGGCACACCGCGCCCGGCTCAGCGCGCATGCCGGATTTACTCACACCGCCCTCCAGCGCAGGCCCGGCCGCACCAGCGCCGACAAGCAGATAGTCTTTGCAGCCCAGAGCCAGCTCGCCGTTGGTGCCGATATCAAGAAAGATGGCGGGATCATCGCGCGTGTCCATGTCGGTCATCAACAGTCCCGCCGTGATATCGCCGCCGAGATAATTGGCCACAGCCGGAAGGCAGAGAATATTGCACCGCAGATCCAGTCCCATCGCCTGCGCCGGCTGGATGCCGGGGTCATAAAACGCAGGCGTATACGGTTTCTGAAAGACAAGCCACGGATCGCATCCCATCAGGAAGTGGATCATTGTGGTGTTGCCGCCGACGCACATGGCCGCGATGTCATCCGACTGCAATCCAGCCTCCTCCAGACACGCATCCAGCAGCGCGCGGATATCATCCGTGACCAGCCGCTGCAGACTGATCAGGTTTTCCCGATCCTGCTTCACGGCGAAGATGCGGTCCAGAATATTCGCGCCCAGCGCAACCTGCGCGTTGGTGCATTCACGCCGGCAGAGCACCTGTCCTGTCGGCAGATGCAGAAGCTCCATGGCAAGATTCGTGCTGCCAATGTCCAGCGCTGCGCCATAAAGCGCATCGTGTGTATCGCCCGGCTCAATCCGGATCAGATCCCATCCCGTATCCGACGGACACAGTGTCACTGTCACGCAGTAATCCGCGTCCGGCAGCGTGGGATACAGCTCGCGCAGCGCGTCATACGTCACATGCACAGCTTTTTCCGGCAGTGCGCGCAGCACCCGTTCCCGGCCAGCGGCAAAATCTGCCGCATCGGGCTTTGGAAGCTCCAGATAGACTTTTTTTGCAAATGCCGCCATATGCGTCCCTCTTTATCAATCAGCTGTTTTCTTACATATTATATCTGCAGCAGGCAGAAAAGTAAACGCTGCAGCAGACCGTTTATTTTTTGCGACAGCACTTGACACACGTCCGTGCCGGTGTTATACTTTAGCCATACAAACCGTTGAAGAAGTGTGAGTAGGCGTGAGCCGCCCCTCCAAAGAGAGCCGCAGGTAGCTGGGAATGCGGTGTGGGGTCTTATGCTGAATGGGCTTCTGAGGGCAAGCCGAATACAGTAGGCAAGCCGGAGTCGGCGCTCCGTTACCAAAGGTCAGTATGTGTCAGCATACGCAAAGTGGGCGCGCAGATGCGCCAAGCCGGGTGGCACCGCAGGAGTTTCTCCTGTCCCAGCAGTATGACTACTGTGGGACAGGAGTTTTTGTTTGTCCCACACAATACAGAAAGGTGGAAACAACAATGGCACAGCAGATTCCGTACAAAATCTATCTGAATGAAGACGAGATGCCCAAGGCATGGTATAATCTCCGCGCGGACATGAAGAACAAGCCCGCTCCCCTGCTCAATCCAGGCACATTCGAGCCGATGCAGTTCGACGATCTGCGCCCGGTCTTCTGCGACGAGCTGATCCGACAGGAACTGGACAATGACACGGCGTATTTTGAGATCCCGGATCAGATCCGTTCGTTCTATAAGATGTACCGTCCGTCTCCGCTGGTACGTGCATATTGTCTTGAGGAAAAGCTGCAGACCCCGGCGAAGATCTACTATAAGTTCGAAGGCAACAATACCTCCGGTTCGCACAAGCTCAACTCTGCCATCGCGCAGGCGTATTACGCCAAGCAGCAGGGGCTTGTGGGTCTTACCACCGAGACCGGCGCAGGCCAGTGGGGCACGGCGCTTTCCATGGCGTGCGCGTACCTGGGCCTTGACCTCAGGGTTTTCATGGTCAAAGTCAGCTATGAGCAGAAGCCCTTCCGCCGTGAGGTCATGCGCACCTACGGCGCGAACGTCACGCCGTCGCCGTCCAACACCACGAACGTCGGCCGCAAAATTCTCGAAGAGTTCCCCGGCACGACCGGCTCGCTCGGCTGCGCGATCTCCGAGGCCGTCGAAACTGCCGTCTCCACGCCCGGTTATCGCTATGTACTCGGAAGCGTTCTCAACCAGGTGCTGCTGCACCAGTCCGTCATCGGTCTGGAAGCAAAGACTGCGCTGGATAAATACGGCATCAAGCCTGACGTCATCATCGGCTGCGCCGGCGGCGGCTCCAACCTTGGCGGCCTGATCGCGCCATTCATGGGCGAAAAGCTGC
>JAEDFW010000063.1 GCA_016297855.1 Oscillospiraceae bacterium
GGCGTGGGCGCGGCGGTGTATCTGACCGAGTACGCGAAAAACAGGCGCCTGGCCGGGCTCATCGAATACGCGGCCGAGACGCTTTCGGGCATCCCGTCGATCATCTACGGACTTGTGGGCATGCTGGTATTCTGTGAGCTTTTCGGCATGAAAACGTCTCTGACGGCCGGCGCGCTGACGCTTTGCATCATGAACCTGCCGACTGTCATGCGCACCACGCAGGAGAGTCTCAAAACCGTCCCGCAGAGCCTGCGCGAGGGCGCGTTCGGTCTCGGCGCGGGCAAGTGGCGCGTGATCTATACGGTCGTGCTGCCCGGCAGCGTTGACGGCATCGTCTCGGGCTGTATTTTGTCCGTAGGCAGGATTCTGGGCGAATCGGCCGCGCTTTTGTTCACGGCGGGCTTTGCCCATACGCTCTACGGCTTCTTTGAGGGCCTGCAGAACCCGGGCGCGACGCTCACGGTGGCGCTCTATGTCTATGCCAAGGAACAGGGCGAGTTCGGCGTGGCGTTTGCCATCGCCGCGATCTTGATGGTGCTGGCGCTCGTCATCAATTTTGCCGCCGGCCTTGTCGGCAAGCGCCTGAAACGGAGGGAAGGAAGATGAACATATTAACCATTCGCGACCTGTGCCTCTGGTACGGCCAGACGCAGGCGCTTAAATCTGTCGGCATGGAAATTCCGGAAACGAGCATCACGGCGCTCATCGGCCCCTCGGGTTGCGGCAAGTCCACATTTTTAAAGACGCTCAACCGCATGAATGACCTTGTTCCCGGCGTCAAAATGACCGGACAGGTGCTCTATCATGACACAGATATCTACGCGCCGGGTACTTCGGTGACGGCACTGCGGAAAAACATCGGCATGGTGTTCCAGAAGCCGAATCCCTTCCCCATGAGCATCTATGACAATGTGGCCTACGGCCCGCGCACGCACGGGATCAGAAACCGCGCCAAGCTCGACGCGATCGTCGAGCGCGCGCTCACGGACGCGGCCATCTGGGACGAGGTAAAAGACCGGCTGAAGACCTCGGCGCTGGGCCTTTCCGGCGGCCAGCAGCAGCGGCTGTGCATCGCGCGGGCGCTGGCTGTGGAGCCGGAGGTACTGCTCATGGACGAGCCGACGAGCGCGCTCGACCCCATCTCCACGGGAAGAATTGAGGAGCTGGCACAGGAACTGAAAAAGCAGTATACCATCGTCATCGTCACGCACAATCTGCAGCAGGCGGCGCGCATCTCCGATCAGACGGCGTTCTTCCTGCTCGGCGAACTGGTTGAGTACGGCAGCACCGTGCGCATGTTCTCCCAGCCGGGGGACAAGCGCACAGAGGACTACATCACGGGGAGGTTCGGATAATGAGAACGCAGTATGACGAGCAGCTGGCGCAGCTGGATCTGGAAGTGAGCAGGATGGGCGCGCTGTGCGAGCAGGCCATTGCCGTCGCGACCAAGGCGCTGCTGGCCGCTGATACGGAGGCGGCCTCACAGGTTGCGCCGCTGGAGGCGGCGATCGATGAGAAGGAGCGTGCCATCGAAGCGCTCTGTCTGCGGCTGTTTCTGCAGCAGCAGCCCGTGGCAGGCGATCTGCGCAAGGTCTCGGCAGCGCTCAAAATGCTCACGGATCTTGAGCGCATCGGCGATCAGGCGGCGGATATCGCCGAAATGATCCCGTTACTCGCCGCGCGCGGTGGAGCGCAATGCGGCCCCCTTGCCGACATGGCGCGCGCAGCTATTTCGATGGTCACCGACAGTGTCGATGCGTTCGTGGGGCGCTATACCACGCTTGCCGCATCCGTCATTTCACGCGACGATGAGCTGGACAGCCTGTTTGACGGTATGAAACACGCGCTCATTGCGAGAATTGCGGAAAACCCTGACGAGGGAGAGTATGCGCTGGATCTGCTGATGATCGCAAAGTATTTCGAGCGCATTGGCGACCACGCCGTCAATATTGCCGAATGGGTCATCTTCGCAGTCACGGGCGTGCACAAGGGCACGACGGAGCCATAACCCGCGAACAAAACGCCTGCCGGGCCCCTTTGCGGGGCTTCGGCAGGCGTTCTGCTTATTCAATCGTGCCGGATTCGCGCAGCAGCGCCATGTACGTTTCCAGCGCTGCGTCGCGGTCTTTCGCGCCGGGGACCAAGAATGTGCTGCCCGGGATGCTGACCGACGCGGTGCGCGTGCCGTCGGCGTTCTGCTCGACGCGCTCGAAGAACTGCACGGCAAGCTGCGTAAAGTTCGGCTCGGCAAAGATGCTGGCGATATCGCAGGATATCGGCTGGCCGTACGCGTCCATCGGCGTTGGGAAGGCGCACTGCCGGCGCGCAAATTTGAAGTGCACGGTTTTGCCCATGTTCACAATGGAAGCGTCGCTGATATAAAATGTGCCCTGAAATACGTCGTCAAAGAGCAGATACCGGATGTACGTTCCCTCGATGACGACTTCGTGGGCGATGGCAACGGAAGGGTCGTCGGGGCTGTAGGCATAGTCCGTGCCGCGGTAGGAGATTTGCTTCTGATACGGAAAGACGAGCAGGATGATACCGGCAAGCGCCAGAAAAACCAGCGCCCACACAATGATTTCGCGTCGTTTTTTCATGCGGTTGCCCTCCTTTTCACAGCAGTTGCACGCGTGTTTCCTTGTCGAGAATTGCGGAAATGGCACGAATGGCCGCTTCATGCGTGATAGAGCCGGAAATTGTCTCGGGCTCTGCGCCAAGCTCTTGGCGGCAGAAGGCGGCAAATTCGTCAAAAATCACGGGATCGTCCGGGCGGAAGCGCTCGAGCAGCGTCTGCATCGAGCCTGCCGTCAGCGCAGCGTGGATGGCGGCTGCATAGGGATGCTGATCCGTCACGTCGCGGCAGATCTTCTGCTTTTTCCGCACCAGCTCGATGCGTTCGGCCACGGTTTTCCAGCCGTAGCGGTACATGGCCAGCTCGCCGCGCGTGAGAATGCCGTTGGGTCTGACAGAATTGTCGCGGAAACAGACGCACCAGCCGCCGTCAAGTAAGCGTTTTGCAGCAGAAAACGCCGGATGTTCGGGCGAAAGGTCGAAAAAAGGACTCCTTTCCATGAGCTCCGACACGGTGACGACCTTGTAGCCGTGCTTCGTTAAAAGTTCCAGCTGTTTCCCCAGCGCGTCCGCTACGGGCGAGCGCCTTGCCATGTTGTAGCCGTCCTTCTGGAAGATGATCTGTCCGCAGAAAGAATCGGGGTTTTCCGCGAGCGCCTTTTCCAACGGCTGGATCATCGCGCGCACCTCGTCATCATAGCTTGCCAGCGGCAGCCAACCTGCGCCGTCAAAGCTCGCTGCCATGTACTGATAGCCCATCAGCCCGTACGCGTCGTAGCTGGAAAAGCCGTCCTTCGTCTTGTCCACATAGTGCGGTGGACGCGAGAGGCGGATTTGATAGCCATATTTGTCGAGCAGCAGAGAATCGAGCCGCTTCAGGTCGTCTACCACCGCGTCAAGATTGGGCAGCGGATCGCGCTTGCCGTAGACCAGGGGTTTGGGCCCGAAGAGCACATGGCGGTAGGTGTGGCTGGTGATCTCGTGGCCGCCGTCAAGCAGCCGTTTTACAAGCTCAGGACAGTTTTTGGCGCCGCCGTCCAAGTCCTTTTCAAAATCGGGATAGTGGTCATAGCGCACGCCGCCCCACTCGGCCGAGCCTTCCTTGCCCGCCGTGTCGGGGTAGTTTTCAGTGGTGTCGCCCACCACGTCGAACGTGCCCTTCGCGCCGTAACGCTCGAGCGTCTCGGCAAGGTGCAGCGTCAGAGGCTTGCCGTCAGTTGTGGGATTGGCCGGAAGGCGGCACGGGCCGTCGTCAAACGTCATGGCGCACACGCGCTCGTTGAGCGCGACCTGCTCGATGCGGCGCACCGGGGACAGGTATACCGGCGTGCGTGCGCGCAGTTCGTCCTGAAAACGGTGCTTAAGTTTCTTTGCAAGGCCGATGGCCTTTGTAACAGCAGACATAACAGCCTCCTAAATATGCAGAATATCGCGGAAAACGCAGGCAATTTGATAGATTCTTGCGCGCAGGATGTTGGAAAAGCCGCCCATGCGACGGTCTTTCTGCAGTCGGGAACGCCCCTTGTCGCGCCAGCGGCAGGGCGTTTGCAGTACCGCGCGGCAGCGCCCGGCAAGAAGCGCTTCGCGCAGCGCATCCAGTGTGCAGTTTTCTGCATCAAATTCGGTGTACGCGTTGGCAATTTCGCGTGCGCTGTGTGCGTCACTGCCGCCTGTGGAGGGCAGACCCATGGCGTTTGCCAGCGCATTTGCTTTTTCGTTTGCACCGGGTCGCAGCGCGGCGCGGGCATTGGCGGTCTCGACGGCGTCAAGCGAAAGCGATTGCAGCTCGCGCTGCTCCAGCTTCTGCGGAGCGAACGGATGCGCCAGCACCGCCGCGCCGCCGCAGCGGCGAATTTCGGCTACGCAGGCATCAAGCGGTGGATAGCCGCGCAGAAACTCGCCGGAAATGGGCCGTTGCAGAAACAGCCCCAGCACATGCCCGCGATCGGTGGAAAGTTCCACTGCCGGGATGAGCAGAACATCGGAGCGTTCCGGCAGCGGCGTGCAAACGTCGTGATCGGTCACAGCGATGGCGGCTAGACCGCGCGCTTTGGCCTGGGCGGCAAGCTGGCGGGTTGTGCTCGAGCCGTCAGCGGACGCGAGCGAGTGGACATGCAGATCGGCGCGAATGATCATGGTTTCCTCCGTTTTACAAATAACTGACGGTAGTATGCCCGGCTTGGGCCGGGGTCGGCGCGCTCGGCAAGACCGTTTTTGACGTTGGGACTGAAAACGTCGCGCAGCCCGGCAAAAAACTTCCCGGCCTCGCCGCGCTTGAGATAGCCCAGCATAGCGGCAAAATCCGACGGATAGAACGCCATTTTGACCGGGTCTGGCGCGCGATATTCCGGCGCGGACTGACCAAGCGAGAGCGCCAGCCAGCACAGCGCAAAATTGGATCCTGACGCGCGCGTGAGCGGATATGTGCCCCACACGCGGGGATTGATCTCCAAAAGGTGGGGCTTTCCGGCTGAATCCTCTTTGAATTCAAACATGGCAAGACCCGTATAAGTCGTTTCACGGACAAGCGGCGTTACCAGCGGCAGAAGCGGCGCGGGGTCAATGACCTGACAGCAGCTCGAGGGACCGCCTGTTACCGGGTATTCGCGCACACGCCGGTGCGCGATGGCGCAGACGATTTCGCCCGCGCGGCAGAGAACCGAGCAGCCCAGTCCGCGGCCCGGCAGATATTCCTGCACGACGGGAGCATCGTGCGTGAGGCCGGAAAAGTGCGCGAATGCTGATTGCAGATCGTCTTTTGTGCGCGCGATGCGGTAGCGCGCCTCGGCATGCAGGCCGAATTGCTCGCCGCAGATGGGCTTGACGACGCAGGGAAGCGCTGCGCGCGCGAAAAACGCGTCCGCTTCTTCGTCCGCCTCTTTTTCGTAGCTTTGCGGCACGGCGACCCCATGTCTTGCGGCCAAGGCTGCGACGGCGGCTTTGTCATTAAATAGCGCAAGCTGCTCCGGCGTGGGGATGCACAGGCCGCACACAGCGGAAAACCGCGCCTGTTCGCGCGAGAGCATGGCAAGCGTCTGCGCGCCCACCGGCAGAAGCGCCGGTTTTTCTCCGGTCGTTTCAAATTCTGCGCGGCACAGGTCATATAACGCGTCCGGATTGTCCGTCTGCGGCAGCTGCACACAGCGCGAAGCATACCGCGAGGAAAACCCGACGGGAGATGCAAACGATTCTTTTTCACAGGCGATCACGCGCACGCCGGCCTCGCCCAGATCGCGGATCAGCGCGACGGACATGCGGTAATGCGCGTCGGTGACAACAGCGGTCATGACGGCCTCCTGAATGTGTGATTTCGCTTCGAGTATACTATATTTTGACCCTTCTTTCAAGGAAAACCGCACCTTTGCCGCTGATACCGCCGCGCGGCGGTTTACAAAAGCGGTGAAAACCAGTATAATATAAAAAAGAACGACGAAAAGAGGAACCGTCTGTGAAGAATCCTTCTGCGCGGCTCAGGCCGCAGAGAGATACGCGCGCACTGCTGTTTGGCGCACTGCTGCTTTTGCTTTCGATGGCGCTGCTGGCAATCCTCAACAGCAAGATTACGCTCTATTCCGACGACTACTGGTACGGCACGTTTTTTGACGGCGGGCTTTCCGGCTTCTGGAAGAACATGGCGCAGCACTACCGCGAGACGAACGGCCGGTTCTATGTGCATCTGATCATACCGTTCGTGCTGCTGTTTGACACGAAGCTGTTTCTGTTTGTCAGCCCCGTGCTGTTGGCGCTGCTTTATTATTTCGGCGCGAAGATGATAGACAGCGAGTGCTCTGCAGAGGGGCTGCTCGTCTCGGCGGCGCTTGGCATCTTCTGCACGCTTGCGTGCGATGTGCGGTATCTGCGCATGACCGTTTTGTGGATCTCGGCGTATTTTAACTATGTGTTCCCGCTTTGCATGACGGCCATTGCCTGTGTGTTCCAGCTGAAGCACTTAAGCGGCGCACAGTCCGGAGCCGCGCACGTCTGGGGACTTATCTTCGCAGTACTGGCGGGCGCGTCGACCGAGCAGGCAGGCGTGATGTCGCTCGTTGTCATCTGGGGTCTCGCGCTTTTGTACTGGATCTTTGCAAAAGTACCGCTCAAGCGCTGCTGGAGCTATCCGGTGTTCGCGCTGGCAGGCTTTTTGACAATTCTGCTCGCACCCGGTAGTTGGGCGCGCGTCGACCGCGGCGTGGACGGCGGCATTTTGAGCTGCCTGCACCCGACGGTGTTTATTTCGCGGTTTTTTGACGCCATGCGCTATATGGTGAAGTACCGCTCGACGGTGCTGCTGGCCGTTGCGGTCGACACGCTGGCGGCGCTTTTGTGCTTCACGGACAGAAGGCTCACGCGCTGGCTGCTCACGGGCCTCGGGATGGCTGCGGGGCAGATCGCATTCTTCCTGCTGGGGCTTGACAGAGTTGCGGGCGTGTGGATGGTGCTGAGCCAGCTGGCGCTTATCGTCATGTTCCTGCTGCGCAGGGAATACTGGCCCACGGCGATGATGCTGCTGGCGAGCATCGCGGGCAACATGGTGCTCATCATCACCACGCTCGGCTCCGAGCGAACGGCTTTTGAGCCGATCGTGGCGCTCATCATCGTGGCGGTGGGCCTTGGCATGCGCATACTGCGGAAGCTGCCGCGTGTGGTGTCCGGCGCGGCGGTTGCGGTACTGGTCATCGCGTGCGTGTGTGCGTACATTCCCACGCTGAAGGGCTATACCGAGAGCAAGGTCATTGTGGATGAGAATCTGGCTGCGATTGAAGAAAGCCGTGCCACGGGCGTGTGCGAGCTGAACATCGATATCGACGACCGGTACCGGTTCACGATGTTCTTTGAGGGCAGTTATTTCCTGGAGAATTTTAAGCAGTATTACGATATCCCTGTTTCGACAAAAATCGTCTACAAGAGCGAGAAGTGGAAGGTGTCGGAAATCGCATGCGGCGATGCGGTCTATGATTTCCCGACGCTCGAGGACGAGACGGGGCTCTACTTCCCGGTGGAGTTCGCGTTGCAGTCTGCAGGCGGCTCGGCCACGTGGTCGTGGAAAAACCAGACGTACACCATCACGCTTGATGGCAGAACGTATTTTGCCTCGCGTGACGGGCAGCTGCGGCTGTACAAGCCCGAGGGCAGCGAGCTTTTGAGTGAGAAGTTCACGATTTTGCTGCCATTTTCCGAGACGTACACGCTGCTCTACTGCCCGGCAGAGGAGCTGCGCGAGCATTTGGGCGTCGATTTTGTGTATGACGCGCAGAACAACCGGTATACCATTCTTCCGGGTTAAGGGGGATATTTATGAAACTCTCGCTCATCATTCCTTGCTACAATGAGCAGGAAAACGTGTGCGCGTTCTATGACGCGGCTGCGGCGGCGTTCGCGCAGAACGCGTGGTCGTATGAGCTGATCTTTGTCGACGACGGCAGCAGCGATGCGACGCTGCGTGAGCTGGAGGCGCTGTACAAAAAAGCGCCGGAAACGGTGCGCGTGATTTCGTTTTCCCGCAATTTCGGCAAGGAGGCCGCAATCTTCGCCGGGCTGAAAGCCGCGAAGGGCGACTTTGTGGGACTCATTGACGCGGATCTGCAGCAGCGGCCGGAAGTGATGGCCGGAATGCTGGAGCTGCTGCTGGATGAGCCGGACTATGACTGCGTCGCGGCCTGTCAGCGCGAACGAAAAGAGGGTGGATTGCTGCGGGGCCTGAAAAAAGGGTTCTACCGCATGATCGACTGTATGGCCGACGTGCGCTTCCAGGAAAATGCCAGTGATTTCCGTGTGTTCCGCCGTGAAATGGCGGATGCAATCCTTCAGATGGGCGAATATCACCGCTTCTCCAAGGGGATTTTCGCCTGGGTCGGCTTCCGGACGAAATTTATCGCGTATGATGTGCAGGAGCGAGCCGCCGGAAAGACAAAATGGTCGCTCAGGAAGCTGTTTTCCTACGCATTTGAGGGTATTTTGTCGTTTTCAACGGCACCGCTGCACGTCGCCACGATGCTGGGTATGTGCAGTTCGCTGGCGGCGTTTGTGTATCTTATCGCCGTCATCATTCAGAAGCTCACCTGCGGCATCGATGTGCCGGGCTACGCCACGATCGTGGTGCTGCTGCTGTTTCTCGGCGGGCTGCAGCTGATGGGGCTGGGCATCATCGGTGAGTATATCGGCAAGATCTACGAACAGAGCAAAAACCGGCCCATCTACATCATGCGCAGGATGCTGGGGGTGAAGGAGAACAACGATGCAGAAGCTGAAGCGGCTGATGGCAAGGCTCTTTGACAGGACATTTTTGAAGTTTGTTCTGGTGGGCGTGGTCAACACGATCTTTGGTTACGCGATCATGTTCGCGTTTTATAATCTGCTGGGCCTTAGCTATTGGGTCAGCTCGGCGTGCAACTACATCTTCGGCAGCATTCTGAGCTACTTTCTCAACAAGCATTTTACCTTTCAGGATAAGAGCCGTGGATTTCAAACGGTATTGCGCTTTGCCGTGAACATCGCGTGCTGTTATCTGCTTGCCTACGGCGCGGCAAGACCGGCGGTGCGCTGGATCTTGCGTGATTGCTCGCAAAAACTCATCGACAATGCGGCGATGCTCGTAGGCTCGGTCGTCTTCGTCGCGCTCAATTATCTGTCGCAGCGGTTTTTAACGTTCAAAAAGGCGGAAGAATAAGACGAATCCCGGAACAGCAACGCTGCTCCGG
>JAEDFW010000064.1 GCA_016297855.1 Oscillospiraceae bacterium
TTGGCGCGGGCGACAAGGTGGTCTTCGGCGAGTGGAACGCGCTGAAGCCCATTCTGGAGGCCAACCGCGATAAGATCGAGGATCTCGTCATCGAAAATGACTGCCGCAACAGCGCCATTGCGATGCTCGACAAGAAAGACATTCCCGCACGCATCGAGCCGGGCGCGGTGATCCGCGAGCAGGTCACGATCGGCAAAAACGCCGTTATCATGATGGGCGCGATCATCAACATCGGCGCCGTCATCGGAGAAGGCACCATGATCGACATGGGCGCGGTGCTCGGCGGGCGTGCGACCGTGGGCAACCATTGCCACGTCGGCGCGGGCGCGGTGCTGGCGGGTGTGATCGAGCCTGCTTCGGCAACGCCGGTCATCGTGGAGGACGACGTGCTCATCGGCGCGAACGCCGTCGTGATCGAGGGCGTGCATATCGGCCGCGGCGCGGTAGTTGCGGCAGGCGCGATCGTGACGCAGGACGTGCCGCAGAACGCGGTCGTGGCAGGCTGCCCTGCGCGCGTCATCAAGATGAAGGACGAAAAAACAACCATGAAAACCGCGCTCGAGGATGCGCTCAGAACGATTTAATCTCAAAAGAGAGTGGAGAAGAGAACATGAAGAAATCTGTCCCCTTTACGCTGGCGCAGGCGCAGCAGTGGCGCGAAACCTACCCCACGCCGTTTTACGTCTATGACGCGGCGGGTATCCGCAAATGTGTGCAGGATCTGTATGCCGCGTTTTCGTGGAACCCTGGCTTTCGGGAGTACTTTGCCGTCAAGGCGCTGCCGAATCCGGCGATCCTGCGCCTTCTGCGCGCGCTTGGCTGCGGCGCGGACTGCGCGTCCATGACCGAGCTGACGCTGTGCGAAAAGACGGGCATTCGGGACATCATGTTCTCGGCCAACGAGGTCACGACGAAGGAATATGAAGCCGCCGTGCGTGCCGGCGCGATCGTCAACTTTGACGATATTACGCAGATCGCGCAGCTCGAGAAGGTCTGCAAGGTGCCTGAGACGGTCTGCTGCCGCTACAATCCCGGCGAGTTTCAGATCACGAACGACATCATGGGCCACCTGTATGACTCGAAATTCGGCATGACGAAGCAGCAGCTCTTTGACGCGCTGAAAATCCTGCGGGAAAAGGGCGCGAAGCGCTTCGGCGTGCACGCGATGCTGGCCAGCTGCTCGCTGGACGAGGTCTATTACCCCAATCTTTCGCGCGAGCTGTTTACGCTGGCGCTGGAGATCCGGGAGAAGCTCGGCATCACGCTGTCGTTCATCGACCTCTCGGGCGGCATGGGCATTGCGTACCGGCCGGAGGAAAAACCGGTGGATATCTTCGCCGTGGGCGAGGGCGTGCGCCGGGTATATGATGAAATCCTGACGGCAAACGGCGTGCAGCTTGCGCTCTATACCGAGATGGGCCGGTATATCACAGGGCCGTACGGCTATCTTGTCACCAGCGTCATTGGTGAAAAGCATATCTACAAGGACTATGTCGGCGTGGATGCAACGGCGTGCGATCTGATGCGCCCGGCCATCTACGGCGCATACCACCACATCACGGTGCTGGGAAAAGAGGACGCGCCGCCGGAAACCACGGTGGACGTGGTGGGGTCTTTGTGCGAAAACAACGACAAATTTGCCGTCGACCGCCGCCTGCCCGCCGTACAGTACGGCGATATCCTTGCCATCCACGACGCGGGCGCGCACGGACATTCGATGGGCTACAACTATAACGGAAAGCTCCGCTGCGCGGAGCTGCTGCTGGAAAACGGAGCGGTGCGCATGATCCGCCGGGCAGAGAAGCCCGCGGACTACTTTGCCACGCTGGATATCGACGAGGCGTTCTCGCCGGAGGTCTGACATGAGTCTGCTCAACGAAGCGCTCTATGGGGCGCAGCGCAGCGCCATCCGGGAATTTTCGCGCCTGGCAAAGCAGACGCCCGGCTGCGTCAGCCTGACGCTGGGCGAGCCGGACTTTGACACGCCGATGCCCGTGATCAACACGGCGTGCGATGCACTCCACAATCACGAGACGCACTACATCGAAAATAACGGCGCACCCGGACTGCGCGAGGCAATTGCGCACTTTGAGCGCGAGAAAAACGGCATGGATTACGGCGAGGATGAAGTGATCGTCACCGCAGGCGCGACGCAGGCGCTGTTTACGGCGTTGTTCGGTATTCTGAATCCCGGCGACGAGGTCATCGTGCCTACGCCGGCGTTTGTGCTCTACGAGCAGATCATAACGCTCTGCCGGGGTGTGTTTGTGCCGCTGGATACAGCGGGCGCGGGCTTTCAGCTGACCAGGCAGGCGCTTGCCGCAGCCATCACGCCAAAAACCAAAGCCATCGTGCTGAACTCGCCCAACAACCCCACGGGCTGCGTGTACACAAAAGAAAGCCTCGACGCGGTATATGACTGCGTGAAGGGAACCGATATTTTCGTCGTCTGCGACGACGTGTACCGCCAGCTTATTTATACGGAAACCTATCACAGCTTTGCCGAATACCGCGACCTGCGCAGGCAGCTTCTCGTGGTGCAGAGCTTTTCCAAGCCCTACGCCATGACCGGCTGGCGTGTGGGGTATCTGCTGGCAGACAAATCGGTCAAAGAGCGGCTGGAGCTTCTGCACCAGTTCATGGTCGTCTCCACGCCGGCACCGTTTCAGCGCGCGTGCATCACGGCGCTTGGCTGCGACGTCACGCCGCTGCGGGAAACCTACCGCAAACGGCGCGCGTACGTGCTGCGGCGGCTGCGGGAGATGGGCCTTGCCGTGACCGAGCCGGAGGGCGCGTTTTATGTGTTTCCGTCCATTGCTGGATTCGGCCTGTCCTCGGGCGAATTCTGCACGCGCATGATCCGCGAGGCCGGCCTTGCCGCCACGCCGGGCGCGTGCTTCGGCGCGGAAGGACACATCCGCCTGACCTACTGCTACTCCGACGGCGAGCTGAAAGAGGGCCTTGACCGGCTGGAGCGCTTCTGCAAAAAGCTGGAGGCGGGCATATGACGAAGATCGACTGGCTGCGCGAGGCCGAGGCGATCTCGCCCGAGATCACGGCGCTGCGCGAGACGCTGCACCGCAGGCCGGAACCCGGCAATCAGGAATTGGAAACGGCGAAATTGATCGAACGCACGCTGCAGGCGTGCGGCATAGAAATCGAGCGGATGCTGGACACGGCGGTCGTGGGAACGCTCACGCTGGGAAAACCCGGGCCTTGCGCCGCGCTGCGCGCGGATATGGACGCGCTGCCGGTCACGGAGCAGACGCACGCGGTGTGCTCGTCCGAAGTTCCCGGCGTGATGCACGCGTGCGGGCACGACGTACATATGGCGGCCGCGCTTGGCGCGGCGATGCTGCTGGGAAAACACCGTGATGATCTTTGCGGCACGGTGAAATTCTTCTTTCAGCCTGATGAGGAAGGAACCGGCGGCGCGCAGCGGATGATCGCAGCGGGCTGCATGGAAGGCGTGGATGCCATTTTCGGCGCGCACGTCGCGCCCGATCTGCCGCTGGGACATATCGGCGTGCGGTTCGGCAAGTTTTACGCCGCGTCGGACACGTTCCGCATCCTTGTGCGCGGGCGAAGCTGTCACGGCGCCACGCCGGAAAAGGGTGTGGACGCGCTGGCTGCGGCGTGTGAGCTGGCGCTCAGGCTGAAAAAACTGCCCGCAGAATTGGGCGAGCCGTGCGTACTGACCGTCGGCACGCTGTATGCCGGGACGGCCATCAACGTGCTTGCCGGCGAGGCGGAGCTGACCGGCATTCTGCGCACGCTCGGCAAAGACAGCCGCGCATATATGAAGCGCCGCCTGCGCGAGACGGCGCGCGCCGTCGAGGAGACGACCGGCGCGGCAATCGACGTATTCTTGCACGAGAGCTATCCGGGCATTGTGAATCACGACGGCGAAACCGGGCGCGTGCAGCGCGTTGCGGCGCGGCTTCTGGGCGAAAACGCCGTGACAGCGCTGGAGCGCCCCACGATGACCACCGAGGATTTTGGATTTTTTCTTGACGAAACGCCCGGCAGTTATTATCATATCGGAGCGGGCTGCGAATACCCGCTGCACAGTCCGCACTTTTTCCCGGACGAACGCGCGGCCGTCATGGCCGGCGCGCTGCACGCCGCAGTTCTTGCGGACTTTTTGGAAGAAACCCCCGCGCAAGGCGCGGATTGGAAAGGAACGAAAGCATGAAAACCATCGTTGTGAAATTCGGCGGCAGCTCTTTGGCCAGCGCCGGACAGTTTCAAAAGGTCGCGGATATCATCCGGGCCGAGACCGCGCGCCGCTATGTCGTGGCTTCCGCACCCGGCAAGCGTGACAGCGCCGATACCAAGGTGACGGATCTTCTCTACCGGTGCTACGATCTGGCCAGCGCAAAGCAGGATTTTGCGCCGGTTCTGGCGCAGATCGAGTCGCGCTTTGCAGATATTGCCGAGGGACTGGGCCTCAGCTTTGACGTATCCGGCGAGATCGCCGTCATCCGCAAGCATCTCGAGCAGAATCCGCAGCGCGACTATATGGCAAGCCGCGGAGAATACCTCAACTCCAAGCTGCTGGCAGCGTTTTTGGGCTACGACTTCTTAGACCCGGCGCAGGCCGTACGCTTCTTCCCGGACGGCGCATTTGACAGTGAGACGACGAATGAAACCCTTGCCGCCGCGCTGTCAAACAGTGAGCGGTGCGTGGTGGCGGGCTTCTACGGCGCGTTTGCCGATGGCACCATCCACACCTTCTCGCGCGGCGGCTCGGATGTAACGGGCGCGATTGTCGCGCGTGCGGTGAAGGCCGATCTGTATGAAAACTGGACTGACGTGTCGGGTATGTTGTCCGCCGATCCGCGCATCGTGGAAAACCCGCGCACCATCGCCCAGATCACCTACAAGGAGCTGCGCGAACTGAGCTACATGGGCGCAAGCGTTTTGCATGAGGACGCGGTATTCCCGGTGCAGAAGGCGAACATCCCCATCAACATCCGCAACACCAACCGGCCCGCGGATCCCGGCACGATGATCATGCCGGCGCTGCCGGGCAAACGCGCCACGCGAAAGGTCACCGGCGTTGCCGGACACACGGGCTTCAGCAGCATCCTCATCGACAAGGCCATGATGAACGGTGAGATCGGCTTCGGCGCGAAGCTGCTGACGATCCTTGCGCGCCACGGCGTGTCGTTTGAGCACTGCCCGTCCGGCATCGATACCATGTCCATCATCGTTTCCACTGCCAGTCTCGCGCCTTCGCGCGATGCGATCCTTGCCGAGATCGAGGCCGAGCTGCAGCCCGACCATCTGAGCGTGGAGGATCATCTGGCGCTCATCGCGGTTGTCGGTCAGGGCATGATCTATTCCAAGGGCGTGGCCGCGTCCATCTTCGGCGCAATCGCGGATGCGAATATCAACATCCGCATGATCGACCAGGGCTCGAGCGAGCTGAACATCATCGTCGCCGTGCAGGAGGCCGACTACGAAAACGCCATCCGCAGCATCTACCACGCGGTGGAGAACCGGCTGTAAAAAATGTCCCAAAACTCCTCGGAGTTTTGGGACATTCGTTTATTTCTGCAACCGCAGCGGCAGCTCGAGCCGGTTGGCCTCCAGAAGGGCCTGATCGCGCAGAATCGTCTGCGCCGGGCCGTCGGCGGCAATCTCGCCGTGCGAGAGAACAATCACGCGCGTACAGGTGTCCAGGATCATGTCCAGATCGTGCGAGGCGATGAGCTTTGTCTGCGGAAGATCGTTGATGGCATGAATCACTGCGCGGCGGTTGACGGGATCGAGCGCCGTGGTGGGCTCGTCCATGACAATGATGGACGGCTCCATGACGAGAATCGTGGCGATGGCCGCCATGCGCTTTTCACCGCCCGAGAGCTTGTGGTTGCAGCGGTTTTTGAGGTGGGAAAGGTTCAGACGGGCGAGCACCTCATCCGCGCGCCGTTCGGCTTCCACGCGCGAAAGCCCGTAGTTGCATGGGCCGAACACCATGTCGTCCAATACCGTGGGCATGAACATCTGGTTGTCGGCGTCCTGCAAAACGAAACCGATTTTTTGCCGGATGGCGGCGAGATTTTTCTTCCCGACGGCGAGAGAATCCACCGTGATCGCGCCTTCGCCTGCAAGAAGTCCCAGCAGCAGCTGCATGAGCGTGGATTTGCCTGCGCCGTTGGCACCGATGAGGCCCACGGACTCGCCGTCGTGTATGGTGAAGCGCAAGTCATGCACAGCCGGAACGCCCGGCTCGTAGCAGAACGAAACATGGAAAAATTCGATCATGTCAGCCTCCTGTGACAAGCGCGCCAAGCACCTGCGGGATGTTTACCGCGCGCGCGAGGATGAACGCCGCGATGCTGCACACGAAAAACAGTACATCGTGTATGCGCGCCTTCGGCGGCGCGCAGTAGGGAAACTCGCCGCGGTAGCCGCGCAGCAGCATGCTGCCGTAGAGCTGCTGCGCGCGGTCCATACTGCGCAGCAGAAGCTGGCCCAGAAATGAGCCCCAGGCCGAGATGTGCAGGCCCTTCTGCCCCGGCGCGCGCAGGCGGTAGGCCGTTGTCATGGCCGAGGCTTCGCCCAGCAGAACCGTGATGTAGCGGTACGTCAGAAGCAGAAGACTCGTGATGAGCTGCGGCACATGCAGCTGCCGCAGCGCCGCGCACAGTACGTCGATTCTCGTCGTGGCGATGAGCAGAAACGACACCATGAGCGAAAACACGCCCTTCATCATCAGCGTCAGCATGGAGATACCGCCGCCGGAGACGGCAACGCTGCCGAAATACAAATACGGCGCGCGGTCAAAAAACGGGTTCGCCAGACCGACCGCGCACACCAGCGGCAGCACCACGCGCAGCTTGTAAAAGCAGTCGCGGATGCGAAGTCCTGCCAGCTGGAACGCCAGCACGGGGTAGAGCAGCATCACAACCAGCCCCGTCAGGTCGTATTTTGGGAACGACACGACAAGCGCGATATAGAAAACCGTGACCGCGAGCTTTGAAAGTGGGTGCAGGCGGTGGAAGGCGGAGCTGCCCGCCGCCAGCTCGTCCATCTGGCGCAGCTCGTGCTGCGCCTTTGCCAGTTTGTCCATAAAAAACGTCCTTAACTGCATTTGCCCGAAAAGCCGGACGGCTTTTCGGGCAGCATTTTATGTGGTTTTTGTCTTGCGTCTGCGGAAGAAGCCGCCCAGCGCGCAGATGCCTGCTGCCGCGACCGCTACGATCGCTGCGCCGACAAGACCCGAGACCGAGGTACCTGCGGCGGAGTCATTGTTTTGAAACGCGTAGTCGGGCAAAAATGCCGTCTTTTCCTGCACGCTTGCCGCCGCTTCCGAAGCGGCGCTCGTAACGCCGTAGTTTTCCTCGTCCAGCGCCATGTTCTCGCTGTAGCCGGCATCCGGATTGCCGAACAGCGACCACTCCAATCCGTCGGGATTGCTGCTTGCGAACAGGCTCAGCGCGCCGCCCACGAGCACAACCACTACGGCGAGAATCGCCAGTGTGGATTTGAGCGAGAGTTTTCCGGCTGTAGTGCCCGTCGTGCGCGAGGTATCCATTAGAAGCTCCGGCCGCGCCTCATACACAAACAGCAGAACCGCCGCCGTGATCAGACCTTCCACCGCGCCGATGGCCAGATGGATGGGCTGCATGATGGCGGCAAATGCGGCAAACGGCAGCTCGGTGATGCCGGAAAGGCTGGTCTCCAGCACCACGGAGAACGCGCCGAGCTGCAGCGTGAGCACGCAGCCGAGCACGCTTGCCAGCGCGATTTTGACGCGCATAGCCGCTTTTTCGCCGCGCGCGGCAAAGAGCCGTCCGCGCATCATGGGCCGCCAGATGAGATAATACCCCACGAAGCAGCCGTAGAACGCCATGTTCCAGCAGTTTGCGCCGAGCGCAAGAAGTCCGCCGTCGGCAAAAAACAGCGCCTGAATGGCAAGAATGACGACCATCGACAAGAAACCCGCCTGCGGCCCCAGAAGAGCCGACAGCAGCATGCCGCCGCACAGATGGCCGGAAGAGCCTGTGCCGGGGATGGTATAGTTGATCATCTGCCCGGCAAAAATGAGCGCCGAGGCCACGGCCATCACGGGCAGCTTGGCCGTATTTTCATCTTTTTTGAGCGCTTTTACGCTTACGCCCACCGTGACGGCGGAAGCCGCGTACATCGTCGCGGCGACCGGGACGGAAAGCAATGCGTCCGCCATATGCATAGATATGCACCTCTCTCGATTTGTATGTGCATATTGTAGCAGGCAGACTTTCGCATGGTAAGCCGGGGTGGGGGATAAAATTTTTGCCTCAGCCCTTCAGTACGCGCTTTGCCTCTCGCAGCGCGTCGCAGAGCGCGAAAATATCGTCCTGCGTGTTTTCTTCCGAGAACGACACGCGGATGGAGCCGTCGATGACGGCGGGCGGCAGGTGCATCGCCTCGAGCACATGGCTGCGGTGGCCCTTGGCGCAGGCGGAACCGGCGGAAACGAAGATGCCGCGGTCCTGCAGGCAGTTGATGATGCCCTGCGAGCGAAGGCCGGGCAGAGACAGGCTCACGATATGCGGCGCTTCGCCGCTGCCGATGAGTGTTAATCCGTCAATTTTGGAAAGCTCCTGCCGGGCAAGGTCGCGAAGGCCGGCCATATGCGAAAGCGAGGCGGCATCAAACTGCGCGCAGGCCGCGCCGAAGCCGCAGACGGCGGGCAGATTCTCGGTGCCCGAGCGCAGGTTACTCTCCTGCCCGCCGCCAAGAAGGTAGGGCGGCAGCGTGAGGTTCGGGCGGATGTACAGAGCGCCCACCCCCTTGCTGGCGTGGATTTTATGGCCGGAGACGGAGATCATGTCCGCGCCGAGCGTTTTTGCCTTGAAGGGAACTTTCAAAAAGCCCTGCACCGCGTCGGTGTGAAATAACGCCAGCGGGCTGAGCCGGTGCGTCAGCCGCGCCATCTCACCAACCGGCATCACCGCGCCCGTTTCGTTGTTGACCATCATGATGCTGACGAGAATGGTATCGGGCCGCAGCGCGGTCCTGAGCGCGTCCGGCGTGATTGCGCCCGTTTCATCCGGCTGCAGGTACGTCACGTCAAAGCCGCGCGATTCGAGCTTCTGTATTGGGTGCAGAACGGCATGGTGCTCGACGGCGGTGGTGATGATGTGCTTGCCGCGCTTGCCAAGGCGCTCGGCGGTTGAGAAAATGGCCCAGTTGTCGGCCTCGGTGCCGCCGGAGGTGAAAAAGACGCG
>JAEDFW010000065.1 GCA_016297855.1 Oscillospiraceae bacterium
ACGGGCTGGGGCGGGTAGTCAAGCACCTGCTCCTTCAGGCTGACCTTCTTGGCAACGCGCTCGATGAACGGTGCCTTGAAGTGGATGCCCACTTCCCAGACTTTGCTGAACGCGCCGAGCCGCTCGACAACGTACGCCTTGGACTGCTGCACAACATAGATGTTGCGGATGATGATAATCAGCACCAGCAGTACCACAACTACAAAAAAGATCCATTCCATTCAGTATTCCTCCTGTTTTCCACAATTTCCTTTTCTTATTTCGCTGCGCAGGCAGCCATTACTGACTCGACGTAGACCTTCGCGCCTTCGACACGCAGGATTTTTACATGCGCGCCCGCTGCAATGGGTGTATCGGCCAGCGCCGTCCACAGAACGCCGGCGACCTTGATCTCGCCCGCGTCGATGCCGCCGCCGATCGGCTGCGTGACGACGGCCTGCTGCCCGACCAGCCGGTCGGCATTGGTGCTGGTCTTTTTGACAGCGATGTACTTTCGCAGCACCGGCCGGAACGCGGCCAGCAGAAGCGATGAAACAAGCGTGAACAGCACAACCTGAACCAGTACGCCAGCGCCCAGCAGCGACGCGATCATGGCAGCCAGCGCGCCGCCAACAAACCACAGCGCCACCAGACTTACCGTGGCGGCCTCGGCGGCCACGAACACAACCATGGCGATCAGCCAGCATACAGAAGCGATGGGCATGATGCATTCCTCCTTTTCTTCATTATACAATACGCACGGGGCGTATGCCAACCGCATTATTTTCCAAATTTCCAACAAATCATTTGCTATTTTGACGCATAGCCCGTATACTATACTGGAATTATTCTGAGCTGACGGAGAATGATGATGGATACAATGACTTTTTGCGTGCCGTGCCTGTTCGGTCTCGAGGGACTGGTCGGCGACGAGCTGAGACGGCTCGGACTGGAAAACGTCCGCGTCGAAGACCGGCGCGTGTTTTTTACCGGTGATTTTGCTGCCATGGCCAAGGCAAACATCTGCTGCCGCATGGGCGAGCGTGTGATGATTCTGTTGGCCGCGTTTGACGCGCGCAGCTTTGAAGAGCTCTATCAGGGCGTGAAGGCCGCGCCGCTCGAGCGCTTTATCCCCAAAGACGGGGCGTTTCCCGTCAAGGGCTACAGCCTGGACAGCCAGCTTCACTCGGTGCCCGACTGTCAGGCAATCGCAAAAAAGGCGGCGGTGGACAAGCTGGGCGCTGTTTACGGCCTGGGCTGGATGCCCGAGACTGGCGCGACGTATCAGCTGCGCTTTTCGATCATGAAGGACCGCTGCGAGCTGTTTCTTGATACCTCCGGCGTGAGCCTGCACAAGCGCGGCTACCGTGAGGTGGCGAATCTCGCGCCGCTGCACGAAACGATGGCGGCGGCGATGGTGAATCTCGCGCGCTACCGCGGCCGCGATTTCTTCTGGGACCCGTTCTGCGGCTCGGGCACGATCTGCATCGAGGCCGCGCTCATCGCATTAAACCGCGCGCCGGGTATGAACCGCTCGTTTGCCGCGCAGAAGTTCGCCTGTGTGCCGGACCAGGTCTGGCGCGAGGCGCGTACCGAGGCGCTGGACCGCGAATTCCGCGGCGAATACCGCATTCTGGGCACCGA
The DNA here is from genome assembly GCA_016297855.1 of Oscillospiraceae bacterium. Classification (GTDB taxonomy): domain Bacteria; phylum Bacillota; class Clostridia; order Oscillospirales; family Oscillospiraceae; genus CAG-170. The sequence continues at coordinate 1,624 of JAEDFW010000065.1, forward strand.
TATTGACCCCGCCTCTTTGGACATCGCGCGCGCCAACGCGAGAAAAGCGGGCGTGGGCAAGCTGATCGACTTCCGCGAAGCCGACGCGACCAAAATGAGCCTGCCGTGCGATCAGGGCCTCATCGTCTGCAATCCGCCGTACGGCGAACGGATGCTCGAGCAGCGCAGCGCGCAGCAGCTCTACCGCGCGTTCGGCCGGCACATCAAATTTGCCGACGGCTGGAAGAAATATATCATCAGCTCCGAGCCGGAGTTCGAGCACTACTTCGGCAAACCCGCCAACAAGAAGCGCAAGCTCTATAACGGCCGCCTGCAGTGCAACGTGTTCATGTACTTTTAAGCGCTGATACCGGTAAGACGAAAAAAGAAAAAGAAGGTTCCGTCATGAAACATATTTTTATTATCAACCCTGCCGCGGGAAAATATGACCGCACGGAGGAATACACCCGGAAGATTGAAGCCGTGTGCGGCGCGCGCGGCCTTGCCTATGAGATTCACCGCTCGGAAAAGCCCGGCGACTGCCGCCGCATCGCGCGTGAAGCGGCCGCAGCCGGCGAAGAAGTCCGGCTCTATGCCTGCGGCGGCGACGGAACGCTCAACGAGGTCATCAACGGCGCAGTGGGGTTTGATAACGCGGCCGTGACGCATTTCCCCGGCGGCTCCGGCAACGATATGATCAAGATGTTCTCCGAAACCGCGCCTTTTTTTGACCTTGAGCGGCTGCTGGACTGCGACGAGGCGCAATTCGACCTCATCCGCTGCAACGAAACCCATTCGGTGAACATCCTCTCCATGGGCCTTGACGCGCGCATCGGCACGGAAATGGCCAGATATAAGAAGCTGCCGCTGCTGTCCGGTCACGGGGCATATCTGGCCTCCACGCTGGTAAACCTCATCAAGGGCATCAGCCAGCACTTTGTCATTACGCTCGACGACGGCACACGGCTCGACGATAAGTTCACCCTGATCTGCGCCTGCAACGGCCGGTGGTACGGCGGCGGCTTCAATCCCGTGCCCGACGCCGAGCCGGATGACGGTCTGCTCGAGGTACTGGTGGTCAAAAAAGTCAGCATCCTGACCGCCTCGCGCGTCATCGGCAAGTACAAGGCCGGCCAGTACCGGCAGCTCCCCGAGCTCATTTCGCACCACCGCTGCAAATCCCTTACTATCACGTGCGATAAGCCGAGCGTCGTGAATGTCGACGGCGAGGCCGTCTTCACCGGCGAGGCCAAAATCACCACCATGCCGCGCGCGCTTCGCTTCTTCTATCCCCGGGGTCTGAGCTACCGGCGCGAGAATTAACAGATTCGACACAATTTTGCCGAAAAAACCTCTTGACATTTTAGGCGAAAAGACTATTATATAACGTGTTAGCACTCATTCGTAAAGAGTGCTAACACGAGCCGTAAACCGGGCCGCATTCAACGGCCATACGATATATCAAGGAGGCTTTTTGTATGAAACTCACCCCGTTGGCAGACAATGTCCTGCTCAAGCACATGGACGCGGAAGAAAAGACCGCTTCCGGTATCATCCTCTCCACCGCAACCAAGGAAAAATCCGTGATTGCTGAGGTCATCTCCGCCGGTCCCGGCACCGACGACGTCAAGGTCACCGTCAAGCCCGGCGACAAGGTCGTTACCGGCAAGTACGCCGGTCAGGAACTGAAGCTCGACGGCGAAGACTATGTCATCGTCAAGATGGCCGACATTCTGGCAGTTGTGGAATAATCGCGTTAACGGAAAAAGGAGATAATCATTATGGCAAAACAGATCATTTACGGCGAAGATGCGCGCAAGGCGCTGCAGTCCGGTATCGACCAGCTCGCCAATACCGTGAAAGTTACTCTGGGTCCCAAGGGCCGCAACGTGGTTCTGGGCAAGAAGTTCGGCGCGCCGCTGATCACCAATGACGGTGTCACCATCGCCAAGGACGTTGAACTCGAGGACGCATTTGAGAACATGGGCGCACAGCTCGTGCGTGAAGTCGCCACCAAGACCAATGACGTCGCCGGCGACGGCACCACCACCGCCACGCTGCTGGCGCAGGCGATCATCCACGAAGGTCTGAAGAACGTCTCCGCAGGCGCGAACCCCATGGTCATGCGCAAGGGTATGGAGAAGGCCGTTGCCACCGCCGTGGAAGCCATCAAGGCCAATTCCGAGGCCGTGAAGGGCAGCGACGACATCGCAAGAGTCGGCGCCGTCTCCTCCGGCGACGAGTCCATCGGCAAGCTGATCGCCGAGGCGATGGAGAAGGTCTCCGCCTCCGGCGTCATCACCATCGAAGAGTCCAAGACCGCTGAGACCGGCCTTGAGGTCGTCGAAGGCATGCAGTTCGACCGCGGCTATATCTCGCCCTACATGGTCACCGACACCGAGAAGATGGAAGCCGTCGTCGACGATCCGTTCATCCTCATCACCGACAAGAAGATTTCGTCCATCCAGGAGATCCTGCCCATCCTCGAACAGATCGTCAAGAGCGGCCAGAAGCTGTTCATCATCGCCGAGGACGTCGAAGGCGACGCGCTGTCGACGCTGCTGGTCAACCGTCTGCGCGGCAGCTTCAACTGCGTCTGCGTCAAGGCGCCCGGCTTCGGCGACCGCCGCAAGGAGATGCTGAAGGATATCGCCATCCTGACGGGCGGCACCTATGTCTCCAGTGAGCTCAACATGAACCTGCCTGACGTGCAGATCTCCGATCTGGGCCGTGCGCGCCAGATCAAGGTTACCAAGGATAACACCGTCATCGTCGACGGCTGCGGCGACGCCAATGAGATCAAGGCCCGTGTTGCCGAGATCAAGAACACCATCGCCGTCACCACGAGCGACTATGACAAGGAAAAGCTGCAGGAGCGTCTTGCCAAGCTGTCCGGCGGCGTAGCCGTCATCCGTGTCGGTGCGCAGACCGAGGTCGCCATGAAAGAGAAGAAGCTCCGCGTTGAGGACGCGCTGAACGCTACCCGCGCAGCTGTGGAAGAAGGCATCGTGGCCGGCGGCGGCACGGCATATGTCAACGCCATTCCGGCTGTTGAGAAGCTGATTGCCAAGCTCTCCGGCGATGAAAAGACCGGCGCGCAGATCATTGCCAAGGCGCTGCAGGCGCCGATCCGCCAGATCGCCGAGAACGCCGGTGTTGACGGCTCGATCGTCTTTGACAAGATCCGTTCGTCCCGTAAGATCGGCTACGGCTACAACGCCTACACCGAGACCTACTGCGACATGATCCCCAGCGGCATCGTCGACCCGACCAAGGTCACCCGTACCGCTCTGGAGAATGCGGCATCCATCACCGCCTGCGTGCTGACGACCGAATCTCTGGTTGCCGACAAGCCCGATCCTCAGGCTGACGCTGCTGCGGCTGCGGCTGCTGCACAGGCCGGCGGCATGTACTAATTCGCCCGGCAAACAACTTTTTCCCGGCCGCTCCGATGGAGCGGCCGGGATTTTGCCTGCTGAACAAAGCCTCCCTCCGGACTGCTCGTCCGGAGGGAGGCTTTGCGCACTAAAAGACCAGCACCGGCGTGCCGACCTGCACGTTCTCGTAGATCGCCCGTATCGGCGCATCTGGCATATTCACGCAGCCGTGCGAGCCGTTCGTCTTATAGCGCTCACCGCCGAACTCGCTGCGCCACGACGCATCGTGCAGGCCGTAGAGCGTACCAATAAATCCGACCCAGTATTTCACAAACACATTGAAATCCGGCCCCGTCAGCCAGCAGTCACGCTCCAGACTCACGACATGGTACAGCCCCGTCGGTGTGGCGAAGCCATAGGGCAGGCCCGTGACCACGTCATTATATACCAAACGCTCGCCGTCCTGATAATACGTCACCGTCTGGCTCTCGATGTCCACGGCGATGTAGGTATCTCCCAAGCCGAACGGCTCACCCTGCAGGTCGGTGCAGACGAACTGCGCCTCCACGGGCGTGGTGTCAAGATGCGAAAGCTGCTTTTCCAGCTTCGCATACAGCTCTGCGGTATTCAGCGTATAATTGCAGGGCAAAAATTCAATCTCCACCGTGCCGCGGTCAGTCGAATCAAACCGGAAGGGCGTATCCATCTCGTTATACTGCGCGGCGAACTCCTGCAGCCGCTGCGAGAGCTTTTCCCCATCCACCTGCACGCGGCCATCCGCGTCCGCAAAGACATAATTGCCGACGGACAGGCTCTGCGTCTGTCCGGAGAAGTTCACCTCGATCATCCGTCCCGCCGCATCCGCAGCCAACAGCGCGCCGTAGTCAAATACGGCGGCTTCTGCAGTAAGCGCAGGCTTCTGATAGCAATCGCAGCTTGTCAGCTCAAAGCTGCGCGAGTCGGCGCTGTCCGGCGAGACGCGCACGCCCGACACGGCGGCAAACAGCGCCTGCTCGATGGGCTCCGGCACAAGCTCGGTTCCGGGCTGCTCAGAAACGATTTCATACGCGCCTTTCTCGGCGGAGAATACGGCATACGCGTCCTGCGCCGCTTCGCGCGGCGTTTCGTCCAGAGCGGCAAGCACCGGCGCAAAATCCCAGCCGCCGTCGCTGAGGGCCAGCGTCAGTGTGTTTCCGCTTTGCAGCGCTTCATACCACGCCGCGGGCGCTTCGCGCGTCGACCGGCGATACCACCCAAGCTGCTCCGTCCACGAAAGCGCGGCAAACTGCTCCGCCGTCAAGCGGTCCGTCTCGGAGAACATTTCGTCAATCTGCGCGTAGGGGTCGTCCGCGCGCAGGCCGGCCAGCGGAAATTCGCCCACGGCATCGCCGTTTTCCGTCACACTGAGGCAGCTTTCCTCGAGCCTCTGCCGCAGCTGCCCGCGCAGCGAAAGGCACGCGTCATGCCACTGCTGTGCCTGCCGTACAAAATAAACCGCCGTGCCGCCGGATGCCGCCAGAGCGAGCACCAGCACAGCCGCCAGAATCATACACACAATCTTCCACTTTTTCATCATGCGCCCTCCGCAGGAATTGCTTTTTCCATTATACCAAATTTCGACAAAAAAACAATCGTGCGCGCATAAAAAAGCGGCCTCTTTTCGAGGCCGCTTTTGGTATTATTCCGCAATATCTCCCACACCGTTCAGAATATAATTTGGACGGTATGGATAATCATCGACCTCGGCGCGCGTGGTGCAGCCCGAGAGCACCAATACCGTCGTCAGGCCCGACTCGGTTCCGGCGATGATATCGGTGTCCATCCGGTCGCCTACCATCACGGCCTCCTCTGAGTGCACGCCCAGCATCTGCAGGCCCGTTCGCATCATGAGCGGGTTCGGCTTGCCCATGAAGTACGCCTTTTTCCCCGTGGCCAGCTCCACCGGCGCAACCAGCGCCCGGCAAGCCGGTACCAGCCCGGATTCGGCCGGACCGGTGAGGTCGGAATTCGTGGCGATCAGCCGCGCGCCGGCCATCACCAGCTGCGCCGCCTTGCTGATCATCTCATAATTGTAGCTCGCGGACTCGCCGACGATCACATAGTCGGGGTCGACGTCGTTCATCGTGATGCCGCGGTCGTACAGCGCGTTCACAAGGCCCGGCGCGCCGATCACATAGGCCGTGCAGCCCGGCATCTGCCGGGCAAGAAAGCTCGCCGTGGCCAGCGCGCTGGTATAAAAATGCTCCTCGCCGATATCCAGCCCCATGCGCGCCAGTTTCTGCCGCAGCTCCTTGGGCGAGCGCTCGGACGAGTTGGTCAGAAACAGAAAGCGCTTTTCGTTTTTCTCGAGCCACGCCACAAATTCCTTCACGCCCGGCAACAGCGTGTTGCCGCGGTAGATCACGCCGTCCATATCGCAGATAAAGCCTTTTTTGTTTCGAAGAATTTCCAGATTCGTCATTCATTACTCCTCTCTTCCCGCACCTGCGGCGGGGCAATCCATTGTTCTGTCTGTACACCATTATTATACAGAATTCCATCCCGCTTGCAAGCATTCTACAGACATTTTACCCGGATTTTGCAAAGATTTCACATGACGGATCGGTGTTCGGATCCGGAAAAAATTTTTTTATTTTCCCTCTTTACAAATGAGGAGAAATCGGATATACTAAAGATGCAAATAATAATCATTCTTGTTTTGGAGAAACCTATGTCACCTGTCAGAAAATACAGCCGCAAGCGCGACGCGATTTTGCAGTGTCTGCGCAATACGACTTGCCATCCGACGGCCGAATGGGTCTACAGTCAGCTGAAGCCCGAGATCCCGGATCTGAGCCTCGGTACGGTCTACCGCAATCTCGCCGCTTTCAAGCAAGACGGCGTGATCGACTCGGTCGGTACGGTAGCCGGACTTGAGCGCTTTGATGCGCGCACCGATTCGCACTGCCACTTTATCTGCAGCCGGTGCGGCAGCGTCATCGACGTCGAGGGGATGGAACTGCCCGAGTCGGTCGTCGCTGAGACCGGCCGGACGCTTAGCGCGCAGGTCGGCGGGTATCGCCTGAACTTCTATGGTTATTGTCAAAATTGTAAATCAAAAAATTCATAATAAACGGAGGAAACATTCATGAAGAAATTTGTATGCAAGGTCTGCGGCTATATCTACGAAGGCGAAGCGGCTCCCGCTGAGTGCCCGGTCTGCCATGCCAAGAGCAACATGTTCGAAGAGGTCGTCGGCGAGCTGAAGCTGGCTGCCGAGCACGAATTCGGCGTCTACGAGACCACCGTCCGTGACAACGACAAGATTTCCGCCGAAGACAAGGCATATATCCTCGAGCAGCTGAAGGCCAACTTCAACGGCGAGTGCAGCGAAGTCGGCATGTACCTGTGCATGGCCCGTATCGCCCATCGTGAGGGCTATCCCGAGATCGGCCTGTACTGGGAGAAGGCCGCCTACGAAGAGGCGGAGCACGCCGCCAAGTTCGCCGAGATGCTCGGCTCCACGCTCGAGCCCAACATGAAGGCCACCACCAAGGATAACCTTGCATGGCGTGTCGACTGCGAGTTCGGCGCGACCCAGGGCAAGTTTGATCTGGCTGCCTGCGCAAAGAAGAACGGCCTCGACGCCATCCACGATACCGTCCACGAGATGGCCAAGGACGAAGCCCGTCACGGCAAGGCGCTCAAGGGCCTGCTGGAGCGTTACTTCAAGTAAGCTGCCATGGAATACGCCAGCAATGATGTCATCTGCAAGTGCAAGCATGTGACGCTGGCCGATATCGACCGGGCGCTGCATCAGCACGGCAGCTTTTCCGACGTGCAGAAGGAATTTGAAGAGGTGCAGAAGCTGACCGCGTGCTCCACCGGCTGCGGCGGCTGCCATGACAAGATCATGGACGTGATTTCTTCGATCATCAGCGGATAAACTAAGGGGCGGAGGCAACTCCGCCCCATTTTGATTCAGGAGGTCAATTATGAAAGAATACGAAGTTCTCATCGAGACCATCAATCCCTGCGGCGGCGACAAGCATGCAAGCAAGCAGTTCGTGGACGTCGAGGCAGAAAGCCCTGAAGCCTACGTCGCGCAGAACGCACAGTATCCCGTCATCGACAGCGGCAAGACTGCCGCCGGCGACACGGTCATCACCACCGGCGACGGCAAGGGCAA
>JAEDFW010000066.1 GCA_016297855.1 Oscillospiraceae bacterium
GATACTCGGTGTACTCGTACAGAAGCTCTGCCGCCTGCGAGCAGATCTGCTCACCCACGCCCTGCGTGTACACGGCCAGCAGAAACGGCTGTGAGGCGTAGATGATGCCGGTGTCGTTTTCCGCGCCCTCAAAGCCGCCGTATTTGTGCGCAACGGTCACCTTGTCCTCCAGAAGCGCCTTGAAATACGCGCCGGGACAGGCCTCGGTCATATAACCGAGCATCTCGGAAAAATCGTCCGCGTGCGCGTAGAGGTATTTCAGGCAGTCCATCATCATGCGCGTGCAGTAGTAGTTGTCGGCATAGTAGATGGGGTCGATCTCGTCGTCGGTCATGGTAAAAAAGGGGCGCATGGCCTCTTTGTAGTCGCGGAAGCTGCCGAGGTGATAGAGCATGGCGATCGAGACCTCGTTGTTCGAATCGACCAGACTCATGCGGTGGCAATCGTCCAGCGTCGTGCCCGCGCCGGGTATGTAGGTGTCGCCCGTGATCTCGCCGGATGCCTGCAGTTCGTAGTAGTACAGGTTCAGCGGCAGCTTGTAGGTGCTGGCTGCGACCATGAAAGACGTCTCGTTGAAGCAGTATTCCTCGCCCGTGACGGTGTTGTAGTAGCAAAGCGAGAAATTGGACTCGTCAAGATGATGCGTCAGCATGAATTCGGCCATCAGACCATCGAGCGTCTTGCCCGCCACCTGAGCGCCGGCTTCGGCCGGGTCGGCGGCAAGAACCGGCGTACCGAGCACAAAAAGAAACGCCGCGATCAGTATGCACGCGGCCAGGCGTCTGAACAGGTGCAAAAGTACCACTCCTTCTGCACGATATCATAGCGCAAAAAGGGGAAAAATGCAAGGTTTTGCCGCAGAATGGGTGCGCTAGAGGCACGAATGCGAAAAAACGCTCCCGCCCGGAGGCGGGAGCGTTTTGCGTTGTGTGTTGAATGAGTGTTCTTACCGATTAGTCATAAACCAGCAGGGCGATCATGTCATCGTCGATGTTGGACGCGTCATACCACTGAGCGCCGGTGTCGACGTCGGAGACTTCCTCACCGTTGGCAGCCTTGACAGCCAGCTCAACAGCCTTGTAGCCGATCTGGTACGGATCCTGGGTCACGGAGCCATAGAACCAGCCCTGACGGACCGCGTTCTTCTGGGCAGCGCCGGCGTCGAAGCCAGCAACGACCAGGTCTTCGTACTTGCCGCCGTCAGCCAGATCCTCGCCGTCGGAAACAGCAGCCAGGAAGCCGGTCACAGCGCCTTCGTTGGAGCAGAAGACAGCCGCGAGGTTGTCGAGCTGCAGCAGGGCGTTGGCAGCGGTCTGAACAGCGGTAGCTTCGGTGGTAGCGGAGATCTCAACGCGGATGATGATCGCAGCGTCGTCAACCTTCTTTTCCCACTTGGCGTGGCCTTCGATGGAGACCTTGCCGGGCTGGACAGCCTCGGCCAGCTCAGCCATGCGGTTCACGAAACCGGTGGTACGGCCGGTGACGGAAGCGGAAACAGCGTCCTGAGACAGGCAGGCGATGACGATGGGAGCATCGGAAGTAGCAGCAGCCATCTTGGCAGCCAGCGCTTCGTTCTCGGCGAACTTGTCGGCAGCGATTGCAGCAGCAGCTTCGTTGTTGGTGCAGGCGGTAGCCTTGACAGCGCCGGTGGTATCATCGGGAACACCGGAGTCGAAGCCGATGACGGGGATGTTCTTCTCAGCGCACTCTTCCAGGATCTCGGTCACGGACTCGGTGGACAGCGCGGCCAGAGCCATGGCCTGCGGGTCCTTGGCCATTTCCTTCTTGACCATGTCGACCTGCGCGTTGATCTCGGTCTCGGAAGCGGGGCCGTCGAAGTAGATCTCTACGCCGTAGTCGGCAGCGGCAGCTTCGGAACCGGCCTTAACAGCCTGCCAGAACTGGTGCTGGAAGCCCTTGGCCATGACGGGGATGTAGAGCGTGCCGGCCTCGGCAGCGGGCTCTTCCGCGGCGGGCTCTTCGGCAGCGGGCTCTTCGGCAGCGGGCTCTTCCGCAGCGGGGGTCTCAGCGGCGGGAGTCTCGGTCTTGGGTTCTTCAGTCTTGGTCTCGCTGGAAGCGCAGGCAACCAGAGCGAAAACCATGACCAGCGCAAGAAGCAGAGCGATCAGTTTCTTCATTTGATGATTCCTCCATAAGTTATTTTTTTATCAAACGCGGTTACGCGCTTAATACGATGGAAACGGGGATGCGGATCAGACCTTCTTCACGCGGTTGGCGGCGTTCGTTCTGGCCTTGTCGAGCAGAACCGCGCCGATGACGACAGCGCCCGTGAGGAACGTCTGCCACGGAGCCTGCAGGCCGCAGGCGGAAAGGCCCGTTTTCAGAACAGACATGATGAACACGCCGATGAGCGTGCCGACCATCGTGCCGGAGCCGCCGGACATGGACGTACCGCCGATGATGACGCCGGTGATGCCGTTCATTTCCAGACCGTTGCCGGTGCCCGGGGTGATGGTGGTGTAAGCGGCTGCGTAGAAGATACCGGCCATGCCGATGAAGAAGCCGGACAGGGTGTAGACGGCGACCTTCCAGCTGTCAACATTGATGCCGGACAGGCGCGCGGCCTCTTCGTTGGAGCCGATGGCGTAGGTGTAGCGGCCGAACTTGGTCTTGTGCAGGATCAAAGACGCAATGATAAAGAAGCCGAACAGCCACAGCGCACCGACCGGGAAGCCCTTGACGCCGAACAGATCGGCGCGGATAAAGACTTTCTTGAACCAGGCGCCGACTTCAGCGGTGGCGGTGGGCCAGGTCTGGGACTGCACCTTGGTGATGATGGAGCCGAGGCCCATGGACATCATCTGCGTGCCGAGCGTTGCGATGAAGGGAGGCAGCTTCAGACGGGCGACCAGCGTGCCGTTGATGAAGCCGAAGCCCACGCCGACGAAAATGGTCAGCGCCAGCGCAAGAATGAGCGGCCAGTTGTGGACCTTGAACACATACGCGCCCAGCAGAGCCGAGCACATCATGACCGTGCCGAGAGACAGGTCGATGCCGCCGGTGATGATGATGAACGTGACGCCGAAGGCCATGAAGCCGATGTAGTAGCTGGCTTCGAGGATGTTCTTGAGCGTGTCAAGCGTAAAGAACTTGTTGCCGAAGATCGCAAATACGATGTACAGAAGGACCAGAACAGCAGGCGCCAGAAGCTTCTGCAGATCAAACTTTTTCGTACCGAGTTTCTCCATTTTCATTTACCCCACTTCCCGCTTGGTAGCATATGTCATGATGTTTTCCTGAGTCGCTTCCGCGATATCCATCTCGCCCGTGACGCGGCCTTCGCACATGACGATGACGCGGTCGGACATTCTGAGCAGCTCCGGCAGCTCGGAGGAGATCATGATGATCGATTTGCCCTCGGCAGCCAGCTGGTTCATGAGCTTGTAGATTTCGCTCTTCGCGCCGACGTCGATGCCGCGGGTCGGCTCGTCGAAGATCAGGATGTCGCAGTCGCGCAGCAGCCACTTCGACAGAACGACCTTCTGCTGGTTGCCGCCGGAAAGGCTTCTGACCAGCGTGCGGACGGACGGCGTCTTGGTGCGCACGGCCTCGGCATATTTCAGGGATTCTTCGGTGATTTTGCGGTCATTGACGAAAACGGGACCGCTGAGCTTGTCAAGAGAGGCCATCGCGGTGTTGTCGGCCACGGAAAGACCCAGGCACAGGCCGAAGCGCTTGCGGTCCTCGGAGAGGTAGCCGATGCCGGCTTCGACCGCGTCGCGCGGCGAACGGATGTTGACTTCCTTGCCGTTGACCTTGATGACACCGCTTTCCCGTTTGTCCGCGCCGCAGACAAGGCGGGCGGTCTCGGTACGGCCGGCGCCCATCAGACCCGCGAAGCCGAGAATCTCGCCCTTGCGGAGCTGGAACGACACGTCCTTGACATCGTCGGAGACCAGATGCTCGGCCTCAAGCACGACCGGCGCGTCAGCCGGAACGGCGGACTGCGTTTTGGGTTCTTCGTAGATGACACGGCCGACCATCATCTGCACGACCTGATCGATCGAAGTTGCAGCGGTCTCGACGGTATCGACATACTGGCCGTCGCGCATGACGGTGATGCGGTCGGTGATCTGCTTGAGTTCGTCCATACGGTGGGAGATGTAGACAATGCCGACGCCTGTGGCCTTCAGCCGGCGGATGAAGGTGAACAGATCTTCAATCTCGCTCTCGGTCAGAGCGGCCGACGGCTCATCCATGATCAGAACCTTGGTGTTGTTGTAAGACAGCGCCTTGGCGATCTCGACCATCTGCTGCTTGGCGACGGTCAGGCGCTTGACCTGCGTCTTTGCCGAGATGTTCAGATGCAGAGACTGCAAAAGCTCCTCGGTCATGCGGTTCTGCTCGGCCTTGTCAACGAACAGGCCCTTCATCGGCTCGCGGCCGATAAAGATGTTCTCGGCAACCGTCAGATCCTGCATCAGGTTCAGCTCCTGGTGGACGATGCTGATGCCCTTGCTCTGCGCGTCGTGCGGGCCGTTGATCTCGACCTTTTCGCCGAACAGCTCGATCGTACCTTCGTCCTTGGTATAAACGCCGGTGAGAATTTTCATCAGCGTGGATTTGCCCGCGCCGTTCTCGCCGATCAGAGCCATTACCTCACCCTCGCGAACTTCGAGCTGCGCATTGTCCAGCGCGTGCACGCCAGGGAAGTACTTCTGAATGCCGTACATTCTGAGGATCGTTTCGGCCATTATTCTACCACCTTCCTCTTGTTTTTCCTGTCAAATTGCGTCCGGGACGGACGGTGTTACTTTCACGCTCACAGCATACCAGATTTCCGTCAAGGAAAAAATGAAAAATGTCCACAAAAAGGTGAAAATTGTACATTGGTTTCGTACAAGAATTGCCTGCCCGGAATCGTCAGTTTGCATAGAAACAAAAAACGTTTCGTTTTTTCGGGAAAAGAAGCGCCGCGGCGGCTGCGGTATGCTGCGCGCAAGGGGCAGACAGCAGCCGGCATGCACCCTGCATGCGCGCGCGGCAGAATGAAAAACCGGCAGGCGCTGCTGTTTGCAGCGCCTGCCGGGGCGGAACGGACATCTTGTGTTTTGTGCTCAGCTGCCGCACGAGATGCAGATGCGGTTGAACATGCCGAGAATATCGTCGATGGACGTGGCGGCCTTCTGCGCGCCGGCCTTGTCGAGGACGATGCGGCCCTGATCCATCATCACGATCCGGTCGCCGTACTGCGCCGCGTAGCGCAGATTGTGCGTTACCATGAGTGCCGTGAGCTTCTTTTCACGCACGATCTGATCCGTCAGCGCCATGATCGTCTCTGCGGTTCTGGGATCGAGCGCGGCGGTGTGCTCATCCAGAATCAGAAAGCGCAGCGGCGTCATGGTGGCCATCAGCAGTGCGACAGCCTGACGCTGGCCGCCGGACAGCGCGCCCATTTTGACGTCCAGTTTATCCTCCAGACCGAGGCCAAGCTCGCGCAGCATCTGGCAGTATTCGTCCCTCCGGCGCCGGTTGACGCCGCGGCGCAGATCGAAGGGCTTGCCCTTGTTGTCGGCCAGGGACAGGTTTTCCAGCATGGTCAGCCCCGGGCATGTGCCCGCAGCCGGATTCTGGTACACGCGGCCCATCTGCGCGTAGCGCTGGTAGTCTTTCAGTTTGGCGATGCTTTTGCCGCCGATCAGAACGTCGCCCTGCTCCACCGGGATCGAGCCGCAGATGATGTTCAGAAGCGAGGTCTTGCCGCTGCCGTTGCTGCCGACGATGCAGACGAACTGTCCCTCGTCCACGGTAAAATTGAAGTTTTCAAACAGGCGCTGCTCCGTGACGGCGCCCGGGTTGTAGATCTTTGTGATGTTGCGCAGCTCAAGCATGGATGATCGCCTCCCCCTTCCGGCCGGACAGCACCAGCACCAGCAAAAACAGTACCGCCGTGATCAGCTTCATCATATTGGCGGGCAGGCCCATGCTCAGCGCCGCCTGAATGCACAGTTTGTAGAGGATACTGCCGAGAATGACTGCCGTGGTGCCGGCAGGTGTGGAGAGCCAACGCAGGCCGCGCGTTCTGCGCAGGCGGTTGGCCGCGCGGGAGTCGGAGAAAAAGCGCATGGCCGAGATGCCGATGATGACCGCCGCCAGGCCATATACCAGCTGGCCGGTGCCCATGGTGGCGGAAAAGCTGCGCTGCTCATGGCAAACCACGCAGCCCGCCAGCGAGACCAGCGCGTTGGCGATGACCAGCCCCAGAATCTTGACGCGGCCGCAGTCTTTGGCCAGCGTGGTGACGAGCGCGGCGTTATCGCCCACCGCGCGCAGAAGCAGGCCCGATTTCGTCTTGAGATACAGATCCAGCGCCAGCTTGACCGCCAGCACCAGAACAAACGACACCACCAGCTTTCGCACCATCGTGCTCGCACCGCCCATCAGCGCCAGCACCGGCGCGGAAGTAAAAATGGTGTCCGTGCCGCGGTCGATCGTAAGGTTCGAGCCGGCGATCTGCAGGTTGATGGAAAACAGCGCCGTCATGGTGATGATGCCGGCCAGAAGATTGCGCACCTTCAGGCGCACATGGATAAAACCGGTAAACAGACCCGCCAGCGCGCCCACGGCCATGGCAATGGGCAGCGTCAGCCACGCGTTCACGCCCCGCGTCAGCAGTACGGCGGTAACTGCCGCGCCCAGCGGGAACGTGCCGTCAACGCCCAGATCGGGAAAATCCAGAATGGAATAGGTGATATATACGCCGAAGGAGATCAGCGCGTAGACCAGCCCCTGCGTCAGGGTACTGACCAGAAGATCGGTCATGGTCGGTTCCTCCTGTCAAAAAAATGATACAGGCGCTGCGCCGTTGTCAGCGGCGCAGCGCGTATGATTCAGCAAAGATCAGGCCTCATTGGCCTCCACGGCCCGCGCGGCCACGGCTTCGGGAATGTCGATGCCCATCGCATCCAGCGCAGCGGAATTGATGTAGATGCCGTACTCGGAAATGGTCTCATAGGGCAGGTCCTGACAGGTTGCCTGCCCGGTGATCACCTTCGCGGCCATCATGCCGGTCTGGATGCCGAGCTGGATATAGTCAATTCCGGCAGCGGCCACACAGCCGAGCTTGACCTGCTCGACCTCGGAGCCGTAGATGGGAATGCCCGCTTCGTCCGTTTTTTCCAGAATGGCGGCCAGCACGCCCACCACGTTGTTGTCGGTCAGATTGCAGAAGCAGTCCACGCCGTGCGAGATCAGGGTGTCCGCCGCCTGCGTGACCTCAGCCTGACTGGTCACGCCGACAACGTCAAGCGTAAAGCCGTAATCCAGCGCCTTCTGCTGGTATTCCTCGATGGCGGAAACGGAGTTCGGTTCGCTGGTGGTGTAGATGATGCCGATGGTCTTGGCCTCGGGCTGCAGCTGCCGGATCAGGTCGAGCTGCGCCTCAATCGGCAGCTTGTCGGATGTGCCGGTGACGTTGCCGGAATCCAGCTTGGCCTGCACGGGGTCGGTAATCGCGGTAAAGATCACGGGAATGTCCTTGTCCTCGGCGGCTGCATAGCAGGCTACCGCGGCCGGTGTGGCGATGGCGACCATCAGATCCGCGTTTTCCGAGGAGAATTGCTGCGCGATCTGGGTTGCAATGCCATCGTCAAAGCTGGCGTTCTGGTAGTCCAGCTCAAAATCCACGCCTTCTTGCAGGCCGGCCTGCGCCAGTCCCTGCAAGAAGCCCTCACGGCAATTGTCCAGCGACGGATGCTCGCCATACTGGCTGATGCCGATGAGATACGGCTCAGCGGCAGGCTCGGATGCCGGCTCCTGCGTCTGTGCGGCGGTGTCGGCCGGGGCGGCGGTCTGCGTGGACGTGCCGGCGCAGGCGGTGAGGCAGATCAGAAGTGCAAACGCCAGAACGGCGGAAATGATGCTGCGGAAGGTTTTCATGATATTCTCTCCTGTTCTATAATAATGGAATTGGTATGATATTCGATTCGGAAAACGGCATGCAGCGCCGCCATCGTTTCGTATTTCGCTTCATCGTAAGACCTCCAAGACAAAAAATAAAAAGCCCCGTCCCTCTTTGGGACAAGACTTTCATCCTGCGGTACCACCCAAGTTGGCGCAATGCGCCCGCTCAATCCGCGTACTTCATACGCGCCGCCTGGATAACGGGTGCGGATCCCGTCAGATACTACTGGGCCGAGGCCGTTCGCGCTGCCCTCGCAAGTCCATTCACCGGAAGATCGTCTGCCGCGCTTGCACCGTCCGCGGCTCGCTGAAAGATTACCAGACCGGCTACTCCTCTTGCTCATTGGTTTTGCTTGATTGCCTGTATTATACGCTGAGGCCGGGGATGTGTCAACCGTGAAATTGCACAATTTGCGCTGATTTACATCGATAAAGTTTTTCCCGGTACGGAAAAAAGACCCTGAAGAGGGAAATCCTCTTCAGGGTCTGCTGTATGAGGCGGAACGGTTCGGAAGCGGATTACTTCTTCGCCTTGATGGCGGCCTGCGCAGCGGCAAGACGCGCGATGGGAACACGGAACGGGCTGCAGGAGACGTAGCTCAGACCGATGTTGTGGCAGAACTCGACGGTGGAGGGATCGCCGCCCTGCTCGCCGCAGATGCCCAGCTTGATGTCGGGACGGGTCTCGCGGCCCAGCTCGGCAGCCATCTTCACCAGACGGCCAACGCCTGCCTGATCGAGCTTCGAGAACGGGTCGGACTCGTAGATCTTGCGGTCGTAGTAGGAAGCGAGGAACTTGCCCGCGTCGTCACGCGAGAAGCCGAAGGTCATCTGGGTCAAATCGTTCGTGCCGAAGGAGAAGAACTCGGCCTCGCGGGCAATGGCGTCAGCGGTCAGCGCCGCGCGCGGGATCTCGATCATCGTGCCGACTTTGTACTGCATGTCGGAACCGGCGTCCTTGATGATCTTCTTGGCGGTCTGGTCGATGACGGACTTGACGTACGCCAGCTCCTTGACCTCGCCAACCAGCGGAACCATGATCTCGGGAACGATCTTCCATGCCGGACGGCGGCTGCGGACAGCCAGAGCGGCCTTGATGATGGCAGCAGTCTGCATCTTGGCGATTTCGGGGTAGGTGACGTCCAGACGGCAGCCGCGGTGACCCATCATGGGGTT
>JAEDFW010000067.1 GCA_016297855.1 Oscillospiraceae bacterium
AAGGTTCTTGAGTACGACGACAAGGCTGACGGCGTTGAGTCTGTTAACGCGTTCAACCTTGCCTGCGACAAGGGCATCACCGCTGTTATCGGCTCCGTTCTGACCGGCGCTACCATCGCTCTTGCTGACGCTACCTATGAAGTCAATATGCCGCAGATTACCGCTTCTGCTACCGCTGCTGGCGTTACTGTCATTGAAGACACAAACGAAATCCGCACCAACGTGTTCCGTTCCTGCTTCATCGACCCGTTCCAGGGTGAAAAGATGGCTGATTACGCCTATAATGTTCTTGGTGCCGCGACTGCTGCTGTGTTCTATCAGACTGGCAACGACTATTCCGAAGGCGTTATGCAGGCGTTTGTCGACAAGGCTGCTGAGCTGGGTCTTGAGATCGTCGCTTCCGAAGCGTTTGCTGAAGGCGACAAGGACTACAAGGCACAGATGACCAACATTGCCGCCAAGAATCCCGACGTTGTGTTTGCTCCCATCTATTACGCAGAAGCCGGTCTTGCTGTGACCCAGGCCCGTCAGGCCGGTCTGACCGCAACGTTACTCGGCGGTGACGGCTTCGGCTCTATTAAGGACTATGCTTCTGCAGAAGATCTGGAAGGCACTGTCTACTGCTCCGGTTACGCGCCCGGCACTGATTCTGTTGCGCAGTTTGAAGCTGACTACCAGACCGTCTACGGTGAAGCTGTTCCCAACATGTTTGCTCCTCTGGCTTACGACGCTGCCATGATCATGTGCGAAGGTCTGAAGGCCGCTGAAGAGGCCGGCCTGACTGCTGGTACTGAAGAGTACAAGCAGGCTGTCATCGATGCCATTGCTTCTATGGATGGCGTGGCTGGCATCACCGGTACCTACAGCTTCGACGAGAATAACAACCCCATCAAGTCCGCAGCCATCATCGAGCTGACCGGCGGCGATGAGGTCTTTAAGGAAATGTACTAAGCGTCTTGCCGGCTCTGCTGGCAGCGTGCAAATGCATGCGGAGAAAGCTCGCTTTCTCCGCATGTTTCGTACATCGGCATTGACAGAACCGCCCGAAGGATAGTACAATAGGCGGGATACCTGTCGAATCTCCGTATCAACGGAAAGGAAGTGACCGCTCACATGTCTCTGTTTTTCTCGCAGCTGTTTAACGGCTTGCAGACGGGCTCTGTCTATGCGCTTGTGGCACTGGGGTACAGTATGGTCTATGGCATCATTCTGCTGCTCAACTTTGCGCATGGCGATATCATCATGGTTGGCGCATACACCGCGTTCTATGCCATGACGGCTTTCCATCTGCATCCCATCTTTTCTGTGCTTCTTGCCATTGTCGCCAGCACGGTGCTGGGTGTCCTCATTGAAAAGGTCGCCTACACCCCATTGCGTCAGGCACCGCGTCTGTCATTGCTGATTACCGCAATCGGCATTTCGTTCCTGCTGGAAAACGGCGCGCAGCTGCTCTTCGGCGCTGATACCAAGAGCATGGACCCGATGATCTCCGGCAGCATTACCTTCGCCGGTGGCATCAATATCAGCTATGCTGCGCTTATGACAATCGTGGTATCCATTGTTGTCATGCTGCTTCTGACAATTCTGGTTCAGAAAACAAAGCTCGGCAAGGCCATGCGCGCGGTCTCTGAGGATATGGGTGCAGCGCAGCTGATGGGCATCAGCCTGAACAAGACCATCTCGTTTACGTTCGCAGTTGGCTCGGCGCTTGCCGGTATTGGTTCTATTTTGTATCTGTGCGCCTACCCGCAGGCATCTCCCACAATGGGCTCCATGTTGGGTCTCAAGGCCTTTGTCGCGGCAGTTCTCGGCGGAATCGGCTCGATCCCAGGTGCGATGATCGGCGGCTTTGCCATCGGTCTGCTGGAAGCTCTTGTTTCCGCCGTGGGTCTTTCCGTGTGGAAAGACGGCGCCGTATTTGCGATTCTCATTCTTGTGCTTCTTGTTCGTCCGACCGGCATTCTTGGCCGCAAGACCATGGAGAAAGTGTAAGGAGGCGGCGATATGAAGAAGAATAACGCAAACTGGATCCGTATCCCCATGCCCCTTCGGTATCTGATCAATCTGGCTATGATTGCTGCTGTCTGGTTCGTTCTGACCGCTTTGATGAAAGCCGGCGTCATTACTAATTACTGGAGCGGCATTTTGATTATGGTCGGCATCAATATCATTCTTGCTGTTTCGCTGAACGTCGCAACGGGTTATCTTGGCCAGCTGCCGCTGGGGCATGCGGGCTTTATGGCCGTCGGTGCCTATACAGCTGGTATCTTTATGAAGGCGACACCCGCCGCAGCGCTTCTAAAAGCAGGCGACACGGCAGCACTCACGCCGTATATCATCATCGCAATTGTGCTCAGCGCGATTGTTGCGGGTGTTTTTGGTCTGATCATCGGTATTCCGGCGCTGCGTCTGCGCGGCGACTATCTGGCGATCATCACGCTTGGCTTCGGCGAAATCATCCGCGTGGTTCTGACCAATATTGACTCGATTCTTGGCTTTGACTTTACTTATGGCGCAGCCGGCCTCAAGCGCATTCCGAAGTTTTCCAGCTTTACGCTTGTGTTCATCTGCGTGGTCATTACCTGTACGGTCATCCATATGTTCATGAAGTCGCGGCACGGACGCGCGGTGCTTTCCATCCGTGAAAACGAGATCGCATCGGAAAGCTCCGGTATTCAGACGACCTATTACAAAACGCTTGCGTTCGTCATCTCGGCCATGTTTGCCGGTGTGGCCGGATGCCTGTATGCGGGTTATCTGGGCTCTTTGTATCCGTCCACATTCAAATTCATGAAATCCATTGAGATCCTTGTCATGGTCGTGCTGGGCGGCATGGGTTCGATGCTGGGCTCGGTCGTTTCGGCTACCGTTCTTACGTTCCTGCCTGAGCTTCTGCGTTCGGTCGACGATTACCGCATGGTCGCATATTCACTGGCGCTAGTTATCATGATGATTTTCCGCCCGAAGGGTCTGATGGGCAGCTATGACTTCTCCTTGTCCAGATGGTTGGAAAAGGCGATCAACTGGATTGTTGGTCTGTTCCGAAAAAAGGAACCTGTTGCTGAGAAGAAAGTGATTGCAAAATCCGGGAAGGGAGGCGGTAAGGCGTGAGTACCAATAAAAAGCCTGCAACTAAGCTCGTTCCGGTGCCGTCGACCAACATTATCCCTGAACGGGATGTTGACAAGCGACCGATTCTGGAGACGCGTCACCTTGGCATTGATTTCGGCGGTCTTTCCGCCGTCAGCGATTTCAATATGGCCATCGGCCGCACGGAAATTGCTGGCCTCATCGGCCCGAATGGTGCCGGAAAGACAACGATTTTCAACCTTCTGACCAAGGTCTATCAGCCGACGCGCGGCTCTATCCTGCTTGACGGCATCGATACCGCCAATAAAACCACCGCTCAGGTCAACCAGCTCGGTATCGCCCGCACGTTCCAGAATATCCGCCTCTTCCGTGATCTGACAGTTCTCGATAACGTTCTGATCGGCCTGCACAACGAAACGAAATATAACCTTGCTTCCGCAATTTTCCGCATCCCCGGTTACTGGCGGAAAGAGCGCATTGCACGCGATCGAGCCACTGAGCTGCTCAGTATCTTTGATATGCAGGACTTGGCCGAGAATAAGGCTGGCTCTCTGCCATATGGTGCGCAGCGCAGACTGGAGATTGTCCGCGCACTTGCCACAAATCCGTCGCTGCTTCTGCTCGACGAACCTGCTGCGGGTATGAACCCGTCGGAAACCGGCGAGTTGATGGAGAATATTGTCAAGATCCGCGACACATTCGGCATCGCCATCATGCTCATTGAGCACGATATGAATCTGGTCATGGGTATCTGTGAAGGCATCTGTGTGCTGAACTTCGGTAAAATTATCGCAAAGGGTACGCCGGAAGAGATTCAGTCCAACCCGGCCGTCATCGAAGCGTATCTCGGCAAGAAGAAGGAGGACTAATAGTGCTGCTTTCAGTCAAGGATATCAATGTCTACTATGGCGCAATCCATGCCGTCAAAGGCGTTTCGCTCGATGTTGAGCAAGGAGAAATTGTCACGCTGATCGGCGCGAATGGTGCCGGCAAGAGCACGGTTCTCAATACCATCTCCGGACTTCTGCATGCGAAAGCCGGTTCGATCGAATTCATGGGCGAATCAATCGGCGCAATGGCTCCAAACAAGATCGTTCAGCGTGGACTTGTCCAGTGTCCCGAAGGCCGCCGCATTTTTCAGCATATGACGGTTGAGGAGAACCTTGAAATGGGTGCGTATACCCGTCCTCTGAAGGACACGCCCGATCATCTTGAGCGTGTGTTTGCGCAGTTCCCGCGTTTGAAGGAGCGGCGCAAACAGATTGGCGGCACACTCTCCGGCGGCGAGCAGCAGATGCTGGCTATGGGCCGTGCGATGATGTGCGATCCGAAGCTGCTGATGCTCGACGAGCCGTCGATGGGTCTGGCTCCGATTCTGGTTGAGCAGATTTTTGAGATCATCCAGTCTCTGCATCAAGCCGGCACAACGATTCTGCTTGTTGAGCAAAACGCGCAGATGGCGCTGCAGGTGGCCGACCGTGCATATGTATTGGAATCCGGCAGAATCGCTGTCTCCGGTACTGGCAAAGACCTGATCGAGAGTGATTCTATCAGGAAAGCCTATCTCGGCGGATAACAATTTGATTGATATAAACCGGCGCGGCTAAGTAGCCGCGCCGGTTTTCATATTATCGTCTTGAATTACTTCCGTTTGTCGTATCTTTCAGCAAAACGTCATGTGCGCCTCCTTCGACAATCGAAACCGAGGACACCAGCGTCAGTTTGGCTTTGTCCCGCAGCTCAGGAATTGTCAGCGCACCGCAGTTGCACATCGTCGAACGTACCTTGGCGAGCGTGGTTGCCATACCGTCAGACAGTGCACCGGCATAGGGGACATAGGAATCAACGCCTTCTTCAAAGCTCAGTTTTGCTGCGCCGCCGAGATCATATCTCTGCCAGTTACGCGCACGGGCGCTGCCCTCGCCCCAGTATTCCTTCATATAGCTGCCGCCGATGAGGACCTTGCTGGTGGGCGACTCGTCAAAGCGAGAGAAGTAGCGGCCCAGCATGCAGAAGTCCGCGCCCATTGCAAGCGCCAGCGTGATGTGATAGTCCTGCACAATGCCGCCGTCGGCACAGATGGGAACATATACGCCAGTCTCTTCAAAATAGCGGTCGCGCTCCGCGGCAACATCAATGACAGCGGTCGCCTGACCGCGGCCGATGCCCTTGGTCTCACGCGTAATACAGATCGAGCCGCCGCCGATGCCGATTTTTACGAAATCCGCGCCTGCATCTGCCAGGAAGCGGAAGCCCTCGCCATCGACCACGTTTCCGGCGCCAACCTTGACGGTATCGCCGTAGTGCTCACGGATCCATTTGAGCGTCCGCGCCTGCCACTCGGAATAGCCCTCGGAAGAGTCAATGACCAGCACGTCTACACCCGCCTCGACAAGCGCAGGCACGCGTTCGGCGTAATCGCGCGTGTTGATGCCCGCGCCTACCACATAGCGTTTCTGAGCGTCCAGCAGTTCGAGCGGATTGCTCTTGTGCGCGTCATAGTCCTTACGGAATACGAACGAGACCAGATGGCCGTCGGCAGAGACAATGGGAAGGGCGTTGAGCTTGTGCTCCCAGATGATGTCGTTCGCTTCCTTGAGGCTTGTTCCCTCAGGTGCGGAGATAACTTTTTCCACAGGAGTCATGAACGCGGAAACGGGAACCGACGGTTCCATCCGGCTGACGCGGTAGTCGCGGCTGGTAACGATGCCAAGCAGTTTACCTGTACCGGTTCCGTCATCGGTCACGGCCATGGTGGAATGGCCGGTGCGCTCCTTAAGCGCCAGAACATCCGCCAGCGTGTTGCTCAGGCGCAGGTTGGAATCGCTCGTGACGAAGCCCGCTTTATAGTTTTTGACCTTGCGCACCATCTCTGCCTGCTGCTCGATCGGCTGCGAGACATAGATGAATGCGATGCCTCCTTCTTTCGCCAGGCCAATGCCCATCTTTTCACCGGAGACAGATTGCATAACGGCAGAGACCATGGGTACGTTCATGGCCAGCGGGCAATCTTCACCTTTTTTGAACTTCACAACAGGGGTCTTGAGCGAGACGTTCGCGGGGACGCAGTCGGCGGAGGAATAGCCGGGTACCAGCAGGTACTCGCTGAAGGTATGAGACGGTTCCGTAAAATAGTATGCCATGAGGCCACCTCGTTTCAAAATTTCAGGATATATCATACTCAGAGGCTGAAATAGTCTCTGGCTGCGTCGAACAGGTGAAGGTCGTACTCGCCGGGGACGTTTCGGTAAAGGTCCGGGCCAATACGCTCGGAGTGTCCCATTTTGCCGAAGATTCTGCCGTCGGGAGACAGAATGCCTTCGATGGCCCAGACGGAGCCGTTGGGATTGAAGTCCACATCCATGCTGGGTACGTTGTTCAAATCCACATACTGCGTAGCGATCTGACCGTTCTCCGCCAGTTTCTGTAGAAGCTCTGCCGGGCAGAGAAAGCGGCCCTCACCGTGTGATATGGGAACATTCACAACGTCGCCAACCTGCGCTCTGGAGAGCCACGGCGAACGATTGGAGGCCACGCGCGTGCGGACAATCCGCGACTGATGCCTGCCAATGACATTGTAGCTCAGCGTGGGGCAGGTCTCGTCAGTGTCAATGATTTCGCCGTAGGGCACCAGACCCAGCTTGATGAGCGCCTGAAAGCCATTGCAGATGCCAAGCATCAATCCGTCTCGTTTTTTCAGCAGTTCCATTGTCGCATCCTTCACCGCAGGGTTACGGAAGAAAGCTGTGATGAACTTGCCGGAGCCATCCGGTTCGTCGCCGCCTGAGAAACCGCCCGGTACAAAGATGATCTGACTGTCGCGGGCAGCTGCTGCAAAGCGTTCGGCAGAATCGGCAACGCCCTGCGCGGACTGGTTGTTGATGACGAAGATCTCCGGCGTAAGGCCCGCGCGCATGATGGCGCGTGCGCTGTCATATTCACAGTTTGTGCCCGGAAATACCGGAATGAGCACTTTTGGTTTTTCTGCTCCCAGCTTAGGAGCAGGGAAGGTAGCAGCAAGCGTGGAAAGTACAGGCGCCGGCTCGGCGGATACCGCAGTACGGTTGGGGTAGACGTCCTCCAGAACGCCTTCGTTGAGCGCAAGAAGCTCGTCGATGGAAGCGCTGTCCGTTCCGATGGTGATGATGGCCTCTTCCGTGGTGCTGCCAATACGTGTGCCGAAGGGGACGTCCTCGGTCAACTCCGCCACAATCATGCCGGGGCAGGGGGCATACCATGGCGCACCCTGTTCCGGGTCGTTCACAAAACCGATGCGGTTTCCGAAGGACATGTTCATAACGGCCTCTGCCACGCCGTTCTCCACAGCCCAGGCAGCTCTGACCTTTCCTTCGGCGCAGAGCGCGTGAAACTGCTCCCATGCCGCATGGCAGGCAGCATAGTCGCCAAAGGACATGCTGCCAAAAAGGTAAATGGGATGCGCCGCTTCTTTGAATTCGGGGGACAATACGCTGTTCGCCTTCGATGGCGCGATTGCAAAGGAGATGAGCGTGGGCGGTACGTCCATATCGAGGAACGAGCCTGACATCGAGTCCTTTCCGCCGATTGCGGCGATATTCAGCGCCAGCTGCGCGTCCAGCGCACCGAGCAGTGCAGAGAAGGGTTTGCCCCAGCGCTTCGGATCATCGCGCAGCTTTTCAAAATATTCCTGGAACGTGAGATACGCCAGACGGTAGTCACAGCCGGAGGCCACCAGCTTGGCTACTGACGTGATGACGCTGGCCTGCGCGCCAGTATAGGCATCGCGGCTCATCCAGTCGGGATCAAAGCCCCACGCCATAACAGAGCAGTCCTGCGTCTCATGACCGGGCAGAACCGGCAGCAGTGCCACCATCGCCTGTGTGGGCGTGCGCTGCATCTTACCGCCAAACGGCATGAGCACTGAGCCCGCGCCGACACTGGCGTCAAAACGCTCGGAAAGGCCACGGCGCGAGGCGGACTTCAGGCTCGCAGCGACGGTACGAAGATCTCCCTCGCAGACAACGCCAAGCGGACGCTTTTGTACGGGCACATGGATGCTCGTATGCTTGATCGCTCCGTTGGTGTTCAAAAAGTCACGGCTGATATCCACGATGGTCGCACCGTTCCAGCGCATGACCATGCGGGGGCTTTCGGTGACTACGGCCACAGGATACGCCTCGAGATTCTCTTTCTCTGCCGCGGCGATGAACGCCCCGGCGTTTTCCGGCGCGACGACTACGGCCATGCGTTCCTGCGATTCAGAGATTGCAAGCTCGGTGCCGTCCAGACCCTCGTATTTCTTTCGTACCTTGTCCAGATCGATCTGCAGGCCGTCTGCCAGTTCGCCGATGGCCACGCACACACCGCCAGCACCAAAATCGTTGCAGCGCTTGATCATGCGGGTCACATTTCTGTCACGGAACAGACGCTGGATCTTGCGTTCCTCGGGTGCGTTGCCCTTCTGCACTTCGGAAGCCATGGTTGTCAGGGACTTGCTGTTGTGGCTCTTGGAAGAGCCGGTCGCGCCGCCGATACCATCACGGCCAGTGCGCCCGCCAAGCAGAATCACAACGTCGCCGGACGCAGGACGTTCACGCACGACATTTTCTGCCGGTGCTGCGCCCACGACTGCGCCGAGTTCCAGATGTTTGGCGACGTAGCCGGGGTGATAGATCTCAGATACCTGACCGGTGGCAAGACCGATTTGGTTGCCGTAGGAGGAGTAACCGGCAGCAGCAGTCTGCGCCAGCTTGCGCTGCGGCAGTTTTCCGGGAATGGTTTCCGATACCGGTGTGCGCGGATCGCCGCAGCCGGTCACGCGCATGGCCTGATAGACATATGCACGGCCCGAGAGTGGGTCGCGGATGCAGCCGCCGATGCAGGTAGCCGCGCCGCCGAAGGGTTCAATCTCGGTGGGGTGGTTGTGCGTCTCATTTTTGAACATGAGAAGCCAGTCCTGCGCTTCGCCGTCCACAGTCGCGGTAACGTGGATGGAGCAGGCATTGATCT
>JAEDFW010000068.1 GCA_016297855.1 Oscillospiraceae bacterium
CCGTTTTCGCGGATGTATCTGGGCGTGCATACGCCGCTGGACGTAGGTGTGTCGTTTCTCGTTGCGCTGACGTTGATTTTTGCGTTGTATCCGCTTTTTTCCTCGGATGAGCGGCAGTCGCGCGTGATGTGGTATGTGCTCACGGCCGTGATCGTACTGGCCGCAGCGTATCTGGTATTTGTGCTGACCTATGCGTTCCCGGCCGACGTCGATGCAGAGAATCTGGCGCACGGAACCAAGACGGCGTTTACGATGGCAGGTGCGGTGCTGGGGCTGCTTTTGGTGTATGCGGTTGACCGCTACAAGCTGCACTTCGAAACCAAAGCTCCGTTCGCCGGTCAGCTTCTGAAGTTGGTGCTGGGTCTTGCTCTGGTGCTTGTGATCAAGGCGGGGCTGAAAGCGCCGCTGCACGCACTGTTTGACGGCAGCTACGCCGCGGATATGGTGCGCTACTTTTTGATGGTGGTCTTTGCCGGGTGTGTGTGGCCAATGACGTTCCCGCTGTTCGCGCGCATCGGGAAGAAACGGGCATGACGGCGCTTTGGCTGATTCTCGGATTGCTTGCGCTGGTGGTGGTTTTACTGGGTTCGGCTGCGGTCAGCGTCGCCTCACTGCGCCGCGCGCAGCCGGATATGACGGTGCAGGAGAATCTTGAGCATTCGCACTACGCCGAACTGAAGGATGATATTTTACAGGGCGTTTCGTGGCTGCGCGATCAGCCGGTCCGGCAGCTGTACGTCGAGAGCTATGATGGCCTGCGACTGCATGCGCAGTTCGTTCCGCATGAAAACGCCAAGGGGACGGTGCTGCTGTTTCACGGCTACCGCTCAAGCTGGACGATCGATTTTTCTATTTCGCTGCCGTTTTACCACGCGCTGGGCTACAACCTGCTGGTCGCCGACCAGCGCGCGCACGGCGGTTCGGAAGGCAGGTTCATCACCTTCGGCGTGCGTGAGCGGTATGACGTTCTGTCGTGGGTGACGTACCTGTCGCAGATGCTGGGTGAGCGGCATCCTATGTATCTGGCGGGACTTTCAATGGGTGCGACGACGGTATTGATGGCGTCGTGTTTTGATTTCCCGGGAAATGTGCGCGGAATTCTGGCCGACTGCGGCTTTACCGAGCCATACGCCATTATGAAGCATGTTCTGCGCCGGTGGATGCCGGGATGGATTCCCAGGTGGATGATCGGCCCGGTTCTGACCGTGACGGGCCTTGCCGCAAGGCTGATTGCAGGCTTTGGCCTGCGCGAGGCAAACACCGTGGACGCTGTGGCGCACGCGAACTACCCCATTCTCTTTGTCCACGGTAAGGCCGACACGTTTGTTCCGTGCGAGATGTCGCAGCAGGCGTATGACGCCTGCACAAACGAAAAAGAGCTGATTCTGGTGGAAAACGCCGAGCATGGCTGCAGCTATTTAGTTGACCGGCCGCGCGTACAGACGGCGTTGGAACACTTTCTGGAATCACATTTTCCAAAGGAGGAAACTGTATGAGACAGCAGCATGAGATCTTTTCCGGCGCGCCGCTTCTGGATGAAAACGGCAACCTGCGTGAACCGGGCTGGGCGAGAAAGCTTTTACCGCAGTACCACCGCGCAGATATCAAAGCCGGTGCCATGCGTATCAAGGAGTGGGACTACTATCTCATCACCGACGGCCATATCGGCCTCGCGCTTACTATCGCGGACAACGGCTACATGGGGCTGGACTCGATCTCGTTTCTGGACTTTGACGAGCGTTGGCAGATCACCAAAAGTCCCATGCGCATCATGCCGATGGGCAAAACGAAGCTGCCCGAGTCCTCAGCAGAGGGTGCGACGGAAATATCCCGCGGTGGATACGCGATGGCGTTCTATCACGAAGACGACGCGCGCAAGCTGAGCTTCCACATGGATAAATTTCGGGGCAAAGAGGCAATCGAGGGGTTTGTCTGCCTCACGGACGCACCAGCGCAGAGCATGGTCATCGCCACGCCGTTTGACAAGCCCGGCCATTTCTACTACAACCAGAAGATCAACTGTATGCGCGCAGAGGGCTGGGTCAAGCTGGGCGAAACGCGCATTGAACTGACCCCGGACAGATTCTTTGCGGTTTTGGACTGGGGCCGCGGTGTGTGGACGTATGAAAACACTTGGTACTGGTCAAGCGCCTCAGGAGAGCTGGACGGCGTACCGTTCGGCTGGAATCTCGGATACGGCTTCGGCAACACGGAAGCGGCAACGGAAAACGTTCTGTTTTACGACGGCAGGATCCACAAGCTGGGCGAGGCCGCATTCAACATCCCGATGAAAGACGGCAAAGAGGACTTCATGGCGCCATGGACGTTTACCAGTGACGATAACCGGTTTTACATGGAATTTACCCCTGTGCTCGACCGCAGCGCGTATACGAGCTTGGGCATTATCAAATCCGACCAGCATCAGGTATTCGGCCGCTTCACGGGCCGCATCACGCTTGACGACGGAACGGTGCTGCCGGTCAAGGATTTCTTTGGCTTTGCCGAAAAAGTCGTCAACAAATGGTGAGGTTCGTCTCACCCGGCGAAATGAGCAGTAACGTAGAGGGAGGAACCTATGCCTGCACTGGAATATGCTGAAGCGCTCAAAAAAGCGCAGAAGGAGTTTCGCGCCTGCACCGCCAGAGGCGAATATCCCTATCTTCCCGCGCTTGACGATTTTCTGCCGAAGGAAGAACAATTGAATACCGCAAACCTCGGTACCGTTCAGGTGCCGATGGAATTTATCTCCGGCAGCAAGTCCGGCGGCAGGACACAGGCGTTTGCCCGAAATTACATGCCGCTTATGAACGAGGATTCTGAGTTTGCAAGCAAATGGACGCGTCTGTGTCAGGCTCATTTGGAAGAGGGCATCCGCGATCCCATCAAGGCGTATGAGTATATGAACCGCTACTACGTCGAAGAGGGAAACAAACGTGTCAGCGTGCTGAAATTTTTCGGCGCCGACAGCGTCAGTGCGCAGGTCACGCGCATTTTGCCAAAGCGCAGCCAGACACCGGAAGTGAATCTCTACTACGAGTTTGTGGATTTCTACCGATACAGCCGCGTGAACTTTGTGGAGTTTTCCAAGCCGGGCAGCTACATTCGCCTGCAGGAACTGATGGGAAAAAGTCCTGGCGAGAGCTGGACACAGGAGGACCGCAGCGGTTTGTCCACTGCGTACTACTATTTCCGGCAGGCATATGAGGCTTGCGGTGGCCAGCGTCTGAGTTCTACCGTGGCAGACGCGATGCTGGTATATATGAACATCTACGGCTATCCCAGCCTGCGTGGGCAGAGCGCGGCGGAGATCAAAAAAGCAGTCGCCCGTGCGTGGGAGGAGATCCGCCTGCAGCAGGAGGCCGCGCCCATTGATGTGAAGCTGGCTCCTGAGGAGAAAAAGGGCGGCGACCTTTTGTCCAAGGTGCTGCCCAAAGCTGCGCCGAAGCCGATGAAGGTGGCGTTTGTCCACGATAAAACGCCGGAGCTGTCCGGCTGGACCTACGGTCATGAGTTGGGGCGCAGGCATCTGGAGCTGGCCTACGGTGATGGGATCGAGACGACCGCGTATTTTCACGCGCTGGAAAAAGATCCGCTTGCGGTCATCGAGCAGGCAATTTCCGAGGGCGGCAGCGTCATTTTTACCACATCACCGCGCCTGCTTCCCGCCAGCCTGCGCGCAGCGGTCGATCATCCGGATGTGACGATCCTCAACTGTTCGCTGGGCACTTCGCACCGCTATATCCGTACCTATTACGCCAGAATGTACGAGGTCAAGTTCATCTGCGGCGCGATTGCCGGCGCGCTGGCTGGCGGCAACGACGTGGGCTACGTCTGTGATTATCCCATTTTCGGCCAGGTGGCAGGCATCAACGCATTTGCGCTCGGCGTACAGTTGACCAATCCCGTGGCACGGGTGTATCTTGAGTGGTCAGCTGTGGGCGGCGCGGACGCCGCAGCCAAACGGCTGACTGAGCGCGGCATCCGCCTGATTTCGGCGCAGGATCTGGCCCGTATGGGCCTGTGCCGCGACAGCGGCTTCGGCCTATGCCTGATGACGGATGACACGCAGGTGAATCTGGCCACGCCTGTATGGCAGTGGGGCGCGTACTATGAGGCGATTTTGCAGAGCATCCGCAGCAAAGTCTTCCGCGCAGAGTATCAGGAGAGCCACAAGGCGCTTAACTATTACTGGGGATTATCTGCCGGCGTTGTGGGCCTGCACTGCTCGAACAAACTGCCGCAGAGCGCAAAAAAGCTGGCAGCCCTGCTGCATGACGGCATCTGCAGCGGCAGCTGCAGTCCATTCCGCGGACCTATCTACGCGCAGGACGGGCGGCAGATCATCGGAGAAAAGGAAACGCTCAATACCGAAGATATCATCAGTATGGATTATCTGGTGGATACAGTCGTGGGAACGATCCCGGCGTATGACGATCTGAGCGATACGGCAAAGGCTACCGTCGGCATCGTGGGCGTACCTGCCACCAGAGAAAAACCGGCAGGCGCAGCAGAGCAGAACACTTCGGACGGGGGAGGTCAGGCAACGTGAGGATTCTGGCGGTTGCCGACACGGAGGCGAAATATTATTACGATTTCTATACACCTGGAAAGCTTGACGAGTTTGAACTGATTTTGGCCTGCGGTGATTTGCGGCGGGATTATCTGGAGTTTCTGGCGACGCTTGCGCACTGCCCGCTCATCTACGTCCGCGGCAACCACGACGACCGGTTTCATGAGGCTCCGCCAGAAGGCTGCATCTGCGCCGAGGACCAGATCGTTGTCGTGAACGGCGTGCGCATTCTGGGCCTCGGCGGCTCATACCGATACCGCGACGGCCGCAATATGTATACCGAGCAGCAGATGTGCCGGCGCATCCAGAGGCTGCGGCTGCAGCTTTGGCGGAACAAGGGCTTTGATATACTGCTGACGCACGCACCCGCGCGGAATCTGGGTGATCTGGACAGCATTTCGCATCGCGGCTTTGCCTGCTTTGAAGAGCTTCTGCACCGTTATGAGCCCAAATACTTTGTCCATGGCCATGTCCACCGCGATTACGGCACAGACGTCCCGCAGCGCACCGAATATGGAAAAACGACCATCATCAATGCCAGCAACTACTGCAGGTTTGACTACTGAATCCGGCAACATCAGCTGTGAAACACAATATATTGTGTTTCACAGCCTTCCTTTGCGAAAAATACACAATATTTTGATGTTTCCCCCAAAAAAGACCTTGACATAGGGATCTCTTTCGGGTAATATGTTTTGTGCAGGCACAAGATATTGTGCCGTTCATGCGAGCAAAACTGCAACATTTAGTATTCGGTGCAGGAATATTGTCATAACAGAGGAATAGAGAGAAAGGAGCGCAAAGGATGAAGATCATTAAACGCAATGGCTCAGAGGCTGTATTCGATATCATGAAGATCATTGCTGCCGTGACGAAGGCCAACAATGTGGTCGAGGAGGACGAGCGGCTGACACCCATGCAGATTCGCCGCATTGCCGAAAGTGTGGAGCTGTCGTGCCAGTCGATGAACCGTGCGCTGTCGGTCGAGGAAATCCAGGACTTGGTTGAGCACCAGATTATGGCGCACGGCGCATTTGAGGTGGCAAAAAAGTACATCACCTACCGCTACAACCGCACGCTTGTCAGAAAATCCAACACGACCGACGAGAAGATTCTCACGCTGATCGAATCGAACAACGAGGAGGTCAAGCAGGAGAACTCCAACAAGAATCCCACCGTCAACTCCGTTCAGCGCGATTATATGGCGGGCGAGGTTTCCAAGGACCTGACGCGCAGATTGCTTTTGCCGCAGGAAGTCGTCGAAGCGCACGAGGCCGGCATCATCCATTTCCACGACGCCGACTATTTTGCCCAGCACATGCATAACTGTGACCTTGTCAACCTCGAGGACATGCTGCAAAACGGTACGGTCATTTCCGGCACGCTCATTGAAAAGCCGCACAGCTTCTCCACAGCGTGCAACATTGCCACACAGATCATCGCGCAGATCGCTTCGAACCAGTACGGCGGCCAGTCCATCAGCCTGACGCATCTGGCTCCGTTCGTCGACGTCTCGCGCCAGAAGATCCGCAAATCTGTTCTCAATGAGGTCAAGGCCTTCGGTGTTGAACCGAGCGATGAGGCCATTGCCGAGGTTGTCGAGGCGCGGCTGCGCGACGAGATCCGCCGTGGCGTACAGACCATCCAGTATCAGGTCGTTACGCTCATGACCACCAACGGCCAGGCGCCGTTTATCACGGTGTTCATGTATCTTGGCGAGGCCAGAACCGAGCAAGAGAAGCACGATCTTGCCATCATCATCGAAGAGACGCTCAACCAGCGCATCGAGGGCGTGAAGAATGAGAAGGGCGTGTGGATCACCCCGGCGTTCCCAAAGCTTATCTATGTGCTCGAAGAAGACAACATCCGCGAGGATTCCAAGTATTGGTACCTCACGAAGCTTGCCGCCAAGTGTACGGCCAAGCGCATGGTGCCGGACTATATCTCTGAGAAAAAGATGCGTGAGCTCAAGCTCTCGAAGGGGGAAACGCCGGGTCATGGCGACGTGTATACCTGCATGGGCTGCCGCAGTTTCCTGACGCCCGACCGTTCCGGCAACGGCTGGGACAACGTGGCCAACGCCGGCAACTACGAGCCGGGCAAGCCCAAGTACTACGGCCGGTTCAATCAGGGCGTTGTTACGATCAATCTGGTCGACGTGGCGCTGTCGTCCGGCGGTGCGCTGGATAAGTTCTGGAAGATTTTTGACGAACGGCTGGAACTGTGTTACAAAGCCCTTATGTGCCGCCACAACCGGCTCAAGGGTACGCTCTCCGACGCCGCGCCGATTCTCTGGCAGTACGGCGCGCTGGCCAGACTCAAAAAGGGCGAACCGATCGACAAGCTGCTCTACGGCGGCTATTCCACCATCTCGCTTGGTTATGCGGGCCTTTACGAATGCGTGAAATACATGACCGGAAAGTCGCACACCGATCCGGCCGCCACGCCGTTCGCACTCGAGGTTATGCAGCATATGAACGATGCCTGCGCGGGCTGGAAGGCAAAGGAGAACATCGATTTCTCCCTCTATGGCACGCCTCTGGAGTCCACAACGTACAAGTTTGCCAAATGCCTGCAGAAGCGATTCGGCATCATTGAGGGCATCACCGATAAAAACTATATCACCAATTCCTATCATATCCATGTGACCGAGAACATCAGCGCTTTTGACAAGCTGGCTTTTGAGTCGCAGTTCCAAGCGCTCTCACCCGGCGGCGCGATCAGCTATGTCGAGGTGCCGAACATGCAGAACAATCTCGATGCCGTGCTGGAGGTCATGAAGTTCATCTACGAACATATCATGTACGCTGAGCTGAATACCAAGTCCGACTACTGCCAGATCTGCGGCTTTGACGGCGAGATTGAAATCAAAGAGGACGCCGACGGCAAACTGGTCTGGACGTGCCCGCAGTGCGGCAATACCGATCAGAACAAGATGAACGTCGCGCGGCGCACCTGCGGCTATATTGGTACGCAGTACTGGAATCAGGGCCGCACGCAGGAAATCCGCGACCGCGTTCTGCATCTTTGAGAAAACCCCAGATTTACCGGCCTCCTGTCAAGGTAGAGATGGCCACCCGCCGGGTGGCCATTTCGCACATCTGCGCGCCGCAAATGCGGGGTATTTCAGAAACGGGGCGATATGCCTCGGAGGTGTACTATGAACTACGCAACCATTAAGCCCTTTGATATTGCCAACGGTCCGGGCGTGCGCGTAAGTCTGTTCGTCTCAGGCTGTACGCATCATTGCAAGGACTGCTTTAACCCTGAGGCGTGGGATTTTGACTACGGAGAGCCGTTTGACGACGCCGTCATCGACCATATTCTGGAGCTGATGCGCCCGCATTACATCCGGGGCATCACCTATCTCGGCGGCGAGCCGTTCGAGCCACAGAACCAGCCAGGA
This sequence comes from Oscillospiraceae bacterium, assembly GCA_016297855.1. Classification (GTDB taxonomy): domain Bacteria; phylum Bacillota; class Clostridia; order Oscillospirales; family Oscillospiraceae; genus CAG-170. The sequence goes on from JAEDFW010000068.1 coordinate 7,977, forward strand.
CTTCTGGAATTGTCGCGCAGAATCAAGCGCGAGATGCCCGAAAAATCCATCTGGTCGTTCACGGGCTATGTGCTGGAGAAGGATATCCTTTCCAAACACCTTGGAGACTGGGCGGTTACGGAAGAACTTTTGTCGTATCTCGACGTACTGGTCGACGGGCCGTTCGTGGCCTCGCTCAAGAACCTTTCACTGCGCTTTCGCGGCTCGAGCAATCAGCGCCTGATCGACATGCCCGCGACGCTGCGAGAAGGACGCATCGTTTTATGGGACGAACAACAGTAACAGGAGAGAAAGATATGCCTACCATCAAAATTCATTATTTTTCGCCCGATGCGCCGCGGCTCAAGGTCACGGCCAAGGGAGATTGGATCGATCTCTATTGCGCGCAGACCATGCAGCTTTCTGCCGGTGAGTTTGCGCTCATTCCGCTGGGCGTTTCGATGCAGCTGCCCGAGGGCTACGAGGCCAATACCGCGCCGCGCTCATCGACGTTCAAGCGCTGGGGCATTCTGCAGGCCAACTCCATTGGCGTGATCGACAATTCCTACTGCGGCACGAACGACGAGTGGAAGCTGCCCGTCTACGCCACGCGCGACACCGTGATCGAAAAGGGCGACCGTATCTGCCAGTTCCGCATCGTGGAAAACCAGCCGCCCATCGTGTTTGAAGAGGCCGAGACGCTCTCGGACATCAACCGCGGCGGCTTCGGCTCGACCGGCACAAAATAGTCAAAAAACATCTGCCCATCGGGCAGATGTTTTTTGATGGTTACAGTTCACAGTTGTTGACCGTTCTCGGGAACGGAAGGACGTCGCGGATATTGCCCACGCCCGTGAGATACATGACGCAGCGCTCAAAGCCGAGACCGAAGCCCGCATGACGCGCAGAGCCGTATTTGCGAAGATCGAGATAGAACGCATAATCCTCGGGCTTGAGACCGAGCTCGTTCATGCGCGTAAGCAGCTTGCCGTAGTCGTCCTCACGCTGGCTGCCGCCGATGATCTCGCCGATGCCGGGAACGAGGCAGTCCATCGCCGCGACGGTCTTGCCGTCGGGGTT
>JAEDFW010000069.1 GCA_016297855.1 Oscillospiraceae bacterium
CGGCAGGCGTCTTCCGTGGCCGTTTTTTTATCTACTCCCAGCCGAACGAGCAAATCCGTCAGAACGGTATGCCGTTCATAGATCTTTGCTGCAACTTCAAGACCAGTCTCAGTAAGAGCAAGATAGCCGTCTTCGTCCGCTGTTACATAGCCGCCATTTTTCAGAAGCCCCATCGCCCGGCTGACGCTGGGTTTGGAATACCCCAGATATTCCCCCACATCAATGGCACGGACATAGCGGCTTTTCGATGACAAGATATAGATCGTTTCCAAGTACATTTCTCCGGACTCCTGCAAATGCACGGCAAATCCCCCTTTTCATGTGAGAATCATTCTGTTATTAAGATAGCACAGACTTGTCATTCCTGCAAGATAAATGCAAGGAGTTTGACCGCACAGTGGTCTAAATGCTTCCCGTCGATGCGCTCTTGAAAAAAGCTTAAAAAATAGATTGACAAATTGCGGAATCGGAGATAAGATAGCTTTGGTTAGCTGATGCTAACCATCTGCGGCCGTGATGGTTAGCATCAGCTAATTATTGTGCAACGAAGAAGGTGATCGAGTGATGCCGCTTACATTCGCAGATACCGGCGAAGAATATGTGGTCAAAAGGATCAGTGGGAGGCCGGAGGTCAAGAAGCATCTGGAAAACCTGGGTTTTGTGATCGGGTCCGGTGTATCTGTGATCAACGCAATTGGCGGGAATGTCATTGTAAAGGTAAAGGAATCCCGTGTTGCGATCAGTCAGGAGATGGCTCGGAAGATCCTGGTTTGATCTTCTGCCAGCTGTTATCAAAAAAGGAGGAGAGCGTTATGAAAACACTTCGGCAGGCAAAGGTTGGAGACCGCGTCAGGGTGGTGAAGCTGCACGGCGAGGGTGCGGTAAAACGCCGTATCATGGACATGGGTATGACGAAGGGCGTGGAAGTGTACGTCCGCAAAGTGGCACCTTTGGGCGATCCTGTGGAGGTCAATGTTCGCGGCTATGAGCTGTCCATTCGCAAAGCCGACGCTGATATGATCGAGATTGAATAGGCAGGATCTGTTGGGGGCGCCGCCCCTGTTTATTTCACTAGAGGTTAGCATATGCTAACTAAAGGAGCGAGGACGAAATGGAATGTAAAATTGCCTTGGTGGGCAATCCGAACTGCGGCAAAACCACGCTGTTCAATGCGCTGACCGGTTCCAATCAGTATGTGGGTAACTGGCCCGGTGTGACTGTAGAGAAAAAGGAAGGAAGACTGAAAAAGCACAGTGATGTGACCATCACAGATCTGCCCGGCATCTATTCCCTGTCTCCGTATACATTGGAAGAGGTTGTCGCCCGCAATTACCTCATCGGCGAACGGCCTGATGCGATCTTGAATATTGTAGACGGCACCAATCTCGAACGCAATCTGTATCTGACCACACAGCTTACCGAGCTGGAAATCCCCGTGGTGGTTGCCGTCAATATGATGGATGTTGTCCGCAAAAATGGCGACAAAATCAATACGCAGGAGCTTTCCAACGCGCTGGGCTGTACGGTCATGGAGATCTCCGCCCTAAAAGGCGAGGGTGTCATGAACGCGGCTGAAGCCGCCATCGATGCAGCAAAAAGCGGAAAAACGGTCCCGATGCATACATTTTCCGGACCGGTTGAGCATGCTATCGCGCACATTGAAGAAGCTGCCGTGCATCATTTACCGGAAGAACAGCAGCGTTGGTATGCCATCAAGATTTTTGAGCGTGATGAGAAGGTCGTGGAGCAGATGGAGCTCCGCGGTGATGCGGCTGTCCATATCGAAGCAGACATCAAGGCTGCGGAAGAAGAGTTGGACGATGATGCCGAGTCGATTATTACCAATGAGCGCTATGTGTATATCGGCGAACTGATGAAGCGCTGCTACAAAAAGAAATCAGCTGGAAAACTCTCTGCCTCTGATCAGATCGACCGCGTCGTAACCAACCGGCTCCTGGCCCTGCCCATCTTCGCGGTGGTGATGTTTTTGGTTTACTGGATCGCCATGGGTCCTTTCGGCACTTTCCTCACCGATTGGACCAACGATGTGCTGGGTACCGAATGGCTGGTGGAGATCCCCCGGGCTGCTCTGGAGGGGTGGCGCGTCAGTGGTGTGCTGGTTGGCCTGATCTGTGACGGTATTCTGGCTGGTGTCGGCGCAGTGCTGGGCTTCGTGCCCCAGATGCTGGTGCTGTTTTTCCTGCTGGCTCTGCTGGAGGACTGCGGCTACATGGCCCGTATCGCCTTCATTATGGACCGCATCTTCCGCAAGTTCGGTCTCAGCGGCAAGAGCTTCATCCCCATGCTCATCGGTACCGGCTGCGGCGTGCCCGGCGTTATGGCCAGCCGCACCATTGAGAACGAGCGTGACCGCCGCATGACCATTATGACCACCTGCTTCATCCCCTGTGGTGCCAAGATGCCCATCATCGGCCTGATTGCCGGTGCTCTCTTCGGCGGCAGCGGCCTGGTGGCGGTATCTGCCTATTTCATCGGTGTGGCGGCGATCATCATCTCCGGTATCATTCTGAAAAAGACCAAGCCTTTCTCCGGCGACCCGGCTCCGTTTGTCATGGAGCTGCCTGCCTACCACGTTCCCACCGCCGGAAACGTGCTGCGTTCCACCTGGGAGCGTGGCTGGAGCTTCATCAAGAAAGCCGGCACCATCATTCTGCTCTCCTCTGCGATTCTCTGGTTCCTTCAGAGCTTCGGATGGCAGAGCGGCAGCTTCGGTCTGGTGGAGGATATGAACAACTCTGTGCTGGCAGCTATTGGCGGAATCATCGCCTTTCTCTTCACGCCGCTGGGGTTCGGCAACTGGAAGGCCGCTGTGGCTACCATCACCGGTCTTATCGCCAAGGAAAATGTGGTTGCCACCTTCGGTATCCTCTACAACTACGCCGGAGAGCTGGCGGAGAACGGAGACGAGATCTGGGCACTGGTTGCTGCAGATTACACCCAGCTTTCTGCCTATTCCTTCATGATCTTTAATCTGCTGTGCGCGCCCTGCTTTGCCGCCATGGGCGCGATCAAGCGGGAGATGAACAACGGCAAGTGGACGGCCTTTGCCATCGGCTATATGTGTGTGTTCGCCTATGTGGTTTCTCTGATCGTCTATCAGATCGGTCTGCTGGTTACCGGCGTATTTCATGTCTGGACCGCAGTTGCCATTATTCTTCTGGCTTGCATGCTGTTTCTGCTGCTGCGCAAGAACAGATACAACGATGCTGTGCTGAAAGTAAAAACGCCCAAGACGAGCGTTGGGGAAGTAATGCGTACTGAATAACACAAAATGCCTTGAAAGCCGAGGCTTTCATGCTGTTTTTGTGTTATTCGGGTGCAAGGTTTTTGCATGAATATAAGCAAAAACTTTGCACCTGCTTTTCCAGCGTGGTGCGCCACGCTGGAAAAGATACGCATTGATTACTGCCTGAATTGCAAAAAACGGTTAAAAAGAGCCGTTTTTTGCAATTACACACCTTCGGTGTGTGAACAAGTCGTGATAACGACTTGTTCAGCAGACATGAAGTAACGAAAAGGAGTGTATTGATGAACTGGCCAACCATAATCGTCGCGGTTGTTGTTGCGGCGCTGCTTCTTGCAATTGTCATCGCAGGAATCTGGAAGAGAAAACACGGCAAGAGCGCCTGCTTCTGCGGCAGTTCTTGCAGCGGGTGCGGTATGAACGGCTCCTGCCACTGCCAAAAGTAAGAGAGGGAAGCGAAAAAGCAATTTGCGCCTCCCGGTTTTCTGAAGCAGCTTCGCAGTGCCCGCCGTCAGCGCAGGCGCACGAATGCGGACGAGACGAAGCCGTAGAGACCGCCATATTCCGCAGAATACCAGCCGTCGTATTCTCCCAGAATCTGAATTTCCGCGCCGTTTGGGATCTGTGTGATGACGGGTGCATCCGTGCTGGGAAGCCCGCGCAGGTTCAATCTGCCTGAACGCAGCGTCACCACACCTGTGCGCGGTGTCTGCGGCTGAATAAACGGACCGCCGAAATACTCGGTCACGGACTGCGCAAGAGCGCTCGCGATCGTGTCGAGATTCCCGGTCAGCCAGTTGGCGTCGTCCTCATTGTCGTGATAGCCGAGCTCCGCCAGCACGCTCGGCGCGGTCGTCCGTCGCACCTCGCCGATGACTGTGGTGCTCAGCGCACGCACCCGCTCGGGATCGGGATAAATCGGGCGCAGGTTATCAACGATGATATTTGCCATCCGCAGGCCCGCTTCGCTCGTGGGGTAGTAATAGATATCCACGCCGCGCTGCTGCCCGGCGAGGTACTCCGGCGACGCGTTGGAGTGCAGCGCCAGATGGAAATCGTAATCCCCGGCGTTCGACTGCCGGATGGAGGCCGCGGCACTTCCCTCGGGGTCATTGCGCGTGACGTTCACGCCGCTTGCGTGAAGATACGGCGTCATTCGGTCGGCCAGCTCGTTCATCCAGAATTCTTCGTTTCCGGTCGTGATGTAGGGATTGTACTCCTGTGTCGAGGGGCTTAAAAACAAAAAGGGCATACGCGTACCGCCTTTCGCATGAATTTGGCTATTCTATGCGGCGGATGATCAGTTTGACACAAAAACAGGGCAATGCCAAACGGCATTGCCCGTTTTGATATACGGTTTATTTTTTGAGCGCAAGAGCCTTTTTGACCTTTTCCACAATACCGGCGGCATTTACACCGTAGGCGTCAAGCACAGCCGGAGCCTTGCCGCTGCGGCCGAACACATCGTTCACGCCGTGGCGCACGACGGGTACGGGGTATTCCTCAGCCAGAAGCTCGGCAACTGCCGCGCCGAGGCCACCAAGCACGTTGGCCTCTTCGGTGGTGACGATCGCGCCGGTCTGCTTCGCGGCCTTGAGCACCAGCTCACGGTCGAGCGGCTTGATGGTGTGCATGTCGATGACGCGCGCGCTGATGCCTTCAGCGGCAAGCGTCTCGGCCGCGGCCAGTGCCATCTGCACGTTCATGCCGACGGCGATGATGGTCACGTCGGTGCCGTCTCTGAGCACGATGCCCTTACCAAGCTCAAATTTGTAGCCGGGGATGGAATCGGTAACGGTCTCAACTGCGAGCCGGCCCAGACGCATGTAGGCCGGGCCTTCGTAATTGACCAGCGCCTCAACAGCCTGACGCATCTCGTTACCGTCGCACGGGCACAGAACCGTCATCCCGGGGATGGCGCGCATGATGGCGAAGTCCTCGATACACTGGTGTGTTGCGCCGTCTTCACCGACGGACAGACCGCCGTGGCTGCCGATGACTTTGACGTTCAGGCCGGGGTAGCAGACGGTGTTGCGCACCTGCTCCCACGCACGGCCGGCGGCGAACATGGCGAAGGTGTTCACGAACGGCTTGTAGCCGCACAGCGACATACCGGCGGCAACGCCGACCATGTTGGCCTCGGCGATGCCCATATCAAAGAAGCGCTCGGGAGCGGCTTCCTTAAAGAACTTGGACATGGTAGCGCCCGCAAGGTCCGCGTCGAAGCAGACCAGCTCCGGGTATCTATCAGCCAGCGCAGCCAGCGCGCGGCCGTATGCTTCACGAGTAGCAATCTTTTCCGCCATTGTTTAACCCTCCAGTTCCTTGATCTGTGCTTCCAGCTCGGCCTTCGCCTGCGCAAACTGCTCGTCGTTGGGCGCCTTGCCGTGCCAGCCGGCGTTGTTTTCCATAAAGCTCACGCCCTTGCCCTTGACAGTCTTGGCCAGGATGACGGTGGGCTGGCCCTTCGTTGCAGCAGCTTCGGCATAGGCGGCGTTGATCTGTTCAAAGTCGTGGCCGTCGATCTTGATGACGTGGCAGCCGAACGCCTCAAACTTCTTGTCCAGCGGTTCGGTCGGCATGACGTCCTTGGTCGCGCCGTCGATCTGCAGACCGTTGACGTCAACGCAGGCGCACAGATTATCGAGCTTGTACTTGGCGGCAGACATGAATGCCTCCCAGACCTGGCCTTCAGCCAACTCACCGTCGCCGAGGATGGCATAGACGCGATAGTCCTTGCCGGACTGCTTGCCGGCCAGCGCCATGCCGACGGCGACCGAGATGCCCTGACCCAGAGAACCGGTGGACATATCCACGCCGGGGTTGTACTTCATTTCCACATGGCCGGACATATGTCCGTCGATGCGGCGGAACATTTTGAGGTTTTCCACCGGGAAGAAGCCGCGCAGCGCCAGTACCGGATAGACGGCAGGCGAGCAGTGACCCTTGGACATGACAAAGCGGTCACGATCGGGGTTCTTGGGGTCGGCGGGATCGATGCGCATCACGCCGTTATACAGCGCGGTGAGCACGTCCATGCACGACAGCGAGCCGCCCGGATGGCCGGAGGCCGCGTCATGAACCATCTGCACGCCCAGTAGGCGCGCCTTGGCAGCTGCGAGCTGCAGCTGCTTGATCTTGCAAGTTTCCATACGAATTCCCTTCCTTTGCTCAATTTACCAGAGGGCTGTGTTTGCGTTGCCTTGCGTTGTATCCAGCCCAAAATCTTTTTGCATTGTGTTGGATTTCCGTTTCCTATCATACAGCATACGCGCGCATTTTTCCAGTGTTATTTCAAAAAAACCCGGAAATTCGCGCGTCAGTTTTTGAGACTCTGCATCGGTGCCGGGATGCGCCCGCCGCGCGCGATAAACTCCGCCGAAGACTCGGGGTGAACCGGCATGATGGGCGCAGAACCGAGCAGGCCTCCGAATTCCACGCGCTCACCCACGCCTTTTCCCGGCACGGGGATCAGGCGCACGGCGGTGGTTTTGGTGTTGACCATGCCGATGGCGGCCTCATCTGCAATGATGGCGGAGATGGTCTCGGCAGCAGTATCACCCGGGACGGCGATCATGTCAAGGCCTACCGAGCACACGCAAGTCATGGCTTCCAGCTTATCCAACTGCAGAACGCCCGACTCAGCGGCTGCGATCATGCCTTCGTCCTCAGATACGGGAATAAACGCACCCGAAAGACCGCCGACTGAACTCGACGCCATCAACCCACCCTTTTTGACTGCGTCGTTTAAGAGCGCCAACGCGGCGGTGGTGCCGTGCGTGCCACAGGTCTCAAGACCCATTTCTTCCAGAATCCGCGCCACGCTGTCACCCACGGCGGGCGTGGGTGCAAGAGACAGATCGACCACGCCGAACGGCACGCCCAGCCGTCTCGACGCTTCTTGCGCCACAAGCTGTCCCATGCGCGTGATGCGGAAGGCCGTTTTCTTGATGGTCTCGGCTACCACGTCAAACGGCTGACCCTTGACAGCCTGCAGCGCGTGACAGACTACGCCCGGGCCCGACACGCCAACACTCACGACGCTCTCTGCCTCGCCCACACCGTGGAACGCACCGGCCATAAAGGGGTTGTCCTCCACAGCGTTGCAGAAGACCACCAGCTTCGCACAGCCAAAGCCGCCGCGATCAGCGGTCAGAGCGGCGGTTTTTTTGATGGTCTGGCCCATCAGGCGCACGGCCTCCATGTTGATGCCCGCTTTGGTAGTAGCAACATTCACGCTCGAACAGACGAGATCCGTTGTGGCAAGGGCTTCCGGGATGGCGGCGATCAGCCGCCGGTCGCCGGAGGTAAAGCCCTTATGCACGAGCGCGGAAAACCCGCCGATAAAGTTCACACCGCACGTTTTTGCGGCTTTGTCCATCGCCAAGGCAAAGGGCACAAAATCCTCTGTTTCACACGCGCCCGCGACGAGCGCCATGGGCGTGACGCAGATGCGCTTATTCACGATGGGGATGCCGAGCTCACGCTCAATATCGCAGCCGGTCTCGACCAGATGCTCAGCCTGACGGCAGATCTTGTTATAGATCTTCTGCGCGCATGCTTTGGGGGTTGGGTCGGCGCAATCCAGTAAACTCAGGCCCATCGTAATGGTGCGGATGTCCAGATGCTGGTGATCGATCATATCGATCGTGGACATGATATCGGAATGATTCAGCATGGCGTTACCTCAGATCGTGTGCATGGCGTTGAAGATGTCCTCGCGCTGGACGCGGATGGCCACGCCCATCTGCTCGCCCTTTTGCTGCAGGCGGAATTGCATCTCGCCGAAATCCGGCGCACCGGGCGTCGATTCGACCAGCATGATCATGGTGAACGTGCGCTCCATGATGGTCTGGCTGATCTCGACGACGCTGATGTGCAGTTCTGCAAGCAGCATGCAGACCTCCGCGATGATGCCCACACGGTCGGGGCCGACGACGGTGATGATCGCTCTCATAATACCCTCCAAGTTTTAAAAATCGGCGGCAGCTTGTGGCGCTGCCGCCGGAAAAAAATCAGAATTTGACGCGCTCGGCCAACCAGTTTTTCAGCTCGCTGATGGGGATGCGCACCTGCTCCATGGTGTCGCGGTCTCGGATGGTGACGGCGTTGTCAGCAGGGGTCTTGTCGTCACCGACGGTGCTAAAGTCCACTGTAATGCAGTACGGCGTGCCGATTTCATCCTCACGGCGGTAGCGCTTGCCGATGGAGCCGGTGTCATCGAAGTCCACCATGAAGTCCTTGGCAAGCTCTTCATAGATCTTGCGCGCCGGCTCGGACAGCTTCTTGGAAAGCGGCAGAACAGCGGCCTTGAAGGGCGAGAGCGCCGGGTGCAGATGCAGCACGACGCGCACATCGTTTTTCGCCTCGTCGATCACTTCCTCGTCGTACGCCTCAATCAGGAACGCCAGCGCCACGCGGTCGCAGCCGAGCGACGGCTCGATGACGTAGGGGATATAGTGCTCGTTCGTCTCGGGATCGAAGTAGGTCAGATCCTTGCCGCTGGCCTGCTGATGACGGCCAAGGTCATAGTCCGTGCGGTCGGCAATGCCCCACAGCTCACCCCAGTCGGTGAACGGGAACGCGTATTCGATATCGGTCGTGGCGCGCGAGTAGAACGCCAGCTCTGCCGGTTCATGGTCGCGCAGGCGCAGGTTCTCTTCCTTGATGCCGAGCGAGATCAGCCAGTTCTTGCAGAAGTC
>JAEDFW010000070.1 GCA_016297855.1 Oscillospiraceae bacterium
CTTCACACCCCGCGGAAAATACTTGAACGCCGGCTGTACCGGCAACTACACCTATTCTCCCACGCAGCGACGGAATTTATACAACCGTCAGAGCTCCTAAACCATTCTATGCAGACGGTGTCGAAAATAACCGGGATTTAAACAATGTACTGTAAAATCTCTGAGGCCTTTCCTCCCTCGAGATAGATGCGCGGAATGCGCTTACTGATCTGGCACAGCAGCTCATAGCTGATGGTACCCAGCGCATCCGAAAGCCGCTCGCACGGCACAATCGTGCCGTCTTCATCGTACCCGAAGAGCGTGAATGTATCGCCTTCGCGCAGTTCGGGCACGTCTGAGACGTCGACCATACACATATCCATACAGATGCGTCCCACGACCGGCACATCCCGGCCATGCACGCGAAACACAGCCTTTCCCGACAGCGCGCGCGGCAGACCGTCGGCATATCCCACCGGCAGCACCGCCACCTTTCGCGCAGACGGCGTGACGTAGCTTCTGCCGTAACTGACAGCGGTATCAGCCGGAACGTTACGCAGCTGCGCAACGCTTGTATATACCGACATCACAGGTCGCAGATCACAAGCATTCGCAGTGTCTGCCGACGGATGCAGGCCGTAAGTCGCAATTCCTGGGCGTACCATGTCCATTGCGTACTGCGGATAAAGAATGGTCGCGCCTGAATTGCAGCAATGGCGGATCTCCGGCTCAATTCCTCTGGCCTTCATCTGCGCGATCATATCCGTAAAGCGCGCATACTGCGTCTGCGTAAACGCAACATCACTTTCCGCCGTACTGTCAGCCACTGCAAAGTGCGTGAAAACACCCTCGATATGTAGGTGCTGCAGACGGCTGAGTGCGTCGATCTGATCGATAGTCAGCGCATCATCATACGCAAAAAAACCCAGCCTCGTCATACCGGTATCGAGCTTGACATGCACGTTCAGGATATAGTTCGTTCCGGCCAGCGCCTGGTCGAGCTGCTGCGCATAGGAAAGCGAGTGAACCTCCTGTGTGATATCCATGAACACCATATTGTCAGCATAGCTTGCCGGTGTATAACCCAGAATCAGAATCGGCAGGCGCACATTGCCACGGCGAAGCTGTACAGCTTCTTCAATATTTGAGACCGCCAAGTATTCCGCGCCGAGATCGGCCAGTGCATGACTGATCGGCACCGCACCGTGGCCATAGGCGTCTGCTTTCATGACGCCCAGAAACCGACAGCCCTGCGGCAGACGGCTTCGAAGCGCACGGTAATTGTGTTCCAGATTGTCAAGGCTGATATTTGCCCAGGTTCGCATCAGAGTTTTCATAATTGCCTCAATCCATTGTAAAGTTTATCAGTTCCAGCATCAGAAGCGTCTCGCCGTCCGATGCGATCTCAGCGCGCACCGGCCAGCCGGATTCGGCCAGAAACCAGGTGTCGACTGTCAGCTCGTGTTCACCGTAGCCACTAAGATACGTCACACGAAGATATGCGTCCTCTTTTCCGGCGGCGTCAATATACCCTTCGGCCCAGCATCTGCCTACAATGAGCGGCGCTGAAAGCGGCGCAAGAGTACCGCCTGCGAGATCACCCAACGCCAACTGCGTATCCTCAAAGGTAATCACGGCATCTTCGCCCTTCACGTTTGCTTCGATACCCGCGATGGTGTCAGGTGCCGTCACACGCAGATGCGCGCCGGTTGCCGTGTCATACTCGCATGCAAGGGTAAATTTTGCCGTCGTTTCACCGTAGTTTGCTGTTATGTTCGCCGTAAAGCTGCAGCCGCCCGCCGTGAGTAACGCCGTGCGAAAATCAAGCGCGCTCTGCATCTGAGAGGAAGTCTTGCTGCACGCGCTCAACAGCACGCACAGTACTAGGGAAAGAAATAACCATCGTTTGCGCAAACCATCACCCGTTTACATAAGCAGTCGTGGAAGCGCCTCGATCATATCCTCAGGCAAAAGGCCATACTCGCCCAGCCGCCCGGCACAGAGATCTCCCGCCGAGCCGTGCAGCCACGCACCGGCAGCCGCAGCCTCGAGCGGCATGACATGCTGCGCCAGAAACGAAACAATCACACCCGCAAGCACGTCACCGCTGCCGCCGGTTGCCATGCCGGGGTTACCGGTGGTATTGCGGTAGACATTCAAGCCATCCGTAATGATCGTGCGATAGCCCTTCAAGAGCAGCACCGACTTTGTGCGCGCAGCCACACGCATAGCCTCGCACACGCGGTCTTTTGCCTTGGGATCGCCGCCCAGCCGCATGAACTCGCCGTCATGCGGCGTAAGGATCACGGGACAGGCGCTTTCACGCAGTACATCTATATGTCCCGCCACAGCGTTTATGCCGTCTGCGTCGAGTACAAGCGGCACGCGGCAAGTCTGCAAAAGCTTCAGCGTCAGCGCCGTCAGTTCCTGCGAACGGCCAAGTCCCGGCCCGTACAAAACCGCGTCCATGCCCACAAGGCGGCGGTCAATCTCGTCAAAGGAAGCAAGACACAGTCTGCCCGCTTCATCGCACGGAATCGGAAATACGATCTCGCTTCCCGCGCGGGCAGCCACGATAGGATAGATTTTTTCCGGCACGCCGAGATGCACCAGCCCCGCGCCGGTGCGAAGCGCAGCTCTTGCCGCAAGCATCGCTGCACCCGTCAGCCCCTCAGAGCCACACAACAAAAGCGCCCGGCCATAGTCACCCTTGTGCGTATCACGCTTTCTCACTGGCAGCACCATCCGCACGAGCCGCGCGTCTGTACGCTGCGCCACATAGCTGACCTTTGCCATCGCTCCGCCCCCTCGCCCTTTTTCTTCTGTATTATAGAGCAAATTGTCTGCAACGTCAATTTTTAATGTTGCCAAACGGGTTTTGGTATGCTATGATGTGAGCGATAATCTGAAAAGCAATGATCGAGATGTCTTTACTTCATGGGCAGCTGCAGAGAGGACGGGGTGCTGTGAGCCGTCCGCTGCCGAAGCAAATGGCCTTCCCTCGTGAGCTGCGGCCTGAAACAGCAGTAGGGCTTGCCGGTCCCCGCCGTTATGGGTGAGCGCGCCGGTATGGCGAATTGCGGGTGGTACCGCGGAAGCATGGTCTTTCGTCCCCTTTGTGGGTCGAAAGGCTTTTCTTTTTCTGTAATTTCACGCAAAGGAGTATCCGATATATGAAACAGCAGCTTGAAACAATCCGGCTTGAAGCGCTGCAGGCGCTTGATGCCGTAAAGGACGCCGCAGAACTTGACGCGCTGCGCGTGCGCTTTCTCGGCAAAAAGGGAGAGCTGACGGCAGTTCTGAAGTCCATGGGTAAGCTCTCGGCGGAAGAACGCCCCGTCATGGGCCAGATCGCCAACAATGTCCGCGCGGCCATCGAGGAAAAGATTGAGTCGACCCGCGCCGCGCTGAGTGCCCGCGCTCTGGAAGTGCGGCTCAAGGCCGAGGCCATCGACGTGACCATTCCCGGTGAGCCGGTGCAGCTTGGTCACCGCCATCCCATGAACAAGGCACTTGACGAAGCCAAGGACATCTTCATTTCCATGGGCTTCAAAGTTCTTGAGGGGCCCGAAGTCGAGCTCGCCGATTATAACTTCACGCGCCTCAACATTGCGGAAAATCATCCCTCGCGTGACCGCAGCGACACGTTCTATGTCACCGATGATGAATCGGTTCTGCTGCGTACGCAGACCAGCCCCATGCAGATTCGTGCTATGGAGCAGATCAAAACACCTCCCATACGCGTACTGGCTCCGGGCCGCGTGTACCGCAAAGACGAAGTCGACGCCACGCACTCGCCCATGTTCCATCAGATCGAAGGTCTGGTCATCGATAAGGGCATCACCATGGCCGACCTTAAGGGTACGCTTGAAACACTCATCAAGGCCATGTACGGCCCTGACTCTGTCATCCGTTTCCGCCCGCACCACTTCCCGTTCACCGAGCCGAGCTGCGAGGTCGATGTGCAGTGCTTCAAGTGCCGCGGCGTTGGCTGCCCTACCTGCAAGGGCGAGGGCTGGATCGAGCTGCTGGGCGCCGGCATGGTGCATCCGGTCGTGCTGGAAAACTGCGGCATTGACCCCAACGTCTACTCGGGTTTTGCGTTCGGCATCGGCCTTGAACGCATGGCCATGCGGCGGTTCAAGATCAGCGACATGCGCATGATCTTCGAAAACGATATCCGCTTCCTGTCGCAGTTCTAAGGAGGGTTCAGCATGAATATTTCAAGAAAATGGCTTCGTGAATTTGTTGATATTTCGGCAACCGACCGCGAGTACGCCGAGATCATGACCATTGCTGGTCAGAAGGTCGAGACCACCGAGCGGATGGACGCGGAAATCAAAAACGTTGTCGTTGGCAAAGTTCTGTCCATGGCCAAGCATGAAAACTCTGACCACATGTGGGTATGCATGCTTGATACAGGCAGTGGTACGCCCGTACAGATCGTCACCGGCGCGCAGAACGTCAGCGTGGGCGATCTTGTACCTGTGGCGCAGGACAATTCATATCTGCCTGGCGGCGTACACATCACGGCAGGCAAGCTGCGCGGCGTGGAATCCAACGGCATGTTGTGCTCGTTCAAAGAGCTGGGTCTGACGCAGAACGATGTTCCGGGTGCGTATGAAAACGGCATCTGGATTCTGAACGAGGAAGACTGCACCGTCGGTCAGGATATCAATATTGTCATCGGTAATGATGATTCGATCGTAGAGTTTGAGATTACCAATAACCGCCCCGACTGCTACTCTCTGATTGGCCTGGCGCGTGAGACAGCAGCAGCCTTCAATGTCCCCATGCGTCATCATGAGCCGGTGGTCAAGGGCGGCGCGGAGGGCAATCTATGTGACCTTCTCGACGTTGACGTGCCTGCCGACGATCTGTGCCTGCGCTACACCGCGCGTATGGTCAGAAATGTCAAGATCGCACCGTCTCCCAAGTGGCTGCGTCAGCGGCTGAGGTCGGCCGGTATCCGCCCGATCAACAACATCGTCGATATTACCAACTACGTCATGGTCGAATACGGCCAGCCGATGCACGCGTTTGACTACCGCTATGTGAAAGGCGGTAAGATCATTGTCCGCCGCGCTGGCGAGGACAAGACGCTCACCACGCTCGACGGTCAGGTGCGAACCCTTCAGCCCGACATGCTGGTCATCGCAGATGAAACGCGCCCGGTCGGCCTTGCCGGCATCATGGGCGGAGAGAACAGCGAAATCGTGGCTGACACCGTTGACGTGGTCTTCGAATCCGCCAATTTCAACGGCAGCTCCATCCGCAAAACGGCGCTCTCGCTTGGTATGCGTACCGATGCGTCCGCCAAGTTTGAAAAGGACATCGACCCCATGCTGACTGTTCCCGCCGTCAACCGCGCGTGTGAGCTGGTTGAGCTGCTTGGCGCAGGTGAAGTCATGGACGGCATGATCGATATCATCAACTATGTTCCCGCGCCGTATTCGATGCCGCTCGAGCCGGAAAAAATCAACGCATTGCTGGGGACTGACATCTCCGATGCTGAAATGGTGGAGTTCCTGCGACGTGAAGAAGTCCCGGTTGAAAACGGCGTCATCCACGTTCCGTCATGGCGGCCTGATCTTCGCTGCATGGCAGATATTGCCGAGGAAGTCGCCCGTTTCTATGGCTACAATAAAATTGACACCACGCTTATGCGCGGCACCACAACAATGGGCGGCTACTCTGATGAGCAGAAGCTGGAAAATGCGGCTGGTGCTGCGGCCAGAAGCCTCGGCTACAGCGAGATCATCACCTATTCCTTTGTCTCGCCTGCCTCGTTCGATCTGGTGCGCATCCCTTCCGATAGCCCGCTGCGAAAGGCAGTGAAGCTTGTGAACCCGCTTGGCGAGGACACGTCCATCATGCGCACGGTCATCCTGCCGAGTATGCTGGATATTCTCTCTAGAAACTATTCGTACAAAAACAAGGGCGTAAAGCTCTATGAGCTTGGTAAGATCTATCTTCCTGTTGACGGCCAGACGCTTCCTGATGAGCCCAAGCGCCTGATTTTCGGCACCTACGGTGAAAACGAGACCTTCTTTACCATGAAAGGTGAAGTCGAAGCCGTGCTGTCGCTCATTAACGCCAAGCCTGCCAAGTTTGTGGCCAATCCCACGAATCCCAGCTACCATCCCGGCCGCTGCGCCGATATCGTCATCGGCAGCAAGGTACTGGGCGTGATGGGCCAGATTCATCCGCTCGTGGCGCAGAACTACGGCATCTCGGGCGAGGTGTATGTCGCGGAGCTTGATTTCACCTGCCTCATGAGCGAGCTTGCCGAAGAGCGTGTGTTCCACTCACTGCCTCGCTTCCCTGCCGTTTCGCGCGATCTGGCTCTGGTGTGCGACGAAGCCGTTACCGTGGGCACGCTGGAAGCTTGCATTACCGCTTCGGCTGGTCCGCTGCTGCGTTCGATCCGCCTGTTCGACATCTACCGCGGCCCCGGAATCGCCGAAGGCAAAAAGAGCGTTGCGTTCTCGCTGGAGCTGCGTGCGGATGAGCGCACTCTGACTGACGAGGATTCTACCGGTGTCGTCAGCACTGTACTCGACGCACTCCGGAAAGAATTGGGCGTCGTGCTGCGCTGATCACCGATCAAAATGTGTGCATACTACCGGCTGCGGGCTTCCGCAGCCGGTAGTTATATTCTCTGAATCGAATTGTGGTTTCCATAATATCCTTCCACAATATCTTGTAACACAATTGCAAAGTTCGAAGCATTTACAACCGCCTGCGCGTATAGTATGATAAGGGCACGAAATCCAAACGAACAACAAAGGAGGGTAACCGTTATGGAGGACAACACGATCAAGTTTATGGTTTCTGATGATGCAGGCGAGGAAATGAAGGCGATTCTCACCGCTGTCTACAGCGCGCTGAGTGAAAAAGGATATAACCCGATCAATCAGATCGTCGGTTACCTGCTTTCCGAAGATCCAACCTATATCACAAACTACAACAATGCCAGAAGCCTCATCTGCAAGCTCGACCGGGACGAGCTGCTGCAAGAGCTCGTACGGCACTATCTGTTTGACTGAATACGCGCGCAAACACCGGAATCAAAGGAAAGTCGGGTTTTCCCGGCTTTCTTTTTGTATTGAAAAATAGAATTTGCCTAAATACCATCCAATGTGGTATACTCTATATTTGTAAAATCTCTCATTATGAACCCGTGCCAAAAACATCCAAACTGTCCCAGATATTTCCTTTCCCGCGCTGAAATCGAAGCATTGCTTGGATAATTGTCACAAAATCTCGTTTTTTGGTTGACATTACAGTGACAATGTGTTACGATTTGGTTACATTTAGTCAGGAGGTTCCGTATGGCTGAAGAAAAAGACGTTCTCATGTACAAGGGCTTTCCCCTGATGAGAAAAGATAATCTGATCTACTACGGCTCAATGGCCGATTCGCATATTATTATGCTGCAGATTCTTGAGACCAAAACCGTTAAGGACGTTCCGATTGCGACCAAGGTCTCCGTTGAACTGCAGCTGACCGATCCAAACGTCAGAGCGCGTGAGCGCATCGTAAAAAAGAGCGAAAAAGACGGCTTCTACACAGCTTTGGATGTTGGCTGTGTGTGGCTGAAGCGGGCGCTGGCAGCAAAGTAAGCGCTTTTCCCGGCACGGAGGTTCATGATGAGAAAGACAATACGCACAGCTGCTGCGGCATTTGCCGCCGCAGCTACGATCTTCTGCGCGGCGCTGCCCGCCGCAGCAGTGGAACTGAAAACCGGCATTGGAATTGTGGAGGCCGGCGGCCTTCGCCTGCGGGCGCAGGCGAATACTGACAGCGACATTCTGGCTAACGCGGGCTATGGTGACAATGTTGTCATCATCCGCGAATCTGGTGATTTCTATCTGGTCGACTATAACCTGCAGATTGGCTACATGTCCAAGGACTACATCACATTCAAGGATCGAGAAAACGTGGAGCTTGGGTATGGCCGCGTGATTGAATCATCTGTGTATCTGCGTGAAAAGCCCGATACGTCTTCCGCATCTCTGACGCAGCTGGTGTACGACGAAAAAGCCTACATCATCGGTTTCAACTGTGGCTGGTACAAGGTAGAGTACGACGATTTGACGGGCTACATCCGCAGCGATCTGCTGGAGCTGACTGAAAAGCCGCTCGCTAATTCCGGCGGTACATATGCCGAGTCCGTCAGCATCGGCGACAAGATCGTATCAACCGCGAAAAGCTACCTGGGCTACGCTTACGTCTGGGGCGGCACTTCCCCGTCATCCGGCTTTGACTGCTCCGGATTTGCAAGATATGTCTTTGCCCAGTTGGGCTATTCGCTCAGCCGCACCGCCGCGCAGCAGCTTGGAAATGGCACATCCGTGACGGAGTTGAGAGCTGGTGATCTGGTATTCTTTAACAATACCTACTCCACCAGCGCAGCTGCCAGCCACGTCGGCATCTACATCGGCAACAATCAGTTCATCCATGCCGCCTCCGGCGGCGTCAAGATCACTGATCTTTCTGATTCGTTCTATGCCAGCCGGTACATAGGCGCGCGCCGTATCGTCTGAACAGTGGCACCCGCCGGAACACCGGAACAATCAAGCAAAAAATAAATTCTATATGTATGAAACAAAGAGAAGCCGCACACAATACCTGTGCGACTTCTTTTTCATTTTTTCCATTCCTCTTGACCGTGGACGAACTTTCATCCACGGTTATTTTTTTGCTTTT
>JAEDFW010000071.1 GCA_016297855.1 Oscillospiraceae bacterium
TGCGCATACTACATTTATGAAACGGGGGATGATAAATGTCCAAAGAGCTCATTCGCTTGTCGAATCTGACTATGACCTTTGAGGATGGAGAAACCATCCTGGACAACATCAATCTGTACATCAATGATAAGGAATTTCTCACATTACTGGGTCCCAGTGGCTGCGGAAAAACGACGACGCTTCGCATCATCGGCGGTTTTTTGACACCTACGTCTGGTGATGTGTTTTTTAACGGCCAACGTATCAACGACGTTCCGGCATATAAACGCAAAATTAACACCGTGTTCCAGCGATATGCGCTGTTTCCGCATCTCGACGTCTACGACAATATCGCCTTTGGCTTGCGCATCTCCAAGCTGAGTGAAGACGAGATTGACGAGCGCGTCAGTGAAATGCTCGATATCGTCAGCCTCAAGGGCTTTGAAAACCGCAAGGTCACTTCCCTCTCCGGCGGCCAGCAGCAGCGCGTGGCCATTGCGCGCGCACTCGTCAACCGACCGCAGGTGCTTCTGCTCGACGAGCCGCTCGGCGCGCTTGATCTTCGTCTGCGCAAAGACATGCAGAACGAACTCAAGACCATCCAGCAGCGTATGGGAATCACCTTTATCTACGTTACGCATGATCAGGAAGAGGCGCTCACGATGTCCGATACCATCGTCGTGATGAACAAAGGCAAAATCCAGCAGATCGGCCGGCCAGAGGATATCTACAATGAGCCGAAAAACGCGTTTGTGGCTGACTTCATCGGCGAATCCAATATCCTTGACGGCGTTATGCTTGACGATTTCCAGGTCAAATTCTTTGGCCGCAAGTTTGAATGCGTGGACAAGGGCTTCGAGAAAAACGAACCCGTCGACGTCGTTATCCGCCCCGAGGATATCGACATTGTCCCGCCCGAGCAGGGCCATCTGTGCGGCACAGTCACATCCGTCACCTTCAAGGGCGTACACTACGACACTATTGTTGATTTCAAGGGCTTCAAATGGCTCATCCAGACCACCGATTTCTGCCCGGTTGACTCGTATATCGGCATCCGCCTGAATCCAGAGGATATTCACATCATGCACAAGAGCGAGTATTCCGGCCTCTACGGCGACTACAGCTCCTACAGTGCCGAATATGATGAGATCGCCGACGCTTCGGAGGAAGAAGCCGATGAAGAGTAAGCTGCTCGCCTGCCCGTATATCGTCTGGATGATCCTGTTTACCATCATCCCGCTGGGCATTGTGTTTTACTACGCGCTGACCGATTCCGTGACCGGTCAGTTCACGCTGGCAAATCTCGCCGGTATGGGCAACTATCTGCCGATCTTCCTGCGCTCGATCTGGCTGGCCATGTTTTCTGCGCTCATCTGTCTGGTCATCGGCTACCCAGTGGCGTATTTTATTGCGCAGTGCAAGCCCACCACGCAGCGTTTTCTTGAAATGCTCATCATGCTGCCCATGTGCATGAGCTTCCTGCTCCGGACGCTTGCCTGGGTCGCCATGCTGGAGGATACCGGCATCATCAACAGCTTCATCTGCGCCATTGGTCTGAAACCGCTGCCGCTCATCCGTACGAACGGCGCAGTCATACTCGGCATGGTGTATAACTACCTGCCGTATATGATTCTGCCTTTGTACTCGGTCATCATGAAAATCGACCCGCGCCTCATTGAGGCCGCACTCGATCTCGGCTGCACGCCGCGGCTGGTCTTTTCCCGGGTGATTCTGCCTCTCTCCGGTCCTGGCATCCTGTCGGGCATCACAATGGTATTTGTCCCTGCGGTTTCGACCTTTTATATCTCGCAGAAGCTCGGCTCGCCCGGCACCACGCTCATCGGCGACGTGATTGAGTCGCAGTTCAAGACCGCCTACAATCCCAACCTCGGCGCGGCAATGTCACTGGTACTGATGGTGCTCATCTTTATCTGCGTCGCCGTGATGAACCGTTTCGGCGAATCGGACGGAGAGGAGGTCATCGCGAAGGTATGAAACGGGTCAACCTAGTTATTACCATACTGGTCTTTATCTTCTTGTATCTGCCGATGATCGTGCTTGGCGTAGCCTCGTTCAATACGGGTCTTGACGTTGCCACGTTCAAAGGCTTCACGTTTTCGCAGTACGCCAACCTGTTCCGTGACGAGTCGCTTTTGAAGCTGCTCGGCAACTCTGTCGTGATCGCATTGCTCTCCAGCCTCATTGCCACCGTTTTCGGCACGCTGGCGGCCGTCGGCATTTTCTCCATGAAAGGACGGATGCGTAGAGCAGTTATGACGATGACAAACATCCCTATGACGAACCCTGATATTGTCACAGGCGTTGCGTTGGCGCTTCTGTTTGCATTCACCGGCACGATGCTGAAGATCAACTCGATCCTTGGATTCTGGACGCTGCTGATCGCACACATTACGTTCAACTTCCCCTATGTCATTCTGAACGTTATGCCAAAGCTGCAACAGATGGACCCCGATCTGCAGGAGGCCGCGCTGGATCTTGGCTGCACGCCGATGCAGGCATTTTTGAAGGTCGTCATTTATGAGATCATGCCCGGTGTCATCTCTGGCGCTTTGATGGCGTTTACCATGAGTCTGGACGACTTTGTCATCTCCTATTTTGTCACCGGATCCAGCTTCATCACGCTTCCGGTGGAAATCTACAACTATACCAAAAAGCCCATTCAGCCGAAAATCTACGCGCTCTTTACGCTCATGTTCGCGGTCATTCTGATTCTGATGGTCGTCATGAATCTGCTGCAGGCGCGCAGCGAAAAACATTCCAAACTGCACAATGAGAAGAGGAGAATGTAATATGAGAAAAACAATTGTTTGCCTGCTGCTGGTATGTGTGCTTGCTTTCAGCCTGATGCCGGCAGCATGCGCAAGTGATAACGAGATCACCGTCTACAACTGGGGCCAGTATATTTCCGACGGCACCGACGGGTCGTTGGATGTCATCGCAGAATTTGAAAAAGAAACAGGCATCAAGGTCAACTACCTGACCTTCGATTCCAATGAGAGCATGTACACCAAGCTCAAGACGGGCGGTGCTGCGTATGATATCATTATCCCGTCAGACTATATGATCGGCATGCTCATCGAAGAGAACATGCTCGAGCCTCTGAATTTTGACAACATCCCCAACTATCAGTATATTGACGAGGCCTTCCGCAATCAGGCCTACGATCCGAACAACATGTACTCCGTGCCCTACACATGGGGTACGGTCGGTCTGATCTACAACACGCAGTATGTCAGCGCTGAAGATGCAGCCAGCTGGAATTGCCTGTGGAACAAAGATTACGCCGGAAAGGTTCTTATGTTCGATAACCCGCGTGATGCCTTCGCCATTGCCGAATCGATCCTCGGTTTCAGCTACAATACTACCGACACCGCCGAGCTGCAGCAGGCTGCCGAGCTTCTGAAGCAGCAGAAGGACGTTGTCCAGAGCTATGTCATGGACCAGATCTTCGACAAGATGCAGCGCGGCGAAGCATGGGCTGCGCCCTACTATGCCGGTGACTTTCTGACCATGGTGGAAGAAAACCCCGATCTGGCGTTCAGTTATCCGCAGGATGGTTTCAACATCTTCATTGACGCCATGTGCATCCCCAAGGGCTGTCAGAACAAGGAAGGCGCAGAAGCGTTCATCAACTTCCTCTGCCGGCCGGATATCTGCGCAGCAAACCTTGATTATCTGGGCTATTCTACTCCTGAGTCTGCCGCGAAGGAGTTAATGGACCCAGAGGTCACCTCCAGCCCCGTCGCCTACCCTGATGAGCAGACACTTTCCGCAAGCGAAAGCTTCAGCTCCCTGCCGATTGAGGCCACGCAAACAATGAACGATCTGTGGCTCGGCGTCAAGACCACGGGCAGCAATACGACGCTGTATATCATCGTCTCCGTCGTTGCCGTGCTTGCCGTTGCTGCAGTGTTTATCGTGATGAATGCGCGCAGGCGCCGCAAGAAGGCCCGCCGCTGCAAATAAGCGCAAAAAGTTCCGCGTCAATTGACGCGGAACTTTTTTATGCAAATTCGAGGATCAGCTCCAGCACTGCCTCAGCGGCCAGCTTTCGCACCATCGCCCGGTTTCCCGGAAGGTGCAGCTCCTTGCAGAACGACATACCCGGCATATCGATGGCGATGTATACCAATCCCGGCTGCCTGCCCGTCTCGTCAGAATCCGGCCCCGCGAGACCCGTAACCGACACGCCGATATCGGCCTGCACAACCTCGCGCGCGCCGAGCGCCATCTCGTGCGCTGTCTGGCGCGAAACAGCCGTGTAGACGCGAAGCGTATCGGGCTGCACGCCCAGCAAACGCCGCTTGACCTGATTTGTGTAGCTGATAACGCCGCCCATGTAGACGGCGGAACTGCCCGGTACATCCGTCAGCAGCTTTCCGATCAGACCGCCTGTGCAGGACTCCGCCGTGGCAAGCGTCAGATTCGCCGCTTTGAGCCGGGAAACAACTGCTTCGGCGAGCGGCTCACACATCGTCGTCAAAACGGATCGCCACCTTTTCCGTGTTCTCGATGGCGCGCGCGATGAGCGCCTCAACGTCAAGTTTTACCTCTTCTGCCTCAACGAGCGCAAGAACCGGCTTCGTCTTCGGGTGCTTGGGCGTAAAGACGGTGCAGCAGTCCTCATACGGCAAAATAGAGGTCTCCATGGTGCCGATCTTGCGTGCAATGGTCACAATTTCTTCCTTGTCCATGCCGATAAGCGGATGGAAGATTGGCACATTCACCACCGCGCCGGTAACTGCCATCGCGTCCATCGTCTGGCTGGCCACCTGCCCGAGATTTTCACCCGTCACGAGGCATTTTGCGCCGTGGTCGAGTCCGATGCGCTCGGCAATGCGCATCATAAACCGGCGCATAATGATGGTAAAGTATTCCTCTTTGCAGTTGTCGCGAATGGCCTCCTGGATCTCGGTGAAGCCCACGATATCCAGCGTCATGCGCCCGCAGTAGTGCGTCATGATGCGCGCAAGGTCGATGACCTTCTGCTTGGCAAGCTCCGAGGTATACGGGTACGAGAAGAAATGGATGCACTCGAGCTCCACGCCGCGCTTGGCGATCATGTAGCCCGCAACCGGCGAATCGATGCCGCCCGAGAGCAGCACCGCCGCCCGACCGCCCGTGCCGGTGGGCAGACCGCCAGCGCCGGGCGTAGCCGGTCCGTGGATATAAGCGGCGTGGTCACGCACCTCGATGTTTACAATATAGTCTGGATTGTGAACGTCAACGGCAACGTGCGCAAACGCCTCTGCGAGCCTTCCGCCGATCTGCTGAGAAATTTGGATAGAGTTCAGCGGAAACTGTTTGTCCGAACGCTTGGACTCGACCTTGAAACTGCGGCTGACTGACAACTCGTCGCCGAGATAGGAAACGACCGTCTCAAAAATCGCATCGAGATTCTTTTCACATGCGCGGCAGCGGCACATCGACGAAACGCCGAAAATCACGCCGCAGGCATCCCACGCGCCGTCTAAATCGCAGGCATCATCCTGCGGTTCAACATAGACCGTAGACTGCATGATATACACCTTGAAGTTACCAAAGCGCGCCATACGGCGGCGGACGTTCTGCCGGAGCTTGTCTTCAAATGTGCGGCGATTCTGACCCTTGAGGACAATCTCACCCAGTTTCAGTAAAAAGATTTCATTCATAATTTCGATCCATCCTGTTATCATCTGTTTCCGATCCGGAACGACCGGTATTGAATTGCTTCCGCGATATGCTGCGGGCCAATGGTATCGCTTCCGTCAAGATCGGCAATGGTTCGCGCGACCTTGCACACGCGGTCATAGCTTCTGGCCGTCATCTGCAGGCGTTCAAAGGCCGATTTCATCAAATTCGTACAAGTCTCATCCAGCACACAGACCGTGCGAAGCTCTGCCGGCCGCATCAGCGCGTTGCAGAGCGTCCTGCTGCCCGCGAAGCGCGTAAGCTGGCGCTTTCTTGCCGCATCGACACGGGCCTTTACGGCGCTGGACGGCTCCGCCTTGGTACGGCGGCTGAGCTCGTCAAACTTGACTGCCGGTACCTCTACAATGATATCAATCCTGTCAAGCAGCGGCCCGGATATTCTGCCCATATACTGGTCGACCGATGCCTGCGAACAGCGGCAGCGTCCGCTGGGATCGCCGTACCAGCCGCATTTGCACGGGTTCATCGCGCATACCAGCATAAATTCGCTCGGATACGTCACTGATCCATGCACACGCGAAATGGTCACCTGTCCATCCTCAAGCGGCTGGCGCAGTACCTCGAGCGTGTCAGCGCGGAATTCAGGCAGCTCATCTAAAAACAGCACGCCCTTGTGCGCCAGTGAAATCTCTCCCGGCTTCGGATTTGTTCCGCCGCCGGCAAGCGCCGCAGCGGAGACATTGTGGTGCGGACTGCGGAACGGCCGCACCTGCACAAGCGGATGTTCTGATGAAAGCAGGCCCATAACCGAGTAGATCTTTGTAACCTCAAGTGCCTCATCACGCGTCATATCAGGCAAAATCGATGAAATACGCTTGGAAAGCATGCTCTTGCCCGAACCCGGCGGACCGATGAGCAGCACGTTGTGCCCGCCGGCCGCTGCAATTTCCAGCGCGCGCTTGACATTCTCCTGTCCCTTGACGTCGCTGAAGTCCAGAAGATCCGGATATGCATTGTCCGGCTGCCACGGCTGCGCAGGCAGCATCGGGGCGTTTCCGGAAAGGTGCGCCGCCAACGTCTGAACGGAGTCCACGCCGTAGACCGTATCAATGCCGGCCAATGTAGCCTCGGCGGCGTTTTCAGCAGGAACATACAGTTCTTTGATGCCAAGTTCCTTTGCCGCCAGAGCCATTGGCAGCACGCCCGCCACAGGGCGGAGTTTTCCCTCGAGACTCAGCTCGCCCAGAAATGCGCACGGTGCTTCCGGCAGACGGATGAGTTCACTGGCGGACAGAATGCCCAAAAGAATCGGCAGATCGTATATCGTGCCCGATTTCTTTGTCCCGGCCGGCGCAAGATTGAGCGTAATGCGGCTGACTGGGAATTTATACCCACAATTCTTGATGGCTGCCCGAACACGCTCGCGCGATTCCTTGACGGCGGCATCCGGCAGTCCCACGACCTCAAACGCGGGAAGGCCGCCTGTAATATAGCACTCCACCAAAACCTCGTAGCCGCTGATGCCCAGCAGGCCCAGCGAACGCACTCGGCTGATCATGCGCGCACCCCCTTCCGTTTGTTCTATCATACCGCATTTTGCCAAAAAAACCAATAGAAAATTCATTTGCTTTTGCAAGTTCGCCAATTCTGCGCACTGTTTGTGAAAGTTCTACACGGAAATATCAATTCCCGTTTACATTGACAGGAAAATGTGCTATGATTAACATGCATGATTATGTAATTACTTTTAGGAGGTAATTTAAATTGGTTCGTAAATTCAAAACCATGGACGGCAACAACGCCGCGGCGCACGTATCGTATGCGTACACCGAGGTTGCGGGCATCTACCCCATCACGCCGTCCTCGCCCATGGCCGACTTCGTCGACCAGTGGTCCGCTGCAGGTCTGAAGAACATCTTCGGCACGACTGTAAAGGTTGCTGAGATGCAGTCCGAGGCCGGTGCTTCCGGTACCGTGCACGGCTCTCTCGGCGTAGGCGCGCTTACCACCACCTACACCGCTTCTCAGGGCTTACTGCTCATGATTCCGAACATGTACAAGATCGCCGCCGAGCAGCTCCCCTGCGTGTTCCATGTCTCCGCCCGTACAGTCTCCACGCACGCGCTGAACATCTTCGGTGACCACTCCGACGTGATGGCCTGCCGTCAGACCGGTTTTGCCATGCTGTGCGAAACCAACCCGCAGGAAGTTATGGATCTGTCCCCTGTTGCGCATCTGGCCGCGATTGAAGGCAAGGTTCCGTTCATCAACTTCTTTGACGGCTTCCGTACCTCCCATGAGATCCAGAAGGTTGCCTGCTGGGATTACGCCGACCTGAAGGAAATGTGCAACATGGATGCGGTCGAGGCTTTCCGCAAGCACGCGCTCAACCCCGAGCGTCCTGCCATGCGCGGCAGCCACGAAAACGGCGACGTGTTCTTCCAGCATCGTGAGGCCTGCAACAAGTACTATGACGAACTGCCCGCAGTCGTCGAGAAGTACATGGGCAAGGTCAACGAAAAGCTCGGCACCAACTATCAGCTCTTCAACTACTACGGCGCGCCCGATGCTGAGCGCGTGATCGTAGCCATGGGCTCGATCAACGACGTGGCGGAAGAAGTCATCGACTACATGAACGCCCACGGCGAGAAGGTCGGTCTGGTCAAGGTCCGCCTGTACCGTCCGTTCTGCAGCGAAAAGTTTGTCGCAGCCATTCCGGCCACCGCCAAGAAGATCGCCGTTCTTGACCGCACCAAGGAGCCCGGCTCCATCGGCGAGCCTCTGTACATGGACGTTGTCACCGCACTTGCCAACGCCGGCTTCAAGGCTACCGTCATCGGCGGCCGCTACGGCCTCGGCTCCAAGGACACTCCCCCCGCGTCCATCTTTGCCATCTACAACGAGCTGGCCAAGGACGAGCCCAAGCGTCAGTTCACCATCGGCATCGTCGACGACGTCACCAACCTGTCTCTGGAAGAAGACAAGAATTGCCCGAACACGGCTGCCGA
>JAEDFW010000072.1 GCA_016297855.1 Oscillospiraceae bacterium
TCGTCTACCGCCGCACGAAGAAGTACATGCCCGCCGACGAGCACGAGCTGCAGCTGGCAATCGATGAGGGTGTGAGCTTTGTCGAGCTGGCCGCGCCCGTGAAGCAGGAAAACGGTCTTCTCACGCTGGAAAAAATGGTGCTGGGCGAGCCAGACGCTTCCGGCCGCCGCGCACCCGTGCCGACCGGCGAGTATTTCACCATCGCCTGCGATCTGGTGCTCTCTGCCGTGGGCGAGAAGGTCGACAGCGCACTGATGGCGGCGAACGGCGTGGAAATGGGCAGAAAAGGCCCTGCGTTCAAGACCAACGTCGACGGCGTATGGTGCGCGGGCGACGCACATCGCGGCCCTGCCACTGTTGTAGAAGCCATTGCCGACGCGGCGGCATTTGCCGAGGCCGTCGTTGGCAAGCCGCATGAATACGAGATCCCGGAGTCCGCGTATCCGGCCAAGGCCTGCGCCGTCGCGAAGAAGGGCGTGCTGAAGATGGCGGCCGACGCCTGCTGTGAAGGTGAACGCTGCCTCAACTGCAACACCGTCTGCGAGAACTGTGCCGACTCCTGTCCCAACCGGGCAAACGTCGTCGTAAAACTCGCCGACGGGCGGCATCAGATCGTCCATATCGACAAGATGTGCAACGAGTGCGGCAACTGCACACAGTTCTGCCCGTATGCGTCCGAGCCCTGCCGCGACAAGTTTACGCTGTTCCAGACGGCGGAGGATATGGCCGACAGCAAGAACGCCGGCGTTCTGTTCCTTGGCGGCGACATGGTCCGCGTGCGTATGGCGGACGTGAAGGACTACGACCTGTCGAAGCCCAATCAACTTCCCGCCGAGCTTGAAATGCTCATTCTGCGTATCCGCAGCCACTACAGCTATCTGTACAAATAATACATCCGCAGCGGCCGCCCCGTAGTTCGGGGCGGCCGCATTTTTTCTGCAAAACAGCTTGACATTCCCCACACGATATGATAGTATATCTGGGCAGTCAGAAAGCAATATATGCGCGAGTGGTGGAATTGGCAGACTCGCTAGATTCAGGTTCTAGTGTCCACTCCGGACGTGCGGGTTCAAGTCCCGCCTCGCGCACCACGAGAGACATCCGTAGGGATGTCTCTTTTTTTGTCTCTATCGGCTTATAAACGCAGCCCCCTGCTCTTTCGGCAGGAACCGAAAAAACAGGGAGGCTGCGTTGATGATGCAATTATCCCATTGCAGGGATCGCTGCCTTTTCAGGCACTCCGCTGCAAAGCTGAGTGTTATTCCGAGAAGCACACACCGGTCTGGCGCCGGGCTTCATCGATGACCTCCATCGTCCAGATGCTGTCCTGATTGCGCTTTTCCGGCTGCTCGCCGCGTGTGACGTAGTCCGCAAATTCGCGCAGCACGCACGTCATATTGATGGGTAGTTTTTCCTCGTAGCCGAGATCCTCTTCTGCGCCGTTTCGCATCTTCAGCCAGACGCGTTTGGTCCGGTTGATGTTGTCAAGCAAAATCGCGCCGTCTTCGCCAAGGAAGGTTGTGGGCGAGACCTGCTGCGCGACCTTGGAGTAAATCGCCTCGGCGGTGAAGCCGGGGTACTCCATCAGCACCACGCCTGACGCCTCGAAGCCGCTTTCCAGCTTCACGGCGCTGGCCCTGACGCTTTTGGGTTTGCCGAACAACCGCACGATACCGTGGATACAGTAGCATCCCATGTCCATAATGGCGGCGTTGCCGAGCGCAGGGGTAAAGGCGTTGATATTCTGCTCACCCGCGCGGATGCGGTCATAGCGCGAGGAATACTGCGAAAAATCCACCGCCGCGCGGCGAAGCACGCCGATGCGGGGAAGGTTCTTCTCAATGATATCCAGCGCGTCGTCAAAAACGAAGCGCATCGCCTCGAGAAAAACCACGCCCTTCTTGCGCGCAAGTGAGACGAGCGTGCGCGTCTCGTCCGCCGTGAGCGTGGCAGGCTTTTCGCACAGGACATGCTTGCCCGCGCGCAGGCAAATTTCCGCATGCGCAAAATGGCAGTAGTTGGGGCTTGCGATGTACACCGCGTCGATGCAGTCCGACGCGGCCATGGCCCCGACGCTGGTAAAGACGTAGGAAAGGCCGTATTTTTCCGCAAATTCGCGGCCTGTCTCTTCGTTTCTCGAGCAAACCGCCACGGGCTGCATCCCCGGGACCTCCGCCATTGCGCCCAGCATCCAGTCGACAACGAAATTCCGCCCGATGATACCAAATCGAATCATACTCTTTTTCCTTTCTGCCGCATCTGCAGCCGCCGCTCCAGCACGCGCAGCGCCGCGTCGTACAGTACAAACACAACGCCGCCAAGCACAAGCAGCGATGCAGCCATGATTCTTCCCATCTCGTCAAACTCCGCCATCAGCCCGGCCGGGCGCAGCACGAACAAAAGTACCGCATACGCCAAAGAGACAGCCGCATAAAAGAGAGCCAGCTTCGCGCACCAGCGCACCAGCGGCTTTTTCCGTTCAAGCGCCGGAAGGACGATGGGATAGTAGCCCAGCGCAAGAAAAATGGCAGCGGCCTCTTTATCCGGCGAAAGCAGCAAACTTAAAATTGCAATCGCCGCGTACATCGCCCAAACAAGACGCGTCTCGACGCGCGGCCTTGCCAGAAGAAGCGCAAGGCTGGCAAGCACCGGGCAGCAGAACGTGGCTGCCGGGATCAGCCCTCCAAGGCACATTACCGCCACTGCAAGCGCGCAAAGAAGCCCACACAGGGCAATGTCTTTCGATGCCCGGTTCATCGGTTATTCTCGCGCAGCAGCTTGTATTTGATGTCCCACAGTTTCTGCGAAAGATCCACATAGTAGTTGTGCGGGTTGTCGAATCGTTTGACCTCGTCCCAGAGGGTATCGACCTGCTCAGCGCAGTAGCGCTGGATCTCGGCAAGCGAGGGAAGCTTGTAGACCAGCTCGCCATTTTTGAAAATGGGCACCAGCAGCTCTTTCGCCGTGAAGTTATACACGGTCTTACGCTTCCACGTCGCCTCAGGGTCGAAGATTTCCAGATCATGCGAATCATCCACCGTCTCGTCGTACACGCACAGATAGTCGGCAATGGCCTTGCCAGTGTCGTTGCCGAAGAAGCGGTAGAGCTTCTTGAAGTGCGGGTTCGTGATCTTGCCCACGTTCTCGCTGATCTTGATTTTGGGGATGATATTGCCTGCCGCATCCTCCACCGCCGTCAGCTTGTACACGCCGCCGAACACCGGCTCGGACCGTGCAGTGATCAGCCGCTCGCCGACGCCGAACATGTCGATCTGCGCGCCCTGCATGAGAAGATCGCGGATGATGTGCTCGTCAAGAGAGTTCGACACCGAGATTTTACACGACTGCCAGCCCGCGTCGTCAAGCATCTTTCTGGCCTTTTTCGTCAGATACGTCATATCGCCTGAATCCAGGCGGATGCCGCACTTTGTAAGGCCGCGGGGCTTTAACACCTCGTTGAAGGCGCGGATGGCATCGGGCACGCCCTGTTTGAGCGTGTTGTAAGTATCGACCAGAAGCGTTGGGTTGTCCGGATAGATCTCGCAGTAGGTCTTGAACGCCTCATACTGCGAATCAAACATCTGCACCCACGAATGCGCCATCGTGCCGCCGGCAGGCACGCCGAACAGTTCGTCGGAGACCGTGCAGGCCGTGCCCTTGCAGCCTCCAATGAACGCTGCGCGCGCACCAAGCACCGCACCGTCACCGCCCTGCGCCCGGCGCGAGCCGAATTCCAGCACCGTGCGCCCTTCAGCTGCACGCACCACGCGGTTGGCTTTCGTGGCAATCAGGCTCTGATGGTTGAGCGTCAGCAGCAGATACGTCTCCACCAGCTGCGCCTGAATGGCCGGCGCGCGCACGGTCATGATCGGCTCGCGCGGGAAAATGGGCGTCCCCTCGGGCACAGCCCAGATATCGCCGGTAAAGCGGAAATCACGCAGATACTGCAGGAATTCTTCAGTGAACATGTTCCTGCCGCGAAGATACGCGATATCGTCATCATCAAAATGCAGCTGCTGGATATAGCGTACCGCCTGCTCGAGTCCAGCCGCAATGGCAAAACCGCCGTTATCCGGTACGGTGCGGAAAAAGATATCGAAGTAAGTGATGCGGTCTTTCATGCCGCACTGGAAATAGCCGTTCGACATCGTCAGCTCATAGAAATCGCAAAGCATCGTCAGATTCAGCTGTTTATTTGCATCCATGTCTTGTCCCTCAATTTTTCTGCCGGGACATCCCGGCGGTGATTGTATAATAGTATAGCATGTCCCAACGAGAAACACAATCGGGCGTTATTCGCCCGCCGCCAGCGCCCGGGCACGGGCAAATTTGCTGCGGCGCTCTTCTTTCAAGCCGTAGGACGCTTTCAGCTCCTCCGCAAGCGCAAGCATTGCATCGGCGCTTCCGTCCTTTAATTCCAGTTCCAGCTCGCACAAAGGCGCATAGCGCCCTGCGCCTATTAGATCGCCGATATCGCCCGCCAACTCGCAGCGGCTGCCGTCGGAGAATTCCAGATTTGCAAGAATGCGCGTAAATTTTGCGCCGCAGACGGGGATCCATTCGCTTTGCGCGATCTGTTCCAGTTCCTTCGGCGCGCCCTGCGCCACGAGCGGTTTGATCGCCTCATCCAGAACTTCTGCCTGCACGCTCCACTCGCCGCGTTCATAGCCCTCTGCAGCAGTTTTCATCGTAACAACGCTCGTTTCACCCTCGGCGCGCACGCGCAGCATCCAGCGGCGTCGGGACAGCTGCCTGTCGGCCGTATCAAAATACGTTGTCTGCATCGGTACATACGCAAACGGCCCTGTCATCTTTCCGCGCACACGCGCGTCGCACAGAATGCAATCCAGCAGCTGCAGGTCGTTTACCTCCAGCTTGATCTCCAATTCTACGCCCATCGTATTCTCCTTTGCTGTTTTTCACGTTTTCATTATTGTACGCCGTTTGCCGCCGGACTGCAAGGGCTTTTCCTTTGCCGGTGCAATGGCTGCCTGTTTTTTGTGCATGGTATTTCCCGTGTCATTTCCCGACCGATTCTTTTGGCGTTTTGTGGTATGCTTTGGCCAGAAAACAACCGGTTATGGCCGGATGCGCGGGAGGGAACGCGATGAACACCACAAAGCGCCTGCGAAGATTCGCCGCAGCATTGACGCATACGGCGCGCGCGCAGCTGCAGGCGCGTCCCATGCTGCGCGCATTTGCACAAGCTGCTGGCTTCTGCGCCGCAGGGCTGATCCTTTCTCTTGCGCCGCTGTTTGACCGACCGCTTCCGCTGGCTCTGGCGTTGGTGGCTGCACCGGGCTTCGGGCCGGCAGCAGTCGGTGCGTTTCTCGGCGCGGCTTGCGGATTTTTGCTGTTCTGGGGCTTTTCCGCGGCGCTGGAACTGCTCGCGGGCGGTTTTCTGATTCTGGCGGGCGCGTGCATCTTTCACGATCTTCTGCCGCGTGAAAAGCGCTGGTTCACACCTGCATGCGCGTGTGCGCTGTACATGCTGCCCGGGGTCGTCTGCCTGCTTGGCGGGCGCGTACACGCGTTTGACGTAGCATTTCTGCTGGCAAAGCTTGCGCTGCTCGGAACAGCCACAGTGCTGTTTTCCGCAGGACTGAAACAGGACGGGCACGGCAGGCAGGCGTTGGCGCTGGCGCTGCTGGCCGGCTGCGGGCGGATCGTTCTTCCCGGCAGTCTCCCGCTCAGTATTATTCTCGCCGTGGGCGCTGTATTTTTATCGTCGGCGGAGCCATCCGGGCTGTTCTGCGCAGCGGCATGCGGTTTGGTTCTGGATATCACCTGCCCGCAGGCACATTCCATGTGCGCAATGCTTGTTTTTTCCGCACTGGTCTGCTTCGGCGCGAAAACGGCAAAAAAACCGCTGCGTGCGGCAGTATTTCTCGGCTGCTGCACCTCGTTCGTACTGTTTGCCGGCGGAAACGGCGCTGCCGCGCTGGCGGGCGCTGCAATCGGCACGCTTCTGGCGCTGCCCATCGACACCAGCCGCTTCACGCGCGCACAGGCGTCCTGTGCCCCTGCGACAGGCCCGGCTGCGGAAAAGCTCGAAGGTATGGCGGATATTTTAACGTACATCACACGCCTGCTCGACCGCAGCGCCGCATATGAGCAGGAACCGCAATCGGCAGCGGTCTTTGACCGTGCAGCCGAGCGCGTCTGCCGCAGCTGCGGCAAATACGGCGTATGCTGGAACGCGTGCGCGCATGAGACCTACCTCGCACTTTCCGGCGCCAGCGCGCGCATCCTGCGGCGCGGCTGCGCCGTGCGGGACGATCTGCCGGCATTTTTCCTGGAGCGCTGCTGCCATACGGGCGGCTTCCTTGCCGCCGTGAACGAGGCGCTCGATGAGCGGCTGTGCCGGCTGCAGTATCATGCACGCCTTGCCGAGAGCCGCGGCATTCTGGCCGACCACTACCGCTTTCTCGCGCAGGCGCTGCATGAACTTGCCGCCCCCGACGAGCCGGACGCTGCGCAGCTGCCGCGCTATACCCCGGAGCTGGGCTTCCGTGCACGCGGTGTACGAGCCGGCAGCGTCTCGGGCGATCACGGCTGCTCATTTACCTGCGGAGAATGGTACTATGTGCTGCTGTGTGACGGCATGGGCACCGGAACGGAGGCAGAACATGAGAGCCGCACAGCCGCAAAGCTGCTGCGCAGCATGATCGAATCCGGCTTCGACGCATTGGGGGCGATGCAGATGCTCAACGGTGTGTATATTCTCCGCCAGGACGGTGGATTTTCCACGATTGATCTCCTGCAGGTGAGCCTCGTCACGGCGGAAGGTTTCCTGCACAAGTGGGGCGCGCCGCCGTCATATCTCCTGCAGGATGGCAGGCTCATAAAAATCGGGACAGCTTCACCACCACCCGGGCTTGGCGCAGGAGAGGCACACCAGGCCGAATGTGTGAAGCTGTCCTTGCAGAGAGAGCAGATGCTGGTACTGGTGAGTGACGGCGCCGCCGGGGCTGAGACCGAACAGTATCTTGGCCGCTGCGGCAGCCTTACGGCGCGCGAGCTTGCCGCCGGCATTCTTGACAGCATCGAGCAGGCACAGGCGGATGATCAGACCGCTGTCGCAATACGGCTGCATCCGTCCTCTGCCGTCAAGAAGCATAACACATCCAGAAAAAGAATTTTGTCGAAACCCCACATCTAGGAAATATTTCCCGCGCAGTCACAAGATGTCGGAATATGGACATGGCTCGGGATCAGAGATCCCGGGCCATTTTTTACATATTGCTGCCGCCGGAAAGCGTGAAAACACTCACGCCCATTGCAGCCAGCAGCAGCGCAAGCACAATTACAACGATATACACGCAGAAAAAACTGCGGGCAAAATTGCGCTTGTTGATGTTGCGGCTGCCGATTGCGTGGCAGATGAGAAATACCCAGCCCACCAGCGGCACGGCGTACAGCAGCTGCAGGCCGAAATACGCCCACGCGCTCAGCGGCCGGTAGCTCTCCGGGATGCGGTCGCGATCCATATCATACATATTGCTTCCTCCTTATTGCTAGGCATGCGCCTTGCAGCTGAGGCTTTCGATGTCCAACCGATACACAGCCACAGCCTGCGCCTGTCCGTCCGTAAATACCCACGCCGTTTCCGGGGCATAGTGCGCCATGATGGCAGTCAGCGCGCGCTTCTTTTCTTCCGGATCCGCAACCTGCGTGATCACGCCTGTGCCAATGACGCTTTGATATGCAAACGAGTATCCGCACGCCCGGTCAGACGCGTTGAGCCGGTGCGCGCAGTCCATTTCAAAGCCGACCGTTGGCCGCGCGGCGATGAGTTCTGCCTTTCTTCCCTCTTTCGCACCGTGAAAATAGAATGCGCCAAGCGCGCCGGTTTCAACGTATGCAAAATTCAGCGGCACAATATACACGCCGTCTGCGTCCGCAAACCCTACGCGGCAGCAGTCGCACGCGGCAATGATGCGCACGATTTCGGCGCGGTCTGTTATTTCCCGATCGCTTCTTCGCATGGCACCTTTCCCCTTTCCTCACACGGCGAAAAATATTCCGATGATTGATACGCTACCACGTTCTACGCAAAAAAACAAGACACAGTGCATGAAAATTTGGTAAAATCCGTACCCGGCTCCACTTTTCAAACGACATGCCGTGTGCTATACTTCAGATAATCGTTTCCCGCCGGCGGCGAATCCAGCCCCGGTGGGAAACAAGCATCGTCACTCAGAGCACGCGCACAGGCAAATGCGGCTTCATGCGCGGTCGAGCAGCAGGAGTATCATCTACGATGACGGTCAGATTGGACAGGAGGCAGTTTCATGACGACATTGGGTTTTATCGGAACCGGCAACATGGGCGGCGCGCTTGCTTGCGCAGCTGCGCGGAGCA
>JAEDFW010000073.1 GCA_016297855.1 Oscillospiraceae bacterium
AGGACTTTTCTGGTGGAGATAAGCGGGATCGAACCGCTGACCTCATGACTGCCAGTCATGCGCTCTCCCAGCTGAGCTATACCCCCATCGGCAAGAGACATTCTAACAGATAACAGGCGAAAATGCAAGTACTTTTTTAGAAAATCTGAAAAAAGAGCAGATGTATCAAGCCGCCGCGTGCAAAGCGCGCGGCGGCCATGCTCATTCGATGAAGTACAGATAGAAATTGTATACGGCGCTGACGATGTAATAG
Organism: Oscillospiraceae bacterium; assembly: GCA_016297855.1. GTDB lineage: Bacteria > Bacillota > Clostridia > Oscillospirales > Oscillospiraceae > CAG-170. The sequence goes on from JAEDFW010000073.1 coordinate 254, forward strand.
CGGCTCATGACATCGTTTGCCTGCTCAAAGACCGATTCCATCGTGCCGCTGCCGCGCATGACGGCGTTTTTGTAGCACCAGTAGAGCGCGCGTGCCTCAATGCCGCGCAGCAGCGGATATTTGGCGGTGTAGTTCGCCAGATCAGCTTCGTCCACCGTTGTATCAAGACCCAGAAGCTTTGCATACTGGAACAGTGTGACGGCGGCGCTTTTGCGAAGAACGGTGGTGAACGAGTCCATCTCATACTGCGTATAGCTGATAAGGTAGTTCTCCTTGGCCCAGGCCACGGCTGGGGCGTATTTGCCGGTGATGGCCTTTTCCGAACCAAGCCACACCGCTGTCACGCCGGGCATCTCGGGCGAGCCGCTCATGCGGTAAAGGACGTCCAAAAGCTCTGCGTAGGCGCAGTCGGCGTCAAAACCGAACTTCGTCTCGGACAACGGCTCCATATAGCCGTTGCTGTAGATATAGTCCAGCGCGCCCAGAAGCAGCGTGTCAGGAATATCAGTAAACGGGTATTTTTCCAGCTGTGTGTCATCGGATGAATGACTGGGCTGCGCGGGGATGCTGCCCGCGGTGTAATTCGACAGCGCGTGCGCGTAGTAGTCGCTGTTCAGAATGTCCAGCGATACCTGGAAATCCAGCGCGATCTCGTGCTGGATGCGTTCAATTTCGGACGCATCTACGCTGGAAGGCTCGGTATAGTACGTCACGGAGCCTGTGGAGGTGTCAAAGGCAAAGTCTTTTGTAATGAAGCTCTGGTCGGACAGCACGGCATAGTCGTGCGCCTGCGGCGAGAGTATGTCGCGTCCGGCCATCAGGCGGGAATCATACTCGAAGCCAAAAAGATTCAGAAGTGTCGGCAGAATGTCCGCCGTGCTGCAATAGGTGTCGATGTCCACCTGCATCCCGGGCACATAGCAGATGAAGCTGCTGCGGTAGCGCTCGAACGTGGTGTCGACGGGTTTTCCTGCCAGCTCGTCATACTCCTGCTGTGTCAGACCGTAGGGGTAGTGGTCATTCGTAAGCACGATCACGGTCTTATCCGCCACGCCTGCCTGCTCGAGCCGCTCTATGAGATAGCTGAGCGCGGATTCCAGCTCCTGATTGCAGGCCAGATATGCCTTGACCGTCTCGGAATACGGCAGATCCTGCACGACGGCGCGGTTTTTCACGCTCATGGGATTGTCCCAGTTGTACTGATAGTGGCCGGAGAAGGTCATGTAGTAGGCGGTGAACTGTTCGCCGCTGGACAGATAATCATCGACGGACGCAATCATCATGTCAAGATCGCTCGAGGGCCAGCTGAGCGGAATATCCAATCCGTCGGTTGCGGATTGGAAGACGTAGCCCATGTTGGGATGCGTCTCGTTGCGCGAGTAATACTCGCCCGTGTAGTTGTGATACGCCCAGGCTTCCGCGCCGACGGATTTGAACTGATTGCCCAGGCAGAACGGCAGATAGTTCATCTGCGAGGCGTAGAAGCTGGCAGTGGATTTGCTGCGCGAGAGGTCAGGATACAAGCCCATGCACATCGTATACTCGCCGTTCGTGGTGTTGCTGGCATAGGAGCCATAGTAGTTGTGAAAGACAAAACCCTCGGTCGAGAGCTTGTAGAGCGTGGGTGTCCGCACGGGGTCGATGATATACGGTGAATATGACTCCGCGCAGATGGTGATGAGATTGTAGCCCTCGAGAATGCCGGTGTATTCGTTTTTTTCGGTCGGTTCGACGCCGGCAAAATACTGGTCGAGCTTTTTGAGCGTCTCATCCTGTGTTCCGGCGGCAAGCTGGTCAAAGTCGATGTTGATGGCGTTGTATGCGTCGAGATCAATGCCTTCCGGCTCGGCAGGCTGCGGCGCGGGATCCGGATATTCAACCGACGGCGTCGGTTCAGATGCTGCGCCGAGCAGCAGGTATTTGCACTCAAGCCGCGTGGTGGAAAGAAGGCCGATGTTCTTCACGCTGATCTGTGTGGCGGTGTTGGGACTTTGGTAGAGCCGGTAGACGGAGAACGCGTTATCGTCGTTCAGGCGCATCACGCCCACCGAAAGAAAGTGCAGCGCAAAGGCCAGCGCGAGCGCCGACACGGGGAAATACCACTTCTGACGCGGGAACTGAAGCTTATGAAGGCACACCAACACCAGCATCAAGACCCACGGTACAAGCAGCAGCAGGATCTTCCAAAGCGCGCGCCAGATGCCGTAGAGCATCTGTGAAAAAAAGTTGGTGATGGCGGTCGCACCGAAGGTGACCTGCCAGACAGCCATGAACTCGCCGAAGATGGAGTGATAGACGAACTGCACCTCAAAATAGAGCGTGACAAGGAAACCCAAAACCAGCGCTATGACGGCGTTGGCCCGGGCCGGCAGCAGCGAGCACAGCACAAAGAACCCCATCCCGGCCGCAGCGGCGAACAGAAGGGGGTAGACGATTCTGGCCGAGACCGAACCGCACACCAGCAGGTGCAGCATGAACTCGAGATACAGCGGCAGCAGCAGGCATGCAGCGAGCGCCGGCCAGAAGGGATATTTTTGCCCGGCAGATTGCGCCGGATTGGAATTTTGTGGCGTTTTCATTTCTGATTACTCCTCTTTCGCGCGTATTTTACAATAAAAGCGTAGACAATGCAAGAGTCAAAGACTGCAAAAGCTGGGCAAAATGATGAAAAACGTCTTAATTTTTTGTGAAAAGAGAGGAAGAAAAGAAACGCGCGGTGTGATATAATGTAAAATCATACCGGCGGAGAGTGCTCCGTAGGAAAGGAAGCGGGTTTATGAAACATCTTTTCAAGGGCGGCACGCTTGTGACCGGCAGCGGCACGTTCCGCGCCGATATTCTGACAGACGGCGAAACGATCGCTGCCGTGGGGCAGGATCTTCCGCCGCACGGCGCAGCGGTGACCGACGTCACGGGTAAGCTGCTGTTTCCCGGCTTTATCGACGCGCATACACACTTTGATCTTGATGTGTGCAACACCACCACAGCCGACGACTTTGCCTCGGGCACAAAAAGCGCGCTGCGCGGCGGCACGACGACCGTCATCGACTTCGCCTGTCCCAACAAGGGAGAGTCGCTCAGCTACGGACTGAAGCTATGGCACGAGAAGGCAGACGGAAAGAGCTCGTGTGACTATGGCTTCCACATGACCATTGACGACTGGAATGAATCGATCGAAGCCGAGCTTCCGGCCATGTTTGACGCGGGTATTTCTTCGTTTAAGATGTATATGACATATCCCGCCATGATGATCGGAGACAAGGATATGTATTACGCGCTGCGCGCACTGAGGCAGTACGGCGGCATTGCCGGCGTACACTGCGAAAACGCGGGTGTGATCGACGCGCTCATCGAGCAGCATAAGCGTGACGGTCTGACGGGACCCGGCTCGCATCCCAGATGCCGGCCGAATGCGCTTGAGGCCGAGGCGGTGGCGCATTTGCTGCGCATTGCGCAGGTGGCGGATGTGCCGGTCATCATCGTGCACTTGAGCACTGCCGAGGCGCTGCACGAGGTACGCGCGGCAAGAGCACGCGGCCAGCAGGTGTATATCGAAACGTGCCCGCACTATCTGCTGCTCGACGACAGCGTCTATGACCTTCCGGAGTATTCCGCCGCTGCGCGCTATGTCTGTGCGCCGCCGCTGCGCAAAAAGGCCGATCAGCAGGCGCTGTGGCAGGCGCTGGCCGACGGGACGATCCAGACCGTCTCGACCGACCACTGCAGCTTTACCCTGCAGCAGAAGGACGCGGGCAGGGGGGACTTCACGAAAATCCCCGGCGGGCTTCCGGGTGTGCAGACACGCGGCATTCTGCTGTATTCTGCCGGTGTAGCCGAAGGACGGATCACACCGGAGACGATGTGCAGAGTTCTGTCTGAGAATCCTGCGAAGCTCTACGGCATGTTCGGCCGCAAGGGCGTGCTTGCGCCGGGCGCGGATGCGGATATCGTCGTCATTGATCCTGCAGCGGAAGGCGTGATCACGGCGGCGGATCAGATCTCGAGCGCCGGTTATACACCTTTTGAGGGCATCAAGACGCATGGCAGAATCACGCAGGTGTATCTGCGCGGGCAGCTGGCTGTAGACAATGGCGAGGTTCTCGCCGAACGTACCGGCACATATATCCCGAGAGGCGTCAGGCAGATGTAATGTATGAAAAAACCGGCGGATGTTTCACATCCGCCGGTTTTGATTACGGGATTTAGGAAAGAACCAGCTTGTCGTCGACTTCGTCTGAGCCGCTGGCCTGGCTGAACAGGCTGAGTAGCTGCTCGACTGTGAGACGCTTTTTTTCTTCGCCGCTTACATCGACAACGATACGCCCGTCGTACATCATGACAAGGCGGTTGCCGTGGGCGATGGCGTCGCGCATGTTGTGCGTGATCATCATGGTTGTCAGGCCGCTCTTTTGCACGATGCGCTCTGTCGCGTCGAGCACCTTGGCCGCCGTTTTGGGGTCGAGCGCCGCCGTGTGCTCATCGAGCAGCAGCAGCTTCGGCTGCTTCAGCGTGGCCATCAGCAGCGTCAGCGCCTGCCGCTGGCCGCCGGAGAGCAGCCCCACCTTGGTGGTCAGACGGTCCTCCAGACCGAGATCGAGAATCTTCAGCTGCTCACGGTAGGCATCGCGCTCCTGCTTTGTGATGCCGGGGCGCAGCGTCCGGTGCTGGCCGCGCCGCGCAGCCAGAGCCAGGTTTTCTTCGATCTGCATGGTCGCGGCCGTGCCCATCATGGGGTCCTGAAATACGCGGCCGATATATTTTGCGCGCTTGTATTCCGGCAGATGCGTCACGTCCACGCCGTCGATGAGAATCCTGCCGGACTCAACGCCGAACACGCCTGCCACACAGTTGAGCATGGTGCTCTTGCCTGCGCCGTTGCCGCCGATGACGGTGACGAAATCGCCCTCGCGCAGCTCGAGGCTCAAATCGCACAGCGCCTGCTTTTCGTTGACGGTGCCGGCGTTAAAGGTTTTGCTGATGTGTTCAATCTTAAGCATGGGGAACCTCCTTCTGTGCGCGCGCGGGCTTTTTTCCGTACTTTTCGCGCCAATAGGGGATGGCGAGGAACACAGCGACGATGAGCGCTGAGATGAGCTTGAGGTAGTTGGAATTGATTTCAAACAGACTGATGACGGCCTGAATGACGATGTAGTAGATGATCGCGCCGATGCTGATGGCGATCAGCCGCAGGCCAAAGTTGTGGAAAATCCGGTTAAACAGCGACTCTCCGATGATGATCGCCGCCAGACCGATGACGATCGCGCCGCGGCCCATGTTGATGTCGGAGAAGCTCTGATACTGGCTCAGAAGCGCGCCCGAGAGTGCCACAATGCCGTTCGAGAGCATCAGACCCAGCACCTTGTTGCGGTCGGTGTTGATGCCCTGCGCGCGCGCCATGTTGCCGTTGGCGCCCGTGGCGCGGATGGACGCACCCAGCTCGGTGCCGAAGAACCAGTACAGGATCGCCACGATCACGAGCGTAAACACGCCCACCGTGAACAGCGGGTGCATATAGAACGGGCGTGCGCCCTTCTGCACATCCTGCAGGTAGCGCAGCGAGACGAGCAGCTTGTAATTGTTGACGTTCAGCGCCTGGTTGGCCTTCATGGCCATGATGGCCAGGTTTACCGACCACAGCCCGAGCTGCGTCAGGATGCCGGACAGGATCGCGGGGATGCCGCAGCGGGTATGAAAGATGCCGGTGGCAAGACCGGCCAGCATACCGGCGATGCATGCCATGAGCATCGCAAGCCAGACGTTCCAGCCTGCCAGGATCAGCATGACACAGACTGCGCCGCCGGTGCAGAACGAGCCGTCAACCGTCAGGTCCGCGATGTCCAGCAGCTTGTAGGTGATAAACAGGCCGATGGCCATGACACCCCAGATCAGACCCTGCGCCACGGCGCCGGGCAGAGCGTTCAGAAAACTTGCCATAACAAATGTTCCTCCAGAGATGGTATTGCCGCCCGCGCACAAAAACGCACGGACGGGAAAAAAGGGCGGGATATTCATCCCGCCCTTTGCGTGAATGATTAGGCAATGGGCTCGTAGCCGTCGAGCGGTGTCAGGCCGAGGTCTGCGCAGATCTCTGCGTTGTACATCGGAGTGACCTTCTCGGCATAGCCCACGGGCATGGTGGAGATATCGGCCTCGCCGGTCAGCACCTTGGCGGCCATCTTGCCGGTCGCGTAGCCGAGGTCATAGTAGCTGATGGACAGCGTTGCGATACCGCAGCCAGAGCAGATGCCAACTTCGCCCGCGATCACGGGCACGCCTGCCGGGCGGCAGATACCATCAATAACGCCGGTCGCGGCGGCGGCAGTATTATCCGTGGGGACATAGATGACGTCGGATGCGTCAGCAGCGGCCTGCGCCACGGCGGCCAGATCATTGCTGTCGGCGAACGCGTACTGCGTGCAGCTCAAACCCTTAGCTTCCAGATAATCCTGCACGGTGTCCACTTGGTACTTGGAGTTGGCCTCAGCCGAGCAGTACAGAAGACCAACGGTCTTTGCGTCCGGGCACCATTCGGTGATCATATCGGCCTGCTGGTCAAGCGGGGCCAGATCGGACGTGCCGGAGATGTTGCCGCCCACGGTGCCGGAGAAGTTCTCAATGCCCAGCGCCACGCCGTATTCGGTGACGGACGTGCCCAGGATGGGAATCTCGGAGGTTGCGGCAGCCGCAGCCTGCAGTGCGGGCGTGGCGTTGGCCATGATAAGGTCGACCTTGTCGGCCACAAACGCGTTCACGATTGGCGCGCAGGTGTTGGAGTCGCCTGCAGCGACCTCGACTTTGATCTCAACGTTCTCTTCGCCGAGCGCTTCCTTCAATGCGTCACAGAAGCCGTTGGTCGCGGCATCCAGCGCGTCGTGCGGCACCAGCTGGCACACGCCGACAACATATTTGTCCTTCTTCGCACTGGAGCAGGCCACCATGGAAAGCAGCAGCAGTACGATGCATACAATTGCAATAATACGTTTCATTTTTAGACTCTCCTTTGACAAACGGACACAGCGCACGGATGCGCGGTGAATTCTACGGTTTAAGACTATAGCACTTTACATTGACAAAGTCAATGCGTTTGTGCAAAAAATATAAGCTTTTTTGTAAATATATCCCCGGAACAAAAATGGGAAACGATAAATGTTTTTTCACAGCTGGCGCATTTTCTGTTGATTTTGAAAAATAAATCGCTATACGCAAAAAAGAAGATCAATATACAAGGGGAGCATTGTATTTTTTGGTATAAAACGGGACGCCGCTTTCTTTCCCGATGCTTCAATGCTCCAGATGGAGTGATTGAATGTCGAATTTTGCGATACGGGATATTGCCATGATCAGCGGAAAAGAATATGACCCGGTTATGCTGCCGCCCGCACGGCTGTGTGAGCGCGGCAGTGTCAGGCACATCGGAATAGACGGTGAAAAGAACGGGGAGGCTAAAATATAATGAATAGTATGAAGTTCGAACTGAGCCGCGCAGAGGCCAAGCGCTAGCCTGACGGAGGATGCAACTTTGAACTGTTTCTAGACCCGAACGTGATGGAACTTGAGGCACTGGGACCGGTATGTACGCTTGCGCCCGGACAGAGCGCTTCGCATTGGGAACGGTGGCATGTCTGCCGCGAAGGCGAAGGGAAAGATAATGCATGGTCCTCAAGAACGTCAACTGAGGCATCATTACGAACACGGATCAGTGGCTCAAACGCCGGTATGTGCGGCTGGCACAGAATTTCCCAAACGTATATTTTCGATACCTGCAATACAACCGAATATTTCGAATGGAAAACATGGCTGGCGTTTCGCCTGCTGCGTGGAGGATGAGATCCTCGTCGCCTTCCACACCTGACAGACCGAATATGCCGGCAATCCCGGGATCATGGTCGGCCGTGTGCTGATGAGCGACCTGACGGACGGGCAGAAGCAGCAGATTC